>NZ_JBVJLZ010000009.1:0-208334 GCF_055584465.1 Dyella sp. NPDC103356
GACCGCGGCGTAGCCCTGCCGCGCCGTGCCGGTATCAGTTCGTTCGGTTTCGGCGGCGTGAACTCGCACGTGGTGATCGAGGAGTATGTCGAGCCCTCCGAGGCCATCCTAAGCGAAGCGGCACCCGAATCGGTTCTGGTGGTGTTGTCGGCCAAGACGATGGCAGTGTTGCGCGAACGGGTGCAGCAGTTGCTTGCGGCCATCGCCTCGTCGGAGATGCGTGAGGCCGGTTTGGCCGACTTGGCTTATACGTTGCAGGTGGGACGGCAGGCGATGGCCGCGCGCCTCGCACTGGTGGTCGATTCCTTCGATGCACTGCAGGCGCAACTGGAAGATTGGTTGACGGGGCAGGCGCAAGGTGTCTTCGTCGGCGAACTGCCGGCGGAGAAGCTCGCTCAAACCGAACCCGTGACACTGATCGATGGAAATCTGCACGCCATCGCACAGGCATGGGTCGACGGGCAGGCGATCGATGGAGCGAGTCTGTACGAGGTGGGCAAGCATCGCCGGCTGGCGTTGCCGACCTATCCGTTTATCAGGGAAAAACACTGGGTCGAGGCGAAGCCCTGGTTGTCGGCGTCGTCACCCGCCGGGATGCATCCGCTGGTGCATCGCAATACCTCGACGATGGCGGGCTTGCGCTTCAGCAGTCGCTTTACCGGCAAGGAAAGCTTTCTTGCCGATCACGTGGTGCAGGGCGTGCCCACGCTACCGGGCGCTGCGCAACTGGAGATGCTACGTGTCGTGGCAACCCATGCGATTGCCGCCAACGGCCAGCTTCGCCTGAAAGACATCGTTTGGCTTCGTCCAGTGGTGGGCAGTTCCGAACCGCTAGATGTGAATATCGCGCTGTTCCCCGAACGTGCCGGCGAATATAGTTTCGAGCTCTACGACAACGCGGATGGCGATGAAGCCCAGGTTTATAGTCAAGGCTCAGTCGTCCGCCTGATCGATACGACATCCGGTGCCAGGGAAACGCACGACCTCGACGTCATGCGTCAGCAATGTGCGCAAGCGCATTTGTATGCGACCGAATGCTATGCCGCGTTCGACCGTATGGGTTTGAACTATGGCCCAGCGCATCGTGGCTTGGGCGAGCTTTTCATCGGGCAGGGACAGGCACTGGCCCGGATTACGGTGCCTGACGCAATCAAGCCTATCCACGAGGGCTATGTTCTTCATCCCAGCGTCGTCGACGCGGCACTGCAGGCGACGATTGGTTTTCAGGCTCATGATGCCGGCCACTGGAACGAGGCAACGTCCATGTTGCCGTTCGCACTGGGTTCGCTGGATATCCTGAGTCCTTGCGTCGATAGCATGTGGGCAGTGATACGTCGTAGTACCGGTTCAACCTCGGCTGATGTTCTGCAGAAATTTGATATCGATCTATGCGACGACACGGGTGTGGTCTGTGCTCGACTGAGCGAGTTTTGTGCGCGCACCGCGGGGCAAAAGGAATCTGCTGAGCCGGTACAAGCGGTTTCGCCGCAGCGCGATGAGGTGGTACGGGCAGCGCTCACATCGAGCGCGCCGACGGACGAACTGCAGGAAAAGGCGATACGTTACTTCGTTCGGTTGCTGTCGAGCGCACTGAAGCGTCCGGCTCATAGCATCGATGCACGCGCGCAAATGGAGGCCTACGGCATCGACTCCATCCTCGTGATGGACCTGACCCGAACCCTGGAGGAAGTCTTCGGTCCTCTATCCAAGACGCTGCTGTTCGAATATCAGACGATTGCGGCGCTGGCTGGCCATTTCATGGAAAACCACCGTGCGCGCCTGAGCGAAGTACTCGGTGATACTCCTTACGATGCGCCCGAACCTGCATCGCCCTCCGAGCAGGACGTGCCGGTCGTTACCACGCCAGCCTCACGCCGCCCGCGCTTTGGCACTAACGAGCGTGGCTTTCAACAGGCGAGCGCCCAGTTCGGCGATATCGAACGTTTCAGCCCGATGGCAGGCAAGGACGTCGGCGAGATTGCCATTATCGGCGTGGCGGGGCGCTATCCGCAGGCCACCAATCTCGAACAGTTCTGGGCCAACCTGAGCCAGGGTAAGGACAGCATTACCGAGATTCCCGTCGAGCGCTGGGATCATGGGCTCTACTACGACGCGGATCGCAGCAAGACCGGCAAGACGTACAGCAAGTGGGGCGGCTTTATCGACGGCGTCGACCTGTTCGATCCGCTGTTCTTCAATATCTCTCCACGCGAAGCGGAGCTGATGGATCCGCAGGAACGACTGTTCCTGGAGTGCGTGCACGCCACGCTGGAGGACGCCGGCTATACCCGTGAAAACGTGGCCGAGGACAGTAGCGTCGGCGTATTCGTCGGCGTGATGTACGAGGAATACCAGCTTTACGGAGCGCAGGAGCAGGCCAGGGGAAACAACCTTGCCATGCTCAACAGTGCCGCATCCGTAGCGAACCGCATTTCGTACTTCTGCAATTTCAACGGCCCCAGCCTGGCGCTGGACACCATGTGCTCGTCGTCGCTGACGGCGATCCATCTGGCGTGCCGAAGCCTGCAGCGTGGCGACTGCACCGTGGCGGTCGCGGGCGGTGTGAACGTGTCGGTGCATCCGAACAAATACCTGATGCTGGCCCAGGGCAAGTTCATCTCAGGCAAGGGCCGCTGCGAGAGTTTTGGTGAAGGTGGTGAAGGTTATGTGCCGGGCGAGGGCGTGGGCGCGGTCTTGCTCAAGCCGCTGTCGCAAGCGATTGCCGATGGCGATCACATTTACGGGGTGATCAAGGCCACCGCGATCAATCATGGCGGCAAGACCAACGGCTACACGGTGCCGAACCCCAACGCGCAAGCCAAGGTGATCGAGCGTGCCTTGCGTGAGGGTGGCGTGGACGCGCGTTCGATCAGCTACATCGAAGCGCACGGCACCGGCACCAGCCTGGGCGATCCGATCGAGATTGCCGGATTGTCCAAGGCGTTTCGAGGCTGGACGCAGGACAAGCAGTTCTGCGCGATCGGTTCGGCCAAGTCGAATATCGGCCATTGCGAGAGCGCGGCTGGTATTGCCGGCGTTACCAAGGTGCTGTTGCAGCTTAAGCACGGCCAGTTGGCACCGAGCCTGCATTCGAGCGTATTGAATCCAAATATCGACTTCACCAGCACGCCCTTTGTGGTGCAGCAAGAGCTCGCGCCATGGCCAAGGCCGACACGAGGGGATACACGCATCGCCGGCATTTCCTCGTTCGGTGCGGGCGGCGCCAATGCGCATGTCGTTATCGAGGAGTACGTTGCAGCTACCGTACCGCGGGCGATACCGGGGCCGGCCCTGATCGTGCTGTCGGCTCGCGATGAAGACCGGCTGCGCGAACAAGTACAGCGGCTGCTTGAAGCCATCACTTCGGATGCAGCTATCGACTTGTTGGACCTCGCCTACACGCTCCAGCTAGGACGTGAGGCCATGGAGGAGCGGCTGGGCCTGGTCGTCGGCTCGCTGGCCGAACTACGTACGAAACTGAGTGCTTATGGCGCCGGCGAGACGGGTATCGAGGAACTGTATCGGGGCCAGGTAAAGCAGACAAAGGGGGCGCTCGGTGCGCTGGCCGGCGACGAGGACATGACCGCCGCCGTCGATGCATGGATGGCCAAGGGCAAACTGGGCAAGCTGCTCGATCTATGGGTGAAGGGACTGTCGATCGATTGGACAAAGCTTTATGGCGAGACGAAGCCGCGCCGGATCAGCCTGCCGGCATACCCGTTCGCGCGCGAACGCTATTGGATACAGGTCGGCAACGATCGTCCACTCAGCGTATCGGGCATCGACAAGACGCTGCATCCGCTGCTGCATCGGAACACATCGAGCTTCTCGGTGCAGCGCTTCAGCACGCATTTCAGCGGCGACGAATTTGTCCTGGCCGATCACGTGGTACGTGGCGCACGCATCCTGCCCGGCGTGGCGCAACTGGAGATGGCGCGTTGCGCCGTGAGCGAAGCGATCGAAGACGAATGCACGCTGCAGTTACTGGACATCGCCTGGCTTCGTCCGGTGGTCGTGGATACGGACGGGCTTGACCTGCATATTGCCCTGATGCCGCAAGAAGGCGGCTCGATCCGTTTCGAAATCTATCGTGATGCCGAAGACGGCGACAGCGTGATCTACAGCCAGGGATCGGTGGTTGCCATCGATGATGCGCAGCCTGACGCCGAGACAATGCACGATCTTGTTGCCTTGCGCGAGCCATGCACCTCGTCCATGGCCGCTGCGCAGTGCTATGCCGCATTCAAAGCCCTTGGATTGAACTATGGCCCCGGCTTTCAGGGTTTGAGCGAGCTGCATGCGAGCCCGCAGCACGCACTGGCAAAGATTGTATTGCCGACGGCAGTTCAAGCAACACGAGAAGATTACGTTCTGCATCCCAGCCTGCTGGACGCGGCGCTGCAGGCCACGCTGGGACTGATGCTGGCAGCCGATGAGGCGAGCGCGTTGTGGCTGCCTGCAACACTGGGATCGCTGCAGGCGCTGATGCCTGGTGCTCCCGCATGGGCAGTTGTGCGACATAGTCCGGGCGACGTCATGGACGTTACGTCGCGGGTGTTCGATATCGACCTTTGCGATGACAAGGGGACGGTATGTGCGCGCTTCAACCGCCTTGAATTGCGTTTGACGACGGGTGTCACCGGGCCGGACAAGTCCTTGCAGACTTTGTTGGTGAGTCCATCATGGTTTACGCAGCCCACCACAAATGATGCCGCCATTCGCACGTTTGCTCAGCGCCGCATCCTGCTGTGCGGCGTGAATCCGGCAGACGCAGATCGCTTGCAGGCGCAGATGCCGGAAGCGATTCGTCTACCTTTTGGCGATGATCTTTCGCAAGGCTATGAAGCGGCGGCGTTCACGCTGCTGGAGCTCCTCCAGGGCTTGAACAGCCAGCCTGGGCAACACCTGATCCAACTGGTTGTGCCGCGCGAGGGCGAAGGCGCTCTGCTGGCCGGCCTCGGCGGCATGCTGCGTACGGCGCAGGTGGAGAACCCGCGTCTGGTCGGTCAGCTTATCGAGGTCGAAACGGGTCAGGATGTGGCGCAAGCGCTGGCGCAGAATCGCGACAGTCTTGCGGTGCATATACGCTATGCCGGTGGGATGCGTCAGGTCAGCGGTTGGGCGGAGCTGCCGGAGGCGACGCAGACGGTTACACCGTGGAAGTCACGTGGGGTTTACCTGATCACGGGCGGCGCAGGCGGTTTGGGGTTGATCTTCGCGCGCGACATCGCGCGGCAGGCGAAGGGAGTCACGCTGGTCCTGACTGGGCGCTCGGCCATGGACGAACGTATTCAGGCCAAGGTGCGCGAGCTGGAAACCCTGGGCGCGGTCGTGCGGTATCACGCAGTCGATGTCGCCGACAAGGCAGCCATCACGCAGCTGGTGCGCAGCCTTCCGGAAGAGTACGAAAGCCTTGACGGGATCATCCACAGCGCTGGGGTTTTGCGTGACAGCTTTCTGATCAAGAAAACCCGGCAGCAGTTGCATGAGGTATTCAGCGCGAAGGTAGCCGGCACGCTGAATCTGGACGAAGCGAGCGCGGATATCGCGCTGGATTGCTTTATCGTTTTCTCCTCCATTACCGCCGCGATCGGCAATGTGGGGCAGGCGGACTACGCGTCGGCCAATGCATTCATGGATGCGTTTGCTCATTATCGCAGCGGCCTCGTTACCCAGAGCCGGCGTCGAGGGCGCACGCTGTCGATCAATTGGCCGCTGTGGGCCGAAGGTGGCATGCAGGTCGACGAGGCCACGCGCTCGTATCTGTTGCGGGAAATCGGTATGGCGCCGTTGCCCACGGCCAGTGGCACCGCGTCGTTGGCACAGGCATTGGCGAGCGATTCCTCCCAGGTCCTGGTGGTCGAAGGTCTGCTGCATCGTCTCAAGGCGACGTTATCGATGGTGGATGCACCGGTGGCACCCGCTACCGTTGTCGTCGAGACCGATAGCACGGAACGGACATCGGAAGACCTGCGCGAAAAGACCATACGTCATCTGGCACGCACCTTGTCGGCAACGCTCAAATTGCCGGCGCACAAGATCGATACGAGCGCGCAGCTGGATACCTACGGCATCGATTCCGTGATGATCATGGATCTGACTGCCAAGCTGGAAAAGGATTTTGGCTCGCTGCCGAAGACCTTGTTCTTCGAATACCAGACGCTTGCGGCGCTGTCCGATTACTTTTTGAAGCAGCATCAGGCCATATTGCTCGACCTGCTCGGCGAGAAAACGATCGCCGCCGTACCGGTGGTCGCGACGAAACCCATTAACCAAAGGCGGGTCACATCGATTCTCCAGAACCGATCGCGCTTTGCATCCCGCCATGCGCGACCTGCGCAGGATGCGATCGCGATCATCGGATTGGCGGGGCGCTATCCACAGGCTGGGGATGTGGAGACGTTCTGGCGAAACCTGAGCGAAGGCAAGGACAGCATTACGGAAATCCCGCCGGAGCGGTGGGACTGGCACCGTTACTACGACGCCGATCGCAGCAAGCTGGGGACGACCTACAGCAAGTGGGGCGGGTTCCTGGATGAGGTGGACAAGTTCGACCCGCTGTTCTTCAACATATCTCCGCGCGAAGCGGAGTTGATGGATCCGCAGGAACGGCTGTTCCTGGAATGCGTACACGCCACACTGGAGGACGCAGGTTATACCCGGGACAACGTAGCCGAGGAACGCGGCGTTGGCGTGTTCGTCGGTGTGATGTATGAGGAATACCAGCTGTACGGAGCGCAGGCACAGGCGCGCGGACAGAATGTGTCGGTGTCCAACACTGCCGCGTCCATCGCTAACCGCATTTCGTACTACTGCAATTTCAACGGCCCCAGCCTGGCGCTGGACACCATGTGCTCCTCGTCGCTGACGGCGATTCACCTGGCCTGCCAGAGTCTGCAACGCGGAAACTGCACCGTAGCGATTGCCGGCGGTGTGAACGTATCGATTCATCCGAACAAGTACCTGATGCTGGCCCAGGGCAAGTTCATTTCCGGCAAGGGACGCTGCGAGAGTTTCGGCGAAGGTGGCGAAGGTTACGTGCCGGGCGAAGGCGTGGGCGCGGTGCTGCTCAAGCCGCTTTCGCAGGCCATTGCCGATGGCGACCATATCTACGGGGTGATCAAGGCCACCGCCATCAACCATGGTGGCAAGACCAACGGTTACACCGTGCCGAATCCGAACGCGCAGGCACAGGTGGTCGAGCGTGCGCTGCGCGAAGGTGGCGTAGATGCGCGTTCGATCAGTTATATCGAGGCGCACGGCACCGGTACCAGCCTCGGCGACCCGATCGAAATCGCGGGCTTGAGCAAGGCGTTCGGCCAGTGGACGCAGGACCGTCAGTTCTGCGCGATCGGTTCGGCCAAGTCGAATATCGGGCATTGCGAAAGCGCGGCCGGCATCGCGGGCGTGACGAAGGTGCTGCTGCAGCTGAAGCACCGGCAACTCGCGCCGAGCCTGCATTCGAGCGTGTTGAATCCGAATATCGACTTTGCGGCCACGCCGTTCGTCGTGCAGCAGACGCTGTCGCCATGGGAGCGGCCGACGCTGGAGCAGGGTGCCGTGAAGCGGACCTATCCGCGGACCGCGGGTATTTCTTCGTTCGGGGCGGGCGGTGCGAACGCACACGTGGTGATCGAGGAATACGAGCCGCAGCTGCAAACCGACGCATTCAGCACTGGCCCCGCGCTGGTACTGCTGTCGGCCCGCAGCGAGGAGCGACTGCGCGAGCAGGTGGATAGGTTGTGCGCATTCCTGGTCACGCGACAGGAAGACGCTACGCTGCGGCTGCACGACCTGGCCTATACGTTGCAGGTAGGTCGTGAGGCGATGGACGAGCGCCTGGCATTGATGGTGAGTTCGCTGGAGGAGCTGCGCGAAAAGCTCGGTGCCTATGTAGCAGGCGAAACGGGGATCGATGAGCTGTATCGGGGACAAGCGAAACGGACCAGAGAGGTATTGTCCGCCTTTGCCGACGACGAGGAGATCGCCACCGCGGTCGACACCTGGATCGCAAAAGGCAAGTTTGGCAAGCTGCTCGATGTCTGGGTCAAGGGCCTGTCGATCGATTGGGCGAAGCTCTACGGTAGTGCCAGGCCGCACCGCATAAGTCTGCCGACCTATCCGTTCGCGCGTGAACGCTACTGGATACAGACGGGCGACGAGCGCGTGGTTGTCCCATCGGCTGCCGGCACGGCATTGCACCCGCTGCTGCACCGGAACACCTCCGATGTGGCAGGGCTTCGTTTCAGCACGCGCCTGACCGGTGACGAGTTCTTCCTGGCCGATCACGTGGTACGCGGTGCGCACATCCTGCCCGGCGTGGCTCAACTCGAAATGGCGCGTTGCGCGGCGCGCGAAGCACTCGGCGAAGATAATGGACTGCAACTGCGAGACGTCGCCTGGATACGTCCGGTCGTCGTCGATAGCGACGGGTTGGATCTTCATATCGCGCTCTATCCCGAAGACACCGGCGAACTGCCCTTCGAGATCTATAGCGACGGCGAAGACGGCGAGCCGGTGATCCATAGCCAGGGTGTGATCGCGAACACCGCTCCGGTGGTTTCGACGCCACAAGACCTTGCAACGCTACGGGAGACGTGTGTCGTTTCCCGTCTGAATGCTCCCCAGTGTTATGCACTGTTCGAGCAGATGGGCCTGCGCTACGGCCCGACGTTCCAGGGGGTGAGTGACCTGCTTGTCGGGCCGGTTCAAGCTTTGGCTCACATTGTGTTGCCCGAGTCGGCTCCGACGCTGGGTTATGAATTGCACCCCAGCTTGCTGGACGCGGCGCTGCAAGCGACGCTGGGTCTGCAGATAGGCCCGGCGATCGAGTTGACGCCGATGTTGCCGTTCGCCCTGGGTACCTTGGATGTGCTGCATCCGTGCACGCCGTCGATGTGGGTCGTGGTACGCCATAGCGCCGGCAGCAAAGCCGGCGACGCGGTGCAGCAGCTCGATATCGATCTTTGCGACGAGCATGGCAAGGTGTGCGTGCGCTTCGGACGTTTCAGCCTGAGGCCGATGGCGGCTGCTGTCGCGCCGAGGTCCGCCGAATTGAGGATCGCGACCGATACATTGAGCCAGGCACTGTTGTTCCGCCCTACATGGAATACGCTCCCGGCCGTAGAAGTAGCCGATCCCGGCTATGCACGGCATGTCGTGCTGCTGGGTGTGGACGCCGATGATGTGGAACGTCAATTGCCGGGCGTCGTTTGCGTGCGATTGGCGGCTGAAAGTGACGTTGCCAGACGTTTTAGTGCAGCAGCGAATGTCCTGCTGGAACAGCTGCAGGCGTTGAATGCTCAGTCCGGAAAGCGACTGCTGCAGGTCGTGGTGCGTGATAGGGACATGCTGCAGGGTCTGGCGGGCATGTTGCGCACCGCGCAGCTGGAAAATCCGAATATTACCGGTCAGCTTGTCTGTGTCGAGGCAGGTCAGAACATCGTCCAGGCAGTGCTGGAAAACCGCGGTAGCGATGCGCAATACGTGCGTTACGTCCATGGAGAGCGCCAGGTTTCCGGTTGGAGCGAATACACGGTAGCGGGCGAAGCGCGCTCACCGTGGAAGCCTCAGGGCGTCTACCTGATCACGGGCGGCGCTGGCGGTCTGGGTTTGATCTTCGCACGCGACATAGCAAGCCAGGTTCGGAATCCTGTGCTGATCCTGACCGGTCGTTCTGCGCTGAACGAGCGCATTCAGGCCGATATTCGCCAACTGGAAACGCTTGGCGCCGTCGTGCGCTATCACGCCGTCGATGTTGCCGACGCGGTTGCCTTGACGCAGCTGGTACGCAGCATTCCGGAAGAGTTCGAGAGCCTGGACGGTATCATCCACAGCGCCGGCGTGGTCCGTGATGGCTTTATCGTCAAGAAAACGCAGCAACAGCTGCTCGAGGTGCTGAGCGCCAAGGTGACCGGCACCCTCAATCTCGACGAAGCCAGCCGTGACATGGCGCTGGATTGCTTTATCTGTTTTTCGTCGATAGCTGGCGCCCTGGGCAATGTGGGGCAGGCCGACTATGCGGCGGCAAATGCTTTTATGGACGCCTTCGCGCACCATCGCAGCGATCTGGTCGCGCAGGGTCTGCGTCACGGGCGCACGCTGTCGGTGAACTGGCCGCTATGGGATGAGGGTGGCATGCAGGTGGATGCCGCCACGCGTGACATGCTGGCTCAGCAATTGGGCGTGGAGGCCCTGGCGAGCGACAGCGGCGTGCAGGCTCTGCGACAGGCGATGGCCAGTGGGTTGGGCCAGCTTGTGGTCGTCGCCGGTGAAGCCACTCGCATCCGTCATGTACTGCTGGGCAAACCGCAGGAGGTTGTCTCGGCATCGCCGGTTGCGGCGGTCGATAACCGCGATGCGGCGACAAGCCAGGCCGACCAGACACTGCCGGAGAAACTCAAGCGCGCACTTGTCGGAACGGTCTCTTCGCTGATCAAGGTCAAACCGGAGGACATCGATGGCGAGACGCCCTTGATGGAATACGGCTTCGATTCCATTACGCTGACCGAATTCGGCAACGCCCTGAATCGTCAATATCGACTCGAACTGAAGCCCACGATCTTCTTCGAGTATCCGACATTGGCTGGCTTGGTCGATTACTTGCTGCGCGAACACGCGACATTGCTGGCACCGCAGTTTGAAGTGGTGCGTAGCGCATCTCCCGCCGCCGTTGCGGTGGCGGCGACCTCGGCGCCGCTGCCGCTACCGCTACCGACACCGGTGCCGGCGCAGAAGCTTCGCCGTGCACGCGGTTGGAAACGGTCCAGTGCGGTGCAGGCAAGTGCTCCTGCGGACGCCACACGGTTCGACGTGGCGATCATCGGACTTTCCGGGCGTTACCCCGGCGCTTCCGACGTCAACCAGTTCTGGGACAACCTTGTCGCAGGACGCAACAGCGTCTCGGAAGTACCGCTGGAACGCTGGGACAACAGCTTGGTTTTCGACGCGCAGAAGCAGCAGCCCGGCAAGACCTATAGCAAATGGGCCGGCCTGCTCGATGACGCCGATTGCTTCGATCGACTGTTCTTCAACATCACGCCCGGCGAAGCGCGGCTGATCAGCCCGCAAGAACGGCTGTTCATGCAGGAGGTCTATGCGAGCATCGAGGACGCCGGTTATACCCCGGAGGGGTTGTGCCAGAGCAGAAAGATCGGCACGTTCGTCGGCGTCCTGAACGAAAGCTACGCGACCGGCGTACGCTTCTGGTCGATCGCCAACCGCATTTCCTATCTGCTCAACTTCCAGGGTCCCAGCATGGCGGTCGATACCGCCTGCTCGTCGTCGCTGACGGCGGTGCATCTGGCGATCGAAAGCCTGCGCAGCGGCGACAGCGAAGTGGCTATTGCCGGCGGGGTAAATCTGCTCGTTACGCCGGATCACATGATCGGCCTGTCGGCGTTGACCATGCTGTCGAGCGACAACCAATGCAAGCCGTTTGCCGCCGACGCCGATGGCTTTGTGGACAGCGAAGCTGTGGGTGCGCTTGTGCTCAAGCCGCTGCAGCGCGCGGTTGCCGATGGCGATCATATCTATGGCGTGATCAAGGGCAGCGCGATCAACTCGGGCGGCAAGTCGCATGGCTACATGACGCCCAACCCGAACATGCAGGCACAATTGGTGAGCGACGCGTTGGAGCGTGCAGGTGTCGATGCGCGTGCGGTCAGCTATGTGGAGGCGCAAGGCACAGGTAGCCATATGGGCGACCCGATCGAGATCGCCGGCTTGACCCGGGCATTCCGAAACTGGACGCAGGACAAGCAGTTCTGCGCCATCGGGTCGGCCAAGTCCAACATCGGTCATAGCGAGAGCGCGAGCGGCTTTGTGGGGATCAGCAAGGTGGTGATGCAGATGAAGCATCGCGCGCTGGTGCCGAGCCTGCACGCCGATGCACTCAACCCGAACATCCCATTCGCCGACACACCTTTTGTCGTGCAGCGGAGCCTGGCCGATTGGCCGCGCCCGATGGTGAATATTGACGGTCAAGCGCGCGAGTACCCGAGGATAGCGGGCGTCTCTTCATTCGGCGCCGGCGGGGCGAATGCTCATCTGGTGATCGAAGAGTATGTTGCACCGACCGAAGGGGGCCGGGTGCCACATGGTCCGGCCATGGTCGTACTGTCGGCTCGCGACTCCGATCGACTGCAGGAGCAGGTGCAACGCTTGTTGTCGGCCATCGTGCCTCCCGTCGACCTGGCGCTTGCCGATGTCGCCTACACGCTGCAAGTGGGGCGCGAAGCGATGGAAGAGCGGCTGGGCTTGCTGGTGGATTCGCTTGACAACCTACGACTTAAGCTTCGTGCCTATGCCGAGGGCAAGACCGACGTCGAAGGCGTGTATCGAGGCAAGGCCAAGCGCCAAGCCATGGCGCTGTTCTCGGGCGACGAGGATATAAACGACGCCGTCCACGCGTGGGCCGCCAAGGGCAAGTTCGGCAAGCTTCTCGATCTGTGGGTGAGGGGCTTCAACGTCGACTGGAACGCTTTGTATGGGGCAGGCGGCATGGCCCGACCCCGTCGCGTCAGTTTGCCGACCTATCCGTTCGCACGAGAGCGCTACTGGACCGATGTTCCCTATCCGGATGCGCCAGACACGCTTGTCGCCGCGGGTCCGTCATCGACTCGACGTTACGCCTCGGCTCCCGCCGTGCCACCCGCGCATACGTTCTCCAAGGAGCAAGGCCCGGCACTGGAAGCCAGCCACGAACAACGGATGGTCGCTATCTGGCAGGAGTTGTTCGGACGCCCCTCCATCGAGATGGACGATGACTTCTTCGAGCTTGGCGGGCATTCCTTGCTGGCAACGCAGTTGATGTCCAGGATATACACCGAGTTCGATGTCGAACTGCCGGTCAGCGCGATCTTCGATGCACCGACCGTGGAAGCTCTTACCACAACGATAAAAGGGGCCGCTCCGTCTATAGCGGTCGTACAGCAGATGCCTTCGGCAATCCGGCCCATCGGACGCAATGCACCGCTGCCACTGTCGTTTGCCCAGCAACGGCTTTGGTTTCTCGATCAATACGAAGCCCGGCGCGAGATATACAACATTCCGGTGACGGCTCATCTGACCGGCCGCCTCGATGTCGATGCGCTGTCTTACACGCTCAACGAGATCATGCGCCGCCATGAGGCACTGCGCACCGTGTTTGCGATCGTGGACGATGAGCCGGTGCAACGCTTCCATCCGGACTTGCCACTGACATTGGAGCTTGCCGACTTCAGCGACTTGCCGCCTGCGGGGCGCGAGGCGCAGCTGCAGCTTCGCGTGCAGGAAGAAACCGTCAAACCCTTCGATCTCGTCACGGGCCCCTTGATCCGTGCCAGCCTTATCCGGTTGACGGAGGTTGATCACACGTTGCTGTTGACGATGCATCACATCGTTTCGGACGGCTGGTCGATGGGTGTCGTGGCGCGGGAGATGGTCTCGCTGTATCGAGCTTTCGTGGAAGGCCGGCCATCGCCGCTGCCGGAGCTGCCGATCCAGTACGCGGACTTCGCGCACTGGCAGCGCGATTGGCTCCGTGGCGAGGTGCTCGAGCGACAACTGAGCTACTGGAAGCGTCAGCTGGCCGATAGCCCAAGTTTGCTGGCTTTGCCCACGGACCGACCGCGACCGATGCAGTCGAGTCACATCGGCGCAACGTTGCCATTCGCGTTGCCGGTGTCATTGGTATCGGGCCTGCAGGCACTCGGTCGGCAGACGCAGAGCACGCTGTTCATGACGCTGTGCGCGGCCTTCAATGTGTTACTGGCCCGCTATTCGGGGCAGAGCGACATCTGCATCGGCACACCGATCGCCAATCGCAACCGTGCCGACATCGAAGACCTGATCGGCTTCTTCGTCAATACGCTGGTGTTGCGCACCCAGGTCGATCTCTCGCTCGATTTCAACCGTCTGTTACAGCAGGTGCGACAGCACACCCTGGATGCCTATGCCCATCAGGATGTGCCGTTCGAGCAACTGGTCGAGGTCTTGCAGCCGGAGCGGCACACCAGTTACACGCCGCTGTTCCAGGTGATGCTGGTGCTGCAGAACATGCCCATGGGCGAGATGGCCATGCCTGGTCTGTCGATGACCATGCTGGAGAGCAAGGGCGCCACGGCCAAGTTCGACCTGACGCTGACCTTGACCGAGGGCGAGGAGGGCTTGTTCGGCTGTTTCGAATACAGCACCGAGCTGTTCGAGGCGCATACGATCGAGCGCATGGCCGGTCACTTCACCCGATTGCTGCAGGCGATCGTGGCAGACCCTGGCTGTGCCGTCGGCCGTTTGCCGATGCTGGATGACGCCGAGCGCCATCAGCTGCTCCATATCTTCAACGACACGGGCATGGTTTCAGCGGGCGTCCAGCCTGGTATGCAGATGCTGCACGAGTTGTTCGAGGCACAAGCAGCGCGGACACCGGATCGGATCGCGGTAACGTACGAGGATGTCTCGTTGAGTTACGCGGAACTCAATGCGCAGGCCAACCGCCTGGCACGTCACCTGCGCCAACGGGGCGTAGGGCCGGATGTGCTGGTAGGCCTTTGCGTGGAACGTTCGGTAGCGATGATTGTTGGGCTACTGGGGGTATTGAAGGCCGGTGGCGCCTATGTGCCGCTGGATCCAACCTATCCGGCCGAGCGTCTGAGCTACGCCTTGACCGATAGCGCGCCGGTCACAGTGATCGTCGACGGCAAGGAAAACCTGCAGCAGTCCGTGCAAGATATCCTGCAGACCTCGACCGTACCCGTAATCGATCTGCGCAACGATACCGGCGCGTGGGCGCATGCGGATGCGAGCAATCTCGATAACGCCGCCATCGGGCTGCAACCGCATCACCTGGCTTACATCATCTACACCTCGGGTTCGACCGGTAAACCCAAGGGTGTCATGGTTGCGCACGGCAATGTGGTACGGCTGCTCTTCGCTACGGACCATTGGTATGGTTTTGGCGGGGACGATGTGTGGACCTTGTTCCATTCCTATGCCTTCGATTTCTCCGTGTGGGAAATCTGGGGTGCCCTGGCCTATGGCGGAAAACTGGTCGTCGTTCCACAGGGCGTAACGCGCTCGCCTTCGGACTTCTACGAGTTGCTATGCGCGCAAGGTGTCACGGTGCTCAACCAGACACCCAGTGCATTCCGTCAGTTGATCGCAGCACAAGGCGACAGCGCCAGGACACATCACTTGCGCTACGTCATCTTCGGCGGCGAAGCGCTCGAACTGAGCACGCTCAAGCCCTGGTACGAACGACCGGCCAATGCAGCGACGCGCCTGGTCAACATGTACGGCATCACCGAAACCACGGTGCACGTGACGTATCTGCCGATCGAGCCAGCCGATGCCCATCGTGCCGGTCCCAGTCCGATCGGCCGTCAGATTCCCGATCTGCAGATCTATGTGCTGGATACCCATCGCGAACCGGTACCGCTCGGTGTGGCCGGCGAGTTGTATGTGGGTGGTGCCGGTGTGGCGCGGGGTTACCTCAACCGGGCGGAACTGACGGCCGAACGTTTCATGGCCAATCCGTTCGTCGACGATCCGCGGGCGCGCCTCTACAAGACCGGCGATGTCGGCCGTTGGCTGGCCGATGGCAGTATCGAATACCTGGGGCGCAACGACGAACAGGTCAAGATTCGCGGTTTTCGCATCGAGCTGGGCGAGATCGAAGCGCGCATCGCCGATCATCCCGCGGTAAGCGAGGTAGTGGTACTGGCGCGCGAAGACCAGCCGGGCGACAAGCGACTTGTCGCCTATGTGGTGGCACGGACAGGGCAAACATTGCCGGATGAAGCGCAGCTACGCGCAAAGGTGGGCAGGACGCTACCCGAGTACATGGTGCCGAACCACTTCGTGATGCTCGAACGCATGCCGTTGACAGCCAATGGCAAGACCGATCGCAAGGCGCTACCGGCTCCGGGAACGGTACGGAACGACGAGCAATACGTCGCACCGCGCACGTCGACGGAGGAAATCATTGCCGGTATCTGGGCGGAGGTCCTCAAGCTGGACAAGGTCGGCGTCCATGACGACTTCTTTGCATTGGGCGGCCATTCGCTGCTCGCCATTGCCCTGATTCAGCGGATGCGTCGCGTGGATCTTTCGGTCGATATCCGTACCTTCTTTGTCGAGCCGACGGTAGCGGCGCTGGCGCTGGCTACGCAAAAAGGTGGTGCCGACATCGTGGTGCCCGCCAATGGTATTCCGCAAGAGTGCGCGCATATCACGCCAGACATGGTGACTCTGGCGACGCTGGATGGTGCGGACATTGCTGCCATCGAAGCGGGCGTGCCGGGAGGTGCTGCCAATATCAAGGACATCTATCCGCTGTCGCCGGCGCAGGAAGGCATCTTCTTCCATCATCTGATGGCCGAGGAGCGCGATGCGTACGTGATGGAGATGCTCTGGGCGTTCGAAACGCGTGGCCATCTGGATGCGTTCGCTTCGGCGCTGGAAACGGTTATTGCCCGCCACGATGCCTTCCGCACCGCCATTGCGTGGGAGGGGCTGGCCGAACCGATGCAGGTGGTCTGGCGGCGAGCTCCGCTGATCCTCGAAGAAGTCGAACTGGTGCAGGACGACGATGTGCCCGCGCAACTGAGGGCACGCTACAACCCGCTGAACTATCGCCTCGATGTGCGTCAGGCTCCCTTGCTCAGGTGCTTTGTCGCCGAGGATGGGGCGCATGGCCGTTGGTTGATGCAGATCATGTTGCACCATCTGATCGACGACAATACGTCGCTCAAGCTGTTGATGGACGAACTCAGGACCATCCTGCACGGCCATGAAGTCACGTTGCGTGAGCCGTTGCCGTTCCGCAACTTCGTGGCCCAGGCCCGGTCCGGCGTAAGCCAGGCGGAGCACGAGTCGTTCTTCCGTTCGATGCTGGCGCAGGTCGACGAACCAACCGCACCCTTCGGCCTGTTGAACGTACAGGGCGACGGCGCGGATATCGCCGAAGCGCAACAACAGGTCGATCCCGCGCTGGCACGTCGCTTGCGCCAGTTGGCGCGCAAGTTGGGCGTGAGCGCAGCCAGCCTGATGCATCTGGCATGGGCGCAAGTGCTGTCGCAGCTTTCGGGGCGGCAGGATGTGGTGTTCGGTACGGTGCTGTTCGGTCGCATGCAAAGCGGCGAAGGTTCGGATCGGGTACTGGGCATCTTCATCAACACGTTGCCGGTATGCATACAGACGGGCACGAAGTCCGTGCTCGATGGCGTGCGCGATACGCATGTGCTCCTTACCCAGCTGCTGCGCCATGAACATGCATCGCTGGCGCTGGCTCAGCGCGCAAGCGGCGTGGTGGCACCGACACCGCTGTTCTCGTCGCTGTTCAACTACCGCCATAACGTCGGTGCGGACTCGGTCTTGACCGAAGAATTGCCTGGCATGCAACTGCTCAACGTGAAGGAGCGCACCAATTATCCCTGCATGATGTCGGTGGACGATGCCGGCGACGGGTTTGGCCTGGCCGTTCAGATCCCGGATGTCGAGCGCGCACGACGGGTGTGCCAATACATGCACACGGTACTGGAGCACCTGGCCGATGCGTTGGAGTCCAGTCCGGATGTGTCTATTGAAAGCCTGAAAGTCATGCCGACGGCGGAACGGGATCAGCTGCTGCATGCGTGGAACGACACGGCGACGATCTCCACAGAGACCATCCGTCCGCAGACCCTCCAGGCGTTGTTCGAGGCACAGGTAGCACGTACACCGGACAGCATGGCGGTGATGCACAACGGCGTCGCGCTCAGCTATGCGGACCTTAACCGGCGAGCCAATCAGCTGGCTCATCACCTGCGAAGCCTGGGCGTCGGGCCGGATGTGCTCGTGGGGGTATGCATGACGCGTACGCCTGATCTGATTGCTTGCCTGCTTGGCGTGCTGAAGGCCGGTGGTGCTTATGTGCCACTGGATCCTGCTTATCCGGCCGGGCGAATCGCGACCATGTTGGTCGACGCCGAGCCGCGAGTGTTGTTGACGCAGCAGCATCTGTTATCGGATTTGCCTCCGGTGGAAGGCATGACGGTGTTCTGCATCGATGCAGACGCTGCGCAATTGGCCGGCTGCCGCGACGATAATCCTGCGGCTGTCGCTGTCGGTGACCATCTGGCGTATGTGATCTACACGTCCGGGTCGACCGGCAAGCCCAAAGGTGTGGCGATCCAGCATCGCAATGCTGTCACGTTTATTCATTGGGCACTGGCTACGTTCGACGGCGACAGCCTCGACAAGGTGCTGGCATCGACGTCGATCTGTTTCGACCTTTCCATCTTCGAGATCTTCGGTCCCTTGAGCCGGGGCGGTTCGTCCTGGCTGGTCGATAATATTCTCGACTTCGCGGAGCGTGCGGACACGTTGCCGGTCACCCTGATCAACACGGTGCCCTCGGCGATGGCCGAAGTGCATCGGAACAAGACGCTCCCCACATCAGTGAAGGTCATCAACCTGGCCGGCGAGGCGTTGTCCAACACGCTGGTGCAGTCGCTCTATCGGCAGGCATCGGTCGAGAAAATCTACAACCTGTATGGCCCGTCGGAAGACACGACGTATTCGACCTTTACGCTGGTGGAGAAGGGTTCGAGCACGCCGGTGTCGATCGGTCGTCCGATCGCCCATACGCAGACCTACATTCTCGACGCCCAAGGAGAGCCCGTCCCGATGGGCGTCGCCGGTGAGTTGTTCATTGCCGGCGACGGGCTGGCCCGTGGCTATCTGAAGCGGCCGGAACTGACGGCGGAGAAGTTCGTCCCCAATCCCTTCAGTGCCACGCCGGGCGCGCGGATGTATCGCACCGGCGACCTGGTTCAGTATCGGGCGGACGGCCAGATCGAGTATCTGGGACGTATCGATCACCAGGTCAAGATTCGTGGCTTCCGTATCGAGCTGGGCGAGATCGAGGCCGCATTGCAGGCTCTGGCCAGCGAGGTCGTGGTGCTGGCACGCGAGGACAGCGTCGGCGATAAGCGGCTTGTCGCCTACCTAGTTGCGCATGAAGGGCAAACCTTGCCGGACGAGGCACGCCTGCGCACGATCCTGTCGCAGACGCTTCCCGAGTACATGGTGCCGAGCTATTTCATCACGCTCGATCGTATGCCGCTGACACCCAACGGCAAGGTCAATCGTGGCGCGCTGCCGGCCCCGGACATGACGCGAAGCGATGAAGGTTATGTCGCGCCGCGCACGCCAGCCGAAGAAATCATGGCAGGCATCTGGGCAGAGGTTCTGAAGCTGGACAAGGTGGGCATCCACGACGACTTCTTCGCGCTGGGCGGCCATTCGCTATTGGCGACGCAGTTGATGTCGCGGATACGGCGCGCGCTGCAGGTCGAATTGCCCTTGCGTGCCTTGTTCGACGCACCGTCCATCGTGATGTTGATGCGCAAGATGGTCAACGCCGAGGCTGGAGGCGGCGCGCCATCGCTGCAGCGAGCAAACCGCGATAGGCCGCTGGCCTTGTCGTTCGCCCAACAGCGCCTGTGGTTTCTGGATCAGCTGGATCGCCAGAGTGCGCTCTACAACATCCCGGTGGCGCTGCGCCTGAAGGGGCATCTCGATGTGGTTGCCCTGGCCCGCACGCTCAACGAGATTCTGCGTCGCCATGAAGCGTTGCGTACCTGTTTTGCCGATGACGATGGATCGCCGGTGCAAGTGGTCATGTCCTGCGTGGACTTGCCGCTGGCTATCAGCGACCTGTCGGACTTGCCGGTAAAGGAGCGGGCAGTCGAGGCCCAACGATTGTCGATGGAGGAGGCGCAAACGCGATTCGACCTGGAGGCGGATCTGCTGATTCGCGGCGCGTTGTTGCGGCTGGATACAGAAGAACATGTCCTGCTGTTGACCATGCACCATATCGTCTCGGACGGTTGGTCGATGGGTGTGGTCGTTCGAGAGATGGCTGCGCTGTATCAGGCGTTCACTGAGGGCAGGCCATCGCCGTTGTCGGAGCTGCCGATTCAGTACGCCGATTTCGCCCAGTGGCAGCGCGAATGGCTGCAAGGCGGTGTGCTGGAACGACAGCTGAGCTATTGGAAGCGGCAGCTCGCCGATAGTCCTAGCCTGTTGGCCTTGCCGACCGACAGGCCGCGACCGGCGCAGTCGAGCCATATTGGTGCGACGTTGCCGTTCGAGTTGCCAGCGACGCTGGTATCGGGTCTGCACACGTTGAGTCGGCGAACGCAGAGCACGCTGTTCATGACGCTGTGCGCGGCCTTCAATGTGCTGCTGGCTCGTTATTCCGGCCAGAGCGATATCTGCATCGGCACGCCGATCGCCAATCGCAATCGGGCCGAGGTCGAAGACTTGATCGGCTTCTTCGTCAATACCCTGGTATTGCGTACCCAGGTCGATCTCTCGCTCGATTTCCACAGCCTGTTGCAACAGGTGCGACAGCACACGCTGGATGCCTACGCCCACCAGGATGTGCCGTTCGAGCAACTGGTCGAAGCCCTGCAGCCGGAACGCCATACCAGTTATTCGCCACTGTTCCAGGTGATGCTGGTGCTGCAGAACGTACCGATGGACGAGCTGGCCTTGCCAGGCCTGTCGATGAACCTGCTGGCTCATGAAAGCGCTCTGGCCAAGTTCGATATCACGCTGACCTTGACCGAGGAACGTGACGGTCTGCATGGCAGCTTCGAATACAGCACCGAGCTGTTCGATGCGCGCACGATCGAACGCATGGCCGGTCACTTTACGCAGTTGTTGCAGGCCATTGTGGCCGAGCCGGAACGTGCTCTCGGTCAGTTGGCCATGTTGGGCGAGGCCGAACGCCATCAACTGGTCGCTACCTTCAACGCCACCGACATGGCGTACCCGCATGTCCACGCGCTGCACGAGCTGTTCGAGGCACAGGTGGCCCGGACGCCCGATCGGATAGCCGTCATATCCGAGGATGTGTCACTGAGCTATGCGGAGCTCAATGCCCAGGCCAATCGTGTCGCGCGTCATCTGCGTCAGCGGGGCGTGGGATCGGACGTGCTGGTGGGGCTGTGTGTCGAGCGTTCGGCGGCGATGATCGTCGGCATGCTGGCCGTATGGAAAGCGGGCGGCGCGTATGTGCCGCTGGATCCGGCCTATCCGCCGGAACGGCTGGCCACGATCCTGGACGACGCCAAGCCGGCCGTGGTCCTGACCCAGCAACATCTGCGGGATCGCGTGCCGACGGTATCGGGCTTGTCGGTGTTCTGCCTGGACGGTGATGCAGGCATGTTGCGCAGCTATGCGGACGGCAATCTGGACAGCCAGACCTCAGCCACCCGCATGGCTTACGTGCTCTACACCTCCGGCTCTACCGGCAAGCCCAAGGGCGTAATGGTGGCCCACGGCTCGTTGTCGAACTACGTGTGGCACGCGGTACGGGAGTACCTGGGCGAGGGCATCGTCGGCTCGGTGGTGAGTTCACCGCTGGGCTTCGATGCCACGGTCACGACCTTGCTGCCACCATTGATGGTGGGCAAGCCGATGGTGCTGCTGGCCGATGACGAACGGACCTTGCCGCAATTGTCAGAGAGGTTGTTCGCTTCGGGTGCGCCCTGGTTGTTCAAGATCACGCCAGCTCACCTGGAAGCACTGTCCTATATGGATCGTGCCGAAGCAGCAGGCGATGCGGCCCATTGCATCGTGATCGGTGGCGAGCAGCTCACCCTGGCGACGTTACGTCGCTGGAAGGGCGAATTGCTGCCAGCCGCGACCTTCGTGAACGAATACGGCCCGACCGAGGCGACCGTGGGCTGCAGCATTTGGTCGCTCTCGGACGCGGCAGTGCTGGAGACACTGGAGGGTGTCGCGGCACCGATCGGACGGGCGATCGGCAATACCCAGCTGTATGTGCTGGGCGAGGGCATGCAGTTGCAGCCGATGGGCAGCGTGGGCGAGCTGTATATCGGTGGCGATGGTGTGGCGCTGGGTTACCTCGGTCGCGCATCGCTCACCGAAGAGCGTTTCGTCGCTGATCCGTTCACGGACAGGTCCGGAGCGCGTCTCTATCGCACAGGCGATCTGGTGCGTTACCGGGCCGATGGCGAGCTGGAGTTCCTGGGTCGTGGCGACGATCAGGTCAAGCTGCGCGGCTTCCGAATCGAGCTGGGCGAGATCGAGCAGCAGCTGGCAGCCCTGGCCGACGTGCAGGCAGCGACGGTGATGCTGCGTGAAGACATCCCGGGCGAGAAGCGACTGGTGGCGTACGTGGTGCCGTCGCAGGGCCGCGGGCAGGTAGCAGCCTATCGCACCGGCCTGGCACAACGGCTACCGGACTACATGCTGCCCAGCAGCTATGTGATCCTGGAGGCGCTGCCGCTTACGGTAAACGGCAAGGTGGATCGCAAGGCGCTACCGGTGCCGGATCTGACGCAAAGCGATGCCGTCCATCTCGCCCCACGGACGCCGACCGAGCAGATCATTGCCGATATCTGGCTCGATGTGCTGAAGGTGAAGCAGGTCAGCGTATCGGATGATTTCTTCAGGCTCGGTGGACACTCCTTGCTGGCGGTGCAGCTGGTGTCGCAGCTGCGCAAGCGAGCGGGCATCGATTTGGAGTTGCGTCATCTGTTTACCCATCCGACGCTGGGCGCACTGGCGGCGTTTGTCGAGGCAAGCAAGCCGCCGTCTAGGCATCCGAACCTGGTGCCCATTCGGTCCCATGGCCATGCGACGCCGCTGTTCCTGATTCACCCCATTGGCGGGGAGGTCCAGTACGCGTTCGACCTGGCAAGACATCTGGATGCCGATCAACCGGTGTATGCCCTGGCAGCGAGTGGCATTGCCGCTGGCGAAACACCGCAGGCAAGCATCGTCGATATGGCGCGCACTTACCTGGACGCCATGCGGCAGGTGCAGGCCTCCGGCCCGTATCTCATTGCGGGCTGGTCGCTGGGCGGGATGATTGCCTATGAGATCGCCCATCAACTGCTTGCGATGGGCGAGACCGTCAACTTCGTGGGCATGATCGATACGGGCAGCAGCCCCTATTTAAGGGCTCAGCTACGCGCGGCAAATATCGCCGAGTTCGACGAATGCAGTGCATTGATGCATTGGGTTGTCGATCTGTACCCGGTGGGCCGCGATATACGGCAGCACTCCGCTTACGGTGAATTGACTGAGCTGGCGGACCGCAAGGATATCGACGCCATGATCTCCCTATGCCAGCGCGAAGCACTGCTGCCCGAACATCTCGATATGCCGCTGGTACGGCGAATCCTGGCTGTCTATCGAGCTGGCGGCAAAGCGGCCGAGCAATACACGGCGCCACCGGCGGCAGTTACCGTGACATTCTTTGCCGCCGACCGTAACGAGGGCGAAGACGTGACGTTCGGGTGGCGCGATGTACTGGGCGGGCGTCTTGAGGTGACGAGTATCGGTGGCAGCCATCTGTCGATCGTAAAGCCCCCCCTCATCGAAACATTGGCGCGCGAGATTTCAGGTCGGCTCAAACGTCGTTCCCAGAGCGCGGAATTGTCGCTTGTATAAGTTCACTCTTGCACTTTAGGAAAGTCATCATGAACACGAACGCTGAAGCCTCTGAACTGGATGTGGAAGACGTGGGCGAACTGAAGTATTCGCGTACGGTCGACGATCTGCCTGGACCGAAGGGGTTGCCGTTCTTCGGCAATCAGCTGCAGATGCGCGGGCAGCAATGGCATTTGAAGCTCGCGAAGTTCATCCGCGAGTTCGGGCCGATCTATCGCCTGAATGCGTTCGGCATCCCGATCGTGGTCGTCTCGGACCGCGCGGCCATCAGCAGCTTGCTGAAAGAGCGCCCTGACGGTTTCGAGCGCAACCGGGGCCTTCGGGCACGGATGAACGAGCTGAAGGTGGGCGGCGTATTCACCGCCGAGGGCGATGACTGGCGCAAGCAGCGCAAGCTGGTCATGGGCGGCTTGAGCTTCGACGTCATCCACAACTTCTTTCCCACCATGGGAGATATGACCGAGCGCATGCTTCAGCGCTGGAAGGCCGCCCTGGCGAGCGGGAAGCCTGTCGACCTGCGTCGCGACCTGAAGGCGCTGGCACTCGACATCATCGTCGGTATCGCCATGGGTTACGACCTTGGCGTGGTCAATGACGACGACAACCAGTTGCAGCACAATCTGGATAACCTGCTGGAGCGTCTTGCCAGCCGGGGCACCGCGCTATACCCCTACTGGCATCACTTCAAGCTGCCGGTAGATCATGCGGCCGACAAGTCCGCGACCGATGTCGAGCAGACGGTGCTCGGATTTATCACTAGCACACGCGAGCGCCTCAAGCAGCAACCGCATCTGCGCGACAAGCCGGCCAACATGCTGGAGGCCATGATTGTTGCGAGCGAAGACCCCGATTCGGACTTTACCGACCAGGAACTCATCAGCAACGCGATCGCAAGCGTGGTGGGCGGTATCGACACCACGGCCAACTCCATCGCCTGGATGATCAACATGCTGGCGAAAAATCCCGACGCCGCCGCCAAGCTGACGGCCGAAGTCGACGCGGTTCTGGGCGATGCACCGCTGTCGCGCGAATGGGAACAGATGAAGCAGTTCCCTTATCTGGATGCGGTGCATAACGAAACCCAGCGGCTAAGGTCGGCGACACCCTTCCTTGGCTTCATCAGCAAAAACGACAGCGTCATCCTCGATACCTTTATCCCGAAAGGCATGGTGATCTTCGTGCCGACGAACTTCGGTGACGGGCTGGACGACGCGCACTTCCCGCAGCACGAACTCTTCCAGCCCGAGCGTTGGATCTTCGAGCAGAAGCCGCACCGGGACGACGATCCCTCGCGCAAGGTTTTCCCGTTCGGTGGCGGTGCACGCCTGTGCCCCGGTCGCTTCCTGGCCCTGACCGAGGTCAAGGTCGTGGTATCGATGATCATGCGTAACTTTGAATTGGAGTTCGATACCAGCGCGCCACCGGTCCTGCAGGTCATGAATTTCTTCATGGGGCCCAGCGCGGTGCCTGTGCGGCTGAAATCCCGTGTTTAGTATTGGCGCCGCTGTGCGAGGAACATCGCCTTGAACTCGAATGATGCCGGCCTCTATTTCCGGGTGGCCAGGAAAGTCCTGAATGTCTCGTTTCCCTTGATGGGGGCGATGCTCGGGAACCTGATCATGATGCTTGTCGATCGCATCTGCCTGGCGCGGTATTCGAGCGACACCCTGGTCGCCTCCGGTCCGGCCATCCATACCGCGATGGCGATCGTTACCTTCTTTACCGGGTTTGCAGGCTTTTCGAGGTCCTGCGTCGCGCAGGCGTTCGGGCGGTCAGGGCAGGGGCAGGCTGCGTATCAGGCCGCGGTAGGCATCCTGGTTGGCGCCGGGCTCGCCACCATCCTGTTAGTGATGGCACCGCTTATCGAGTTGATTCCCTTCCTGAGCAATCGACCCGCGGCAATTACCCATCTGGAATCGCAGTTCCTTTACTGGTCGGCCTACTTCGGTAGCGTCATGACGTTGAACATGGCGCTTTCGTCCTATTTCAGCGGGATCGGTAAAACACGAGTGACCTTGATCGTCGGGCTGATCGGCCAGCTGGTATCCATCGTCATGATCATTGGCCTGGTATTTGGCAAGTACGGCTTGCCCGAGCTCGGCATGCGCGGTTCGGCCCTGGGGACCTTGTCCGGTACGCTGATCATGCTGGTTTGCTATCTGGCCTATATGCCCAGAGACGTCTGGGGTCATCTGAAAGGGCTGATACTCAAGCGTGGCGATGCGATCGGGAGCGAATTTTTCTCGCGCATAAGAAAGGGCTTTACCATCGGCGGTTCGGCGGGTATCACCAATCTTGGAAGCGCGGCATTCGTCTGGATTGTCGCTGGCCTGGGCACGATTGGGCTTGCAGCCAACAACGTCAATTTGACCGTCAACTATATCGGCGGCGTTCCGCTTATCGGCTTAGGCATTGGTTGCAGCGTGTTGTGTGGAAATGCGCTCGGCCAGGAAGACTATCCGCAGATACCCAGAATTCTTTTCGTTACGATGGCGATCGAGTTGACCTATGTCGCCATCATCGCCTTTTTCCAGATAGTGACGCCGACGCTGTTGTTGACCCCGTTCGGATTGCCCGACAAGCCCGAAGAGATTCGACAGGTATCTGTCGCGACCGCGCGCGTGCTGTGGCTCTACACGGTCGCCTTTGCATTCTCCATGACCGGCGGCGCGGTGCTGGAAAGTTTCGGCCTGACGAGATTTCTGTTCAGCACCCGCATCGTGCTGCTGTGGGTGCTCAGCATTCCGGTGACCTATGCGATCACCGCCGCTCACCTGGGCAACGCCAGCTTCCTGCCCACCTGCTGGGTCGTCGGCTCGATCTTCGAGGCGTCCATTGGTGCTATGTACTTCTGGCGTATCTGGTTGGCGGTAAGGAAGCGCCAGAATGGCATCGTGCTGGCACAGCCGGCGACCCCATGACGTTCGAGAAGGAGGCGCGCTTGCAAAGCCCTACGATGTCGCCAGAGCGCTGGTTCAAGCGTTTTGGCCCAAGCACCGCTGCGCAGCGTCGCCTGGTGTGCTTCCACCATGCGGGCGGTGGCCCTTCGTTGTTTCGGGAATGGCACAAGGATTTTCCTGCGCATACGGATGTGCTGGCCGTAGCCACCCCAGGAAGGGAGACTCGTTTCAAGGAAAAGCCGGTGACCGATATGCGTGTCCTGGTGGACATGCTGATGGAAGTCTTGCCGCTGGACCTGCCTTTTGCGTTCTTTGGCCACAGTCTTGGCGCCGTGATCGGCTTCGAATTGGCCCGTCAGCTGCACGAGCGCGGACAGCCGGTTCCGGAACGCCTGTTTGTATCGGCATCGCCCGCGCCGCACCTTTGCCGCAGGGAGATATCGCGCGCGCGACTTGGCGACACGGAGCTGTTGCAACTGTTGGAGCGCTTTGGCGGCACGCCCATGGAGGTTCTCGAACATCCCGAGCTTCGCCAGATCGTGCTATCGACCCTGCGCGCCGATTTCAATCTGATCGACGAATACAGCGTATCGGGCGACTGCCCGATGCGCCTTCCCATCACGGCGTACGCAGGCATCGACGACAACCACATCAGTCTCGACAGGATTCAGGCCTGGGAGCGTTGGGCAACGGAGGGCTTCAGTTGCCACGCGTTCGCGGGCGATCATTTTTACCTGCTCCGAAACCGCCAGGCACTGACTGCCAGCATGCTCACATTCTGGGGGACGTAAGGCCGGGATCAGGCTTCGGCAAACGGTGTGCCTTGTCGGCGCCGATAGGCTTGATGAAAGCCCGCTGTGTGGTGCAGTTGCTCGCCTTCTGCCAGTTTTTCGTCGGAAACGACGCGGCCGAGGAAAAACATGTGCGAGCCGATCTCCTGGCTGTGCACGATACTCAGTTCCCGAATACGCAACGCCGTCGCGACCGCGGGAATGGCAAACTCTCGCGACAGCCGAGCGGACATCGGAAGCGCATTCCAGTCTGCGGGCGGCTGTTTATGGTGCTCGCTGAACTGGTAAACGACCTTCTTCATTGTCGCCGGGATGTCCGACAGCGCTACCCGGCGCGCCTCGCGCATGACGAGCATGGAAACGTTGGTGCTACGCAGTCCGAGTGAAAACAGTCCGCTGTGCTCCAGTGGCCCGATCAGATCCATCGGAAAGATATTCCGGTGCCCCGGCGCGTCGACGGAAACAAGAACGACCGGCCGCGGACACAGATAGGCAATCATCAGCTGCTGTACGGCGGCAGCGTCCATGGCCAGGTGATGCGGCGCGCGGCTTTTCGACATGGCGCGACTCTGAAGCCACGCGTTCCACGGGCGTCGTGGCCAGCCGAGACAGCGTTGTGAGCCGCTGGCGACGTGATACAACGCGAGCGGCGTCTCTTCTGCGGCAATTGACGCCGCCCGCACCAGTCGTAGTACGCCAAGCGTTTGTCCCGTCGAGCGATCGCGATATTCAAGTACAGGACGTTCGCCCGCATCGAGGCTGGTCGCGATCGTCAGCGGCTTGAGCGAAGCGACAGTATGGTCTGCGGTGACATCCGCCGATTTACCAGCCCAATGCAAGGTGGCGATGACCGCCTGTTGCGCAGGAGCCACGGCGATCGTAGACCATTGCGGCAGGGGGCGAACCAGCGGCCTTACCCAGTCCTTCCACATCTCAGACGCGCCGAAACAGCAGGAACATATAGAGGTCGGTGGCCAGTCCCAAGCCTCGCGGGCTGAGTCGTTCCAGCCGGAAGTAGGGTGCCGCGGCGCGAGCCACTACGCGCGGGGCAAAACGATGGATGCGACTTTCGCTCGAAATGGCATAGCGACCATGGCGCACCAGATTCAAGAGATTCGCCCGCCACCAGCCGTAGCGCACATCGCCAAGATAATAAGGGTTGAGCATGCTGGCCAGGACGAAGCCGCCCTGGTGCACTACGTGCGACAGATCTTCAAAGAGCGAGGTGTGATCCTCGAAATGGTTGAGGACCGCGAAGTTCGCCGTGACCCCCTGCACCTTGCAGGTCAAGGGTGGAGCCGTTGCAATCACCGTGTTGCGGGCGATTTCGTCACGGCAGTGCTGCGCCAGATACTCGCCCATCGCCGCCGAGGGCTCATACACGAAGGTCAGGTGACCATGGGCGGCGTACGTCTTCGCGTCGATACCGGTACCGGCGCCAAAATCGAGTACATCCGCACCCTCGGGCAGCAGATCCAACGCCATCTTCAGAAACCTGTCGCGTACCGCCTGGTCCCGCGGCGAGGTCTGAATGAATTCGTGGTACTGCTCGCCAACATGCATGCGGTCGACTACCTCAAGCGTCTCGTTCGCGTGAGTGCCGGGCAGGCCGTGAAAGGTTGCCTCAGGGGCTGGTCATCATCGCCGACAGGCCCTGATTGAGCGCCTGGTCGTGAACAACAAAGAAGAGGCCGCCACGGCCGTTCTGCGACGCCTTGCAGTTGCCGCTGAGCGCGCCGTCCTGGTTCATGTCGCCGAAAATAACCTCGTCACTGCCGTTGTCGGTGCTTATACCCACCTTGGCGTGATTGTGATCGTCGCTGGCGCCACCTTCCAGGCCGAACGGAACGCCATCCCATTGGCCGCTGGTGGCATTGACCACCGCGCCGGGTTTACCCAGGCTCGCATCCCAGCAGCCGATCGGCGTCGACGCCGTGGTATCCGGAATCTGCCCGGGATTCGCCCACCAGTTGGCCACCTTCAGTGAGGTCCCGCCCAGAACAGCGGAGACCATCTGCCATGGCGGCACGTGCAGGGCGGACGGCTTGGAAATCATCTCCACCCCGCTCGACAACATGTCGTTGGATACGGTGGTGCTGGTGGACTTCTTGCCAAGCGCGGCCACCAGTGACTGGATATCCGTCGGGCCACCGTTGGAGACGATCTGTGCATCGGCCGGATCGGTCGCTACGCTGGCATTGCCCAGCGCCTTGAGAACTTTGGCCAGATCGTCGTGGGTCAGACGCAGGGCGAAGAAATGTTGGCTGAACTTGATGTTGTTGTCGTTGGATACGCAGCCCAGCGTATTGCCGGCCGCCCGAGGTTGAGCCGCGCTGCCCGAGCCGGGCCACGATGGCGTGGTGACCTGCAGAAGTATCCCGTTGCCGTCGTCGTCCCAGGCCACCATGCCCTTCGAATGCGCCCAGGGTGCCGAACACTCCTGGCTGCAGCCAGGTATCTGCGGATCGTTGTAGAACTGGTCGTTCCAGACGACGTAGTAGTACTTGCCCGTGTATATCTGCCCGAAGGTGGCACCGAGTGGATCGTCGGCACTTTGTCCCAGGCAGGTGGCGCCCTTTGTCAGGCTGCCTTCGTCGTCGGTGGCGAATACGAACTGCTGGCCGACGTCGCGTGTGGATGGCGTGCCGCCGAAGGGGCAGGTTTCCTGCTGGGCGGCTCCGCACAATGGGAACGCCTTGGCGTTGAACTTGAAGACAAACCACCAGTTGACCGGGTGGTCCGCAGAAGACAGGGGCGAGGGGGATGCGCTGGAAAGCACCCGCCTGGCAAGGGCGCTCGATGATTGAACGTGCGATACGGGTTGCGTTGTACAACCCCATAGCGCCATCCATAGCGACATCAGGATTAGCCAGGAGAATCGACGGATGTTCATGACTCTTTTCCTCCCAAGCGGTGTTTCGGGATCTTTGTAGGAGCGACTGAAGGGAACCTCTAAAAGCCTTTCCTATTCGTCGTCCCGGCGAAGGCCGGGACCCAGCGCCTCACGCCACAACGTACTGAAGACGCTGGACCCCGGCCTTCGCCGGGGCGACGATCAAAACTGAGGCTTTTCGAGGTTCCCTTCAGTGGCGACCGTTGATACCTCGCGCTGAACGGTCGCGACTGAAGTCGCTCCTACAAGCTAGCCAGGTTTTGGGCGTTCCTCGGCTTTTCGAAGTCCTGAAAGTCGGAGTATCTCTATCGCTCATGTCAATCCGGCAACAGCCCAAGCGTCCTGGCTTCGTAAATCGCCTCGGCCTTGGAAGTAACCTTGAGCTTGCTATAGATGCGCCGCACGAACGACCGCACGGTGAAATGCGACAGTTGCATGAGCCGGGCGATTTCCTGTGCCGTGAAACCTTTGGTAATGAGGTCGAGCACTTCCTTCTCGCGCCCCGATAACAAGTGAGGCGGGGCTATGGGCTCGGGCGTAACGCCGGTGCTGGCCATGCCTTGTCGAAAACGAGCGAGAATCTGCCGCGCGATGATCGGACTGATCGGGCTGCCGCCACTGGCTACGCTACGGATTTCTTCGACTATCCTGGCCGGTGAGCTGTCCTTGAGCAGATAGCCGGCGGCACCGGCTTCGATCGAGCGCATGACGTGCGTTTCGTCGCCAAAATGGGTGCTGACAAGGATGCTGCAGCTTGGCCATTGCGATGCCGCTGCGCGGATGACATCGATCCCCGAACCATCGGGCAATCCCAGGTCGACCAACAGCACGTCTACCGGCGGTCCTTGCACTATCGCCAGACCTTGCGCGCGGGTATTGGCCTGTCTGGCCAGACGCATATCCGCCGCGGCGCCTATTGCCTGGCTTATGGCCAGACAAAAATCAGGGTCGTCCTCGACGATCGCGATATTAATCAGGGGCGGATTTGAATCAATGTTCGCGGCTTCCATTAGTCAATAAATATACGGCGGATTTCCATTGCCAATTGTAGCGCCTTTGTTCTACAGACAATGCCACGGTTATAAATCAAATTTCTGCCGGTCAGGGAGACGGGTTAACCGGTTTTCCCGCTTGCAGCTATTGGTCGCATGGCTACAGGCATCTCTCGTGCGGCCGTCATCAGGGGGTAAAAACCATGTCGCAGATCATTGGTGGTTGGGGCGAGTTTAATTACGACGTATCGGCTGAAGCCAAGGCCGTGCTCACCGAGGCCCTGGGTGGCCTGGTCGGTGTGAAGTACGTGCCTCTGGCCGTTGCCACCCAGGTGGTGGCAGGGACGAACTACTGCTTTCTTTGCACCGGCACCAGCACTTCCTTGCCGTCGCCGAGCTTTCCGGCGCTGCTCTATGTGTACAAGCCGCTGTCGGGCGAAGCGCACCTTACCGCGCTCAACCCGATCCGGCCCTGATCGCAGCCGCAGGCTGCAAGGCGCTTATTCCGCGGCGAATGTCACCGTTCGCCGCGTCAGCAGGTACAAGCCAACAGGAGAAAACACATGGCTGGATTCAAAGTATTCAACATGACCGACCAGGATGTCTGGATCACCATCTACGAGCCGTTCGGCAGGCAGATCGGCTATGGCAATGTGCCCAAGGGCGGCAGCCATGAGTTCACTTCGGGTTTTTACGCCATCGGTTCGCGATACAAGCTGCTTGCCGAATACCCGACCAAGGAGCCGCATCTCTGGTCGACCACGACGGGTCAGTATCTGACAAAAACGGACTACGACTCGATCAATATTCTTGGCAATTCAACAGGCGGTTTTTGGCAAAACCCTTGATTGCGTAACGATGAAGACTCAAGGGCACGCTTGCGTGCTCTTGAGGCGGCAAGGGCGGGCCGCTATACCCTCCGTCTCACTTTATTTTCAGCCGCGCGACATTATCGAATTCAATTGTCACGGGGTCCGAAACTCGCGATATGCTCAGGAAATGAAAAGTCTTTCTGTGCCGCCTTTTGCCGTTGTGGTGGCTATATTTTCCTTGATATTGCTGGCATTTATGCTCACGGGATATGCGGGCCTGAGAGATAATCCATCCCCCGATATCGTCCAGCATTTGACGCACGCCGACTGGCAGGTTCAGGGCAGCTCCGGCTTTACCGCACCTCCGACCGAATGGCGCGGTAGCGATCTGCCCGATGCATGGAAACCGGTGACGCTGCCACTGGCCCTGCCGATCGACTTGTTGCGCCAGGCCAAGGCCGGTGCGGCGTTGCATACCAGCCAGGTGACGTGGCTCAGGCTCACGACACCGAGAGTACCCGATGGGTCCGGTCCCTTGGCCTTGTACGGCGCAAGGGTAAAAACCGATGGCACCATCGCCATATACGTCAATGGCCGCCTGGTACATCGTGCGCAGCAGGAGGGGTCGTTATGGAACAGCACCCGCACGCCGCTATGGGTGGTCCTGGATAAACCGGTAGACGGTTCGCCGACGGTACGGGGAATGGAGATCTTCATTCGTCTCGAGCATTCGCAGGACACCCAGGTTGCGTTGTCATCGCTATGGCTGGGGCAGGCCACTGCCTTGCGTCCGCGTTATCACGTACGCCAATGGCTGCAGCAGGAGTTGCCGGGCATGTTGAATGCCGCGTTCATGGCCGTTGGCGTATTCGCGCTTTTTGTATGGTTCAAGCGCCGTCATGAAACGGGCTATGTGTATTTCTTCGTGCTGGCGACCGTATCGTTTCTGCGCGGGCTTCATTTCTATGTTGCCGTCCCCATCGCCAACGACTGGTTTGCCTGGTTCACAGTCAATTCGCTGTTGTGGCTGGTGACGGTGGTGCATCTGTTTATTTGCCGGCTGCATGGGCGGCCGCTGCGGGTCGTGTCGTTTGGCATGATGATCGCGACCGTGCTGGTCGGCCTGTTGACCTTGCCTCCGCTGGCGGTCTGGCCCAACACGCCCAAGGTCACGCCATTGATTTACGCCGCCACCGGGCTGACCAGCGCCATGGTCAGTATCGCCGGCTGGGTGCTGGCAGGGCGTCACTCCAAGGAGGCTCGATTGGTATCGGCGGGCCTGTTCCTGTGCACCTTGCTGGGCGTATCCGACTGGGCGGTGCAGAACAATGTCATCAGTCCGGAAGGCTGGTATCTCGGCGCTTATACCAATGCGATTACCTTCGCCACCTTCGGCATTCTCATGTATCGCCGGTATGTAGCTGCGATCGGAGAAGTGGAACGGATCAACGCCAGCCTGGCGCAACGCTTGCAAAGTCGTGAAGCGGAACTTGAACTGACCCACCATCGATTGCGCGAAGCCGAGACGCAGCGGGCGATCAGCGACGAGCGGCAGCGGTTGATGCAGGATATGCATGACGGCGTCGGCTCGTCGCTGATCAGTGCCATTCGCCTGGTCGAGCATGGCGGCCTGAGCGATCAGAAGTTCTCGCAGATCCTCAAGACCTGCCTGGACGACCTGAAGCTGACCATCGACTCGATGGAGCCGATCGAAGCGGATTTGCTGCTACTGCTCGCCACACTGCGGTTCCGGCTGGGGCCGCGTCTGGAAGGGGCGGGTATCACGTTGCTATGGGAGGTGCGGGAACTGCCTGCGCTCCACTGGCTCGATCGCTCCAGCGCGCTGCACATCTTGCGCATCGTCCAGGAAAGCTTCTCCAACATTCTTCACCACACCCAGGCTGCGCGGATTCGTGTCGGCACTGCGTTGGAAGCCGATGGCGTGCGGGTATCCATCGAAGACAACGGGCAAGGCTTCGATGTGGAAAAGGCGCTTGGTTCTGCCACAGGACGTGGTTTGCATAACCAGCGCCGCCGGGCCGAAGCCATAGGTGGCAAGGCGGCATGGCATTCGAGCCCGGGAGGAACACGTTTCACGCTTTGGTTGCCGCTGGAGCGTGCCGAGATTGTTTTAGCGTGACGCCTTGTGGGAGTGACTTTGGGGAACTTCGAATAACCCCCTAGTCGTCATCCCGGCGTAGGCCGAAATCCAGTGACTTCAGTTTTAGATTTTCGCGATGGAGCAGCTGCTTGTTGGCTCTCGCGATAACCGATTGCAAAGCCACTGGGTCCCGGCCTACGCCGGGACGACGATTAGGAAGGGGTTTTTAGAGCCCCGAAGTCGTTCTCACAATAAAAGCAGTACCAACCGTAGCAAACACAAACCAGGGGGAACACATGTCATTTGAACCCGTACCAGGGCAGTACTACCGCCTCGTCGCCAAACACAGCGGGAAGGTTGTCGAAGTCCATCACAACAAGCCCGAACGAGGCATGCCGATCCAGCAGGGCGATTGGGTCGGTGGGGAGTATCAACAGTTCCAGTTTCACAAGACCGGGCGGTACTACAACATCGTGGCCCGATTCAGCGGACGCAGTTTCGATGTGCCTGGTGAGTCGACCGCCGATGGCGTGGGCATCATCCAGTGGGACAGGCACGACTATTCGGCCAATCAGCAATTCGAGTTATTACCGGCGGGCGACGGTGCGTACTACATCGGAGCGCGGCAAAGCCAGAAGTTTCTCTGCATGAAAGAAGCCGGGACAGCGTATGGGGTGCCGCTGGTGCAGCAGATATGGAACGGCGGCAAGCACTTCCAGTTTTCGCTGGTGCCATGCGGGCCCACCATCGAGCCTCGCGCGCTGCGCGAAGCGGTGCTTCGTGGCGTGGATCCCATTCGCGACTCCGTGCTTTCGCTGGTCAACCTGATTCCTACGGCCGGTGGCGGCGTGAAGTTTCTTCTCGGCCTGTTCTGGCCGGAAACCGACGGAGCCCTGGTCGATCAGATTCGCGATTACGTGCGCAATGTCGCCCGACAGATGATCGACGAGGAGTACCTGAAGAATCTGGCCAAGGACATGGAAGGTATCAAGAACAACCTCAAGCAATATGCGAAAGCCACGAAAGGCGCGGACAAAGGGACGTGGATGACGGCGGTATTGCAGAAGCTCGAATCCTCGCAGCCTTATTATTTCGACGAACGCGCGCCGGAGAAAACACTCCCGCATCTGCTCACCCTTGGCACGATGCATCTCTCCGCATTGCGCGAGCGTTACGACAAATTTGAAGAACTTTACGGCAAGAAATCCGACGATCCCGAGGGATTGCTCAAGGATCTGCAGGATCGCGTGACGCTTTATGTCGATGGCGCAAAGAAGGCACGCGCCAAGACCCTGGAGTGGCGCCTCAAATACATCGAGCTGTCCCAGCAAATGACCTACGTCAATGGGCAGGCGCACCATGACGTCTTCGTGGTCGAGGATCGTTACGACGGGTTTCGCTATGTCGCCGACACGGGTTATTTCGAGCGTAGCCGTACCGAAGGCAAGGAGGTCTATGAGGAGCGCAAACGCCAGGTCACGGAGGAGTTCAACGCGGAGCTGGATGCGTTGTTTGGCCCCGCGCTCGTCTGGCGATATATCAATCCCGCGTTGAAGGAGTTGCCCAAGACTGTGCGCGTCACTTCAAAGTCGGGGCTCTTCGGCGCCAAGAGAGGCACCGAATTCGATGGCGAGAAGGTCGTTGCAGCGAACATTCCGATCACCGAGATCGGGATCAATCTCAACACGGCAGGCGACCGGGTGCTTGGTCTCCACATCACGCGTGGCTCGGGCGGCATGAATACCTGGGGCGCCTATGCCGCGTCGGGTAACAAGCGAACGCATACTCTGGGCAAGGACGAGTTCATCGCCGCCGCATACGGCACCCATGGTGGCCCTGGCGATCCGTTGTATTCGCTCTACTTCGTGACCAACAAGGGGCACATCGTTGGCGGCGGCCGACGCGACATCGGCAAGCCCTGGGGCAGCGAACCGCCGATCGGCAGCGAGACGCAATTCGAAACCGTCTTTGGCTGGGCCAGCGCCGACAGGATCGAAGGCCTCGGCTTCAAATGGTCGTACGCTCGCAAGGAATAATGGATATCGCTTGATCGACAACCACGCGCGGTCTCAATTCGGGAGACCGCGCGTGACGCATGCCCTGATCAGAAATCGTACGTCACCGAGAATCGGGCGTAACGCGGGTCCTGCGTATACAGCGGTACGCGGTAGATCGTGTTGAGCGTATTGGCTGGGCCCTCGCTTGCGGGGTAGCGGAAGATGGCGCGCTGCTGGTTGAGCACATTGAAGACGTTCGCCGAGAACGCCAGCCTCGAGTCGGCCCATGCGGGACGATAGGTCAGCCCCAGATCGAGTTGGAATGTCCAAGGTAGACGCCCATGGCTGCCGGGAGGCGAGGGCATGCCGTTGCACCAGCGGTACGAACTGCCGTACGACACCGGATCGGTATGGTCGGGCCCGTAGTAGCCGGTGCAGACTTCCGGCGCGCCTGAAATCGCCTGCAGATTGCCGGAGACCTGCCATTCCGGCGTGAACTGCCAGTAGCCATAGGCCTTGATGGCATGTGTATGGTCGTTGCCCTGCGGACCGTTGGAATATTCCATGACGTAGCGGTTGTCCCAATCCACGCTGCCCGCAGCGCCGCCTTGGCGTGTATCGGTTCGCTGTTGGCCTTCGGTATTGCCGTAGCTGCGCGAAAAGACGTAGTCGAGCTTGCCGTACCAGGTGCCATCGAAGCTGTGTTCGAGGAACATTTCCAACGAGTAGTAGTTACGCTTGAGCTCGGGAAAGCCGATCTCTTCACGGCTGAGCGGTACCTCGAACGGATGGCCGCTCGGATCGAGCAGGGTGAAGGTATTGCCCGCGCCACCATTGACCAGATAACAGCTATTGGTCGATCCCACGGTGTAGCCGAGCGCAGCGGCCTTGGCATTGATCAGCGACACGTCGCAGAAGTCGTCGATGGCGCTCAGCAGCTTGCGATAGGTTGCCTTGGCGCCATAGACCCAGTGATCGCCGAAAGACTTGTCGAAGCCGAGGATGTATTCATCCTGATGTTCGGCCTTGAGGTTCTTGGCCGCGACCGTGCGTGGATCGGGCGGGATGCCGTAGGAGTTGTTGGCCGAGACCGGCTCGCTGATCTGAGTCAAACCCGTCGGTGCGCCCGTGGTCGGGTCGATGCCGCCATAGGTGTAGTACTGCTGGGTCGATATATAGCCGGCTGCCGCGCCCGTGGCGGGATTCAGCGGCAAGCCCAGGTAATAGCGTCCCGCATTGGCAAAGACCTTGAAGCTGCTGTCGCCGTTCACGTCCCACGACACGCCCAATCGCGGCGCCCATTGCGGCTTGGTCTGCTTGATGAAAGGTGCGCCGAACTGGTTGTAGTCGGTGAACTGGTCATTGCGCAGACCGATCGACAGCAACCACCGGTCGCTGACCTGCCAGTTGTCTTCGATGTATTGCGCACGCTGGTCGGAACGTACATTGACCAGGTTGCCGACGACGTTGCGGCTGACGTAGTAGCCTTCCGCGCCATTGGCAAAGCCGGCCGTGCCAGGCACGAAGTTGACGCCCGGCGCATCGGAAATAGGCTGGGTGGGATCGGCCTGCTGACCGTAGCTCCAGACATAGCCGGGGCCTGGGCTCGACGTGCCGAAGGCGATCACCTTGGACTTCACATTGTCGATACCGGCCGAAAGCGTGTGGTCGCCTAGCTTGTACTCCAGATCGAGCCGGAAATTGGTCGACTTGTTGCCGCGACGCGGGTCGCTGATGTCATCCACCTGATTGTTGTGAATCGCCGTACCGCCATTGAGTGCGGGATTTTCGTTCTGAGAACTGTCGACGCGAACCAGCGTGGGGTCGTATGCGCCCGGCTGATCGTAGTTCTTGCTGTTCATCTCACCGTACATCGCGCTCAGCGTGAGATTCTCGGTGATATAGCTGGTGTATTTGGCCACCCAGAGGTCGCCGCCGGTCTTGGTGTTGTCGACGGGGCCGATGATGCCCGTGCGATGGAGATCGGCGTAATCGTAGCTATAGCGCGTGCCGCTGCCTTCGCGCTTGTCCGCGGCGCCGGTCAGCTCAAAGATATTGTTGTCGTTGATGTTCCAGTCCAGTTTGGCGTACCAGCGTGGACTGCGGTAATCGATGGTCGATGCCGGCGTATTGTTGCCGACCTCGTTCACATTATGCTGGCCGACCTTTTCAAACTCGCCGGCGACGAAGAAAAACAGCTTGTCCTTGATCAACGGGCCGCTCGCGTAGGCGCTGACGGTCGTAGTCCATTGTTCGTTCTGGCTACGTGGCTGATAAAGGCTGCCAGCCGGAGCGGAAGCGGGGATACGCGCGTAGTGCAGATCAGTCTGGCCGGCACGTGCCCACTCGGGCTCCCATAGAATCTGAGCACCAAAATGCCAGTCGTTGCTGCCGCGCTTGCCGACCTGGCTGATGACGCCGCCGTCGGAACGGCCGTATTTCGCGCTGTAGCCGCCGGTATAGACCTCCTGCTGATCGATGGCGCCGTAGGGTAACTGCAGGCCGCCCTCGGCATTCAGCGGATCGGTGGTGTTGAAGCCATTGACGTAGTACGCGTTCTCGTTGGACGCGGCGCCACCGAAACTGGCGATGGAGTGACCCGTGTCGCTCTTGAAATTGCCGCCATTGTTGACCACGCCAGGCGCCAGACGCGCGATCGCCTCGGCATTGCGTCCCAGGGGGAGCTTGGCCAATTGTTGTGAGGTGATCACGGTGCGCGAATCGACGCTGGTGACGTCGATGCTGGGCAGGGCATTGCCCGTGACAGTGACACCGGATAGTGCCGTGACGTCCCCTTGGGTTGCCGCCGTGGGTGTCGCAAACGACACATCGGTGCCTTGCCCTACGCGCAGGCCGACATCCTTGCGCGTATCTACGGGCTTGCCGTCGCGCATCAGCGTGACCGTATAGCTGCCAAGCGGCAACTGCGACACCGCATAGCGCCCTCGCGCATCGACAGGTACTTCACGTCGAATACCCGTCCCGCTCTCGACAACAACGGACTGGTTGTCGCCGGCCGGTACGCTGCCGTTGATGCTGCCGGTAGTCGACTGTGCATGGGCGACCGTCAGGGTGCCGATGCCTGCAACAATGGCAAGAGTGAGCGCAGTGGTACGAATAAAGCAGGTGTTGTTCATGCATTCCCCGGGGAGTGAGAGCCGAAAATCCGGCAACAGGCACCCGCGGTACGCCACGCAGTGGCATACCGGGTTCGCTACAGGCCTGGGTCACACCCTCCCCGTGCCTCGATCGCACAAGTGCCTACTTGTCTCGATCCAAATAGGCGTTCGTAGGTTTACACGATGAGCGGGAGCGTGTCCAGCGAGGCATGAATGTGCATGGATGGACGTATAGCCATCCAAACGATTGGTGCGAAGCAGCACGGAGGGATCTAAATGCGCGAATTTGATCGGGTTCTTGATTGCGCGCGTATGGCGAATGCTGTTGCCATCGGTGCAACGACCGATGCGGGAAATGCGAACGCGAGCACAATATGATGCTGTGATGGAATGGGGTGGGGTCGCAACTGAAGTCGCTCCTACAAACTCAGGCAGGCACAGCTAGCTTGTAGGAGCGACTTCAGTCGCGACCAGACCATATCATTCACATATGCGATTGATGGTCACCTTGAAGCCGGCGTTCGGCATTCAATTGACGAAGCGCGATGCTGAGGCCTATCCGGTAACTGCTGCCGATATTGCCGTTGATAATCACGGTAGCGACCCGGGCATGATGAGGACTGCCGCGTTCCAGTTCCGCGCCGAATTTCTCGTGGACCTCGATATAGGGGGCTGCCAATTTATCGAGCGCACCAGCCAGGCCGGCTTCCGGGTGCGCGTGTGCCTGCGTTGCCAGGTCACCCGGGTCGAGCAGAACGAATTCGGTGCTATGGGACTTGATGGAACACACTTGAACAACAAAGTCCCGCAGATCACCACAAGTGCACAGCTTCAGCGAGCGACCCGCTGCATGAGCTTGTTGCTGAAGTTGAAGCAGCAAATCCTGTGTGAAAGAGCTGCTGGCCGCGTGCGGCCCATGAACGATCAATATACTCACGGCATCGTGCTTGTCATCGCTCCGCGGAGCGGATGCGACATGCTGCATCCGGAAGGCGTAAAAGCGCTACGTCGAAATCGCACGGTCGCGTAAATTTCTCGGCAGCTATCCAGGTTTGCAGCGTGCGATCAAGCCTGCATCACCCTGGCCAGTAGATCGAAGACACGTTTGTCCCGGCACTGGGCGACATTGAATCGCATATAGCGGCTCGCCGTATGGGAAGGGCTAAAGGCGTTGCCTGGTGCCAGCATGAGGCCCTGGCCAAGCGCGCGCACCGCAATCTCGGACGAGTCCAGCCCGTCTGGCAATTGCGCCCACAGGAACATGCCGGCATCCGGCCGTGTCCAGAGAGTAAAGCCCAACCGGTCGAGATGTTCGGCGGTAAAGGCCATGGCTTGGGCCAATCGCGGGCGCAGGACATCGAGGTGGCGTCGATAGCTGCCGTTGGTCAGAAGACGATGAATGGTCTGAGCGGCGATCTCGCCCGCGCCGAAACTCGTGGCAAGCGCAAGATCGGTGAGGCCATCGATCCAGTCATGGCGTGCAGCGATGAAACCGCAACGGAGTGCTCCGCCCAGTGTCTTGGAAAAACTTCCAAGAAGTACCACGCGTTCAAAGCGATCCAGTGCGGCCAATCCAGGCGAAGGTCGAGGGTCCAGCTCGGCGGAGATGCAGTCTTCGACAATGACAAGATTGTGCGCTTCGGCAAGCTTGAGCAGGCGATGTGCGGTGCCGACACTGATGTTCGCACCCGTCGGATTATGGAGCACCGCCGTCGTCAGATAGAGCTTGGGGCGATGCTCCGCACAGATGGACGCGAACCGCTCCAGATCGGGGCCGTTTGGAGTGAACGGCACGCCGACGATGTTGATGCGCTGCGCCTGCAGCATCGCCTGGAAGTTGAAGTAGCCGGGGTCGTCGATCAGAACCGTATCGCCGGCTTGTGCGAGAAAGCGGCAGACGATGTCGATCGCGCGCGTCGCCGAATCGGTGAGCAGGATGTTGCTGGGGTCGGCGGCGATGTCGCGTTCGTTGAGACACTGCGTCAGCCGCTCACGCAAAGGCGGAAAGCCCTGCGGCATGCCGTAAGCGGTAAGGTTCGCGTTTTCCTGGCTTACTACGCTGCGAAATACGCGCCTCAACATGTCACCGGGCAGCCATGACTCCGGTAGCCAACCGCAACCCGGCTGCGAAGTGGCACTGCGGGATATCAGGGACTGGCGCATGATCCAGAGCGGATCGACAGCGCGATCGAGTTGTGGGCGCGTTTCGGTGAGATTGAATGGCCGTGGACGGGCAACCGCAAAGAAGCCCGAGCCGGGCCTCGCTTCGACATCTCCCTCCGCGACAAGCCGGTCATAGGCCTCGACGATCGTCGACTTCGAAACCTTCTGCTGCTCCGCAAGGCTGCGGATCGAGGGAAGTTTGACGCCGGGTGCGACAGCGATTTTCTGGCGGATGGCCGCCATTGCCGTCTCGGTGCGCGTGATCCGTTTGCTGCCGTCACTCATCTGCGCCCCACCTCGACCAGTACAGTTTGGCCATATCGTATCGATCCGGTGCTATCGCGTCGATGGTTGTTGGAAGAAATAGGACTGCAAAACAGGCGCAGTACTGGGAATATGACCAGTACAGTTTCGCTCTCCGGATCGCTAAGTGTCACTACCTGCATACGCTTGCGTATGGAAAATAGCGGGGGAAGTCTACAGCGTAATAGCGACCCATTGAGAACATGAGATGGACTCTTCCCAAGGCAAGGTTCGGCAGGTTGGCGTAGTTCCGCGTGACGTACTCATGGCGGAGAGCGGCATGTCCTTTCTGCACGGCATGTTGAATGGCACGCATCCTTGCGCACCTTATGCAGACACGATGGATATCGATCTGGCCGAGGTCGAGGAGGGTCGTGTTCTCTTTGTCGGCAAACCGTCGCCGCGCTATTTCAATCCGATCGGCACGATCCAGGGCGGTTGGGCTGCAACGATTCTGGATGGGGCCATGGCCCATTGCGTTCATACGACGCTGAAGGCCGGCGAGAACTACACGACGCTGGAAATGAAAATCAACTTTGTTCGTCCGGTACTGCCCTCCAGCGGGATCGTGCGCTGCGAAGGCCGGCTGATCCATCGTGGCAGCCGGGTGGCGACGAGCGAAGGCCGGCTTCTCGATGAACGTGGAAAGCTGCTCGCTCATGGCACGGAGACCTGCATGATTTTTCCGGTTGAACCTAACTAAGCTCGATCGACGGAGACAACGATGAATGCCATTCCACACCAATTGCTGATCTGGGGCACGGTCATGTTCCTGCTCAGCTTGCTTATCGGCGTGGCTATACCGGCCTTGCCCAATCCACGAATGGGCGTATCGGTGCATACCACGGGACTCCAGAGTGGATTGGCGCTATGGGCGCTGGGGCTGATGTGGCAATACATAACGTTGCCGCCTGGTGTGCAACGAGCAACACAGGTACTGGCTGTGTCGGGGCTGTATGCCATCTTCGCGAGCATGCTGCTAGCCGCATTGTGGGGCGCCAGCCGCTCGCTCCCGATGGCCGGTGCCGGTCATCAAGCCAGCCAACTACGCGAGACCGTGGTCACGGTGCTGATAGCGGGCGGGTCGCTTGCCATCACCATTGCCATGGCGCTGGTGCTGTGGGGCCTGTGCGTTTCGAAAACCTGAAAGCGTCATACCATGGCGCGATGTCATGAATCTCCCGGGAGTCTTTAGATGGGCCAGTACAAAGCACCTTTACGCGACATGCAGTTCGTACTTCACGAACTGCTGGGCGTCGAAGCCGAACTCAAGGCGATGCCGCGCCATGCGGACGTCGACGCGAGCACCATCGACCAGATCATCGAAGAAGCCGGCAAGTTCTGCTCCGAGGTGGTGTTCCCGCTCAACCAGGGTGGCGATCGCGAGGGCTGTACCCGCGAAGCCGACGGCAGCGTGCGTACGCCGAAGGGTTTTCGCGACGCGTATCGCCAGTTCATCGACGCCGGTTGGCCGGCCTTGCCGTGCGATCCGGAGTTCGGTGGCCAGGGCCTTCCGATGCTCATGAATAATGCGCTCTACGAGATGTTGAACGCGGCGAACCAGGCCTGGGCGATGTATCCAGGCCTGTCGCACGGCGCCTACGAGGCGCTGAACGCGCACGGCACTCCCGAGTTGAAGCAGACCTATCTGCCCAAGCTGGTCTCCGGCGAATGGACCGGCACCATGTGCCTGACCGAGCCGCACTGCGGCACCGACCTGGGCATGCTGCGCACCAAGGCCGAGCCACAGGCCGGTGGCTCTTATCGGATCACGGGCACCAAGATCTTTATTTCGGCGGGCGAACACGACCTGGCCGACAACATCGTGCATCTGGTGCTTGCGCGTCTGCCGGACGCCCCGCAGGGTACCAAGGGCATCTCGCTGTTCGTGGTGCCGAAGTTCATTCCCGATGCCAGTGGTCGTCCCGGCGAACGTAATGGCATCCATTGCGGCGCCATCGAGCACAAGATGGGCATTCACGGCAATGCCACCTGTGTGTTGAACCTCGACGACGCAAGCGGATGGATGATCGGCGAGCCCAACAAGGGCCTCAACGCGATGTTCGTGATGATGAACAATGCGCGCCTTGGCGTCGGCATGCAGGGCTTGGGCCTGACCGAAGTCGCGTACCAGAACGCGTTGGCTTATGCCAAGGAACGTCTGCAGATGCGTGCGCTGACGGGCCCGAAGGCGCCCGACAAGGCCGCCGATCCGATCATCGTGCACCCGGACGTGCGCCGCATGCTGCTGACCCAGAAGGCCTATGTCGAAGGCGGTCGCGCATTCAGTTACTGGACCGCGCTGCAGATCGATCGCGAGTTGTCGCATCCGGATGAAGCGGTACGCAAGCAGGCCGAAGACTTGGTCGCGCTGCTGACGCCCGTGGTCAAGGCGTTCCTGACCGACAATGCGTTCATCTCCACGAATGAAGCCATGCAGGTGCTCGGCGGTCACGGCTATATCGCCGAGTGGGGCATGGAGCAATACGTACGCGACGCGCGTATCAACATGATCTACGAAGGCACCAATACGATCCAGGCGCTCGATCTACTCGGCCGCAAGATTCTTGGCGACATGGGTGCGAAGATGAAAGTACTGGGCAACATCGTCCAGTCGTTCGTCACGGAGGAGGGAGCCAACGAGGCGATGCAGGAGTTCGTCAATCCCTTGGCTGACCTTGGCGACAAGGTGCAGAAATTGACGATGGAGATTGGAATGAAGGCCATGAGCAATCCCGATGAAGTCGGTGCCGCTGCTGTGCCTTATCTGCGTGTGGTAGGCCATTTGCTGTTCTCGTATTTCTGGGCTCGCATGGCGAAGGTCGCGCTGGAGAAGCAGGGCACGGGGGATTCGTTCTATACCGCCAAGCTCGCTACGGCGCGTTTTTACTTCGCCAAGTTGCAGCCCGAGACGGCGGCTGAAATCCGCAAGGCTCGGGCGGGCGCTGCGACGCTGATGGCGTTGGATGCTGCCTTGTTTTGAGTGGTAAGCAGGAAGGGCTCGTGGATCGCTCCGAAACCTGCCTATCCGTCGTCCCGGCGCAGGCCGGACAAGCGCTTGCGCGCAGAACGCCCGTAGGGCGGCCCCGAAGGGGCGAGCGAAGCGAGTAACCCAGCGTCTTATGCCTCAAGACGCCAAAGACAATGGGCCCCGGCGTTCGCCGGGGCGACGATGAATACTGAAGCTATTCGAGGCGCCTCGAAGAGGCCCCTGCACCGTGTAAGTTTTCTAACTTCAAGAACGAGAGAACACCCTATGGCGCTGGATGCCGATCTTTTCTGAGCAGCAGGTCGTAGTCGCAGGTAAATGTATTCGAAACTTTTCCTATCCGTCGTCCCGGCGAAGGCCGGGATCCAGTGCCTTGTGCGTCGGCGTACCCAAGGCGCTGGGTTACTCGCTTCGCTCGCCCCTTCGGGGCCGCCCTACGGGCGTTCTGCGCGCAAGCGCTTGTCCGGCCTTCGCCGGGGCGACGATGAATATTGAGGTTATTCGGGGCACTCCGAAGATGCCTGCGTCGCGAAAGTTTTCTAACTCCAAAAACGAGAACACACCATGCTGTACTCGCAAGTGCTGGACACCGTCCGGCCGTTGAACGGTGCCTGGACGGCCGAAGTAACCGATGACTGGAGTCAGGGCCGCACGATCTTCGGTGGCCTGCAAGCGGCATTGGCCGTGCGCGCCATGCGCGGCCTGGTACCGCAAGCGATACCCCTGCGGGTGCTGCAGACCAGCTTTATCGCCCCAGTGCCCGCGGGCACCTTGCTCATAGAAGCGAACATATTGCGCAGCGGTAAATCGGTGACGCATGTCGAGGCACGCATCCTCTGTCAGGGTGAAGTTGCCTGCCTTGTCATCGGCATCTTTGGTCGATCGCGTCAGTCGCGCATTGAAATTCAACCACCGAAGCTGCAAGTGCCGCCCGCACAAACTGCGGCGTTGTTACCTTATGTCGAGGGCGTCCTGCCACGCTTCGCACGCCAGGTAACGATGCGCTGGGTACACGGCGTAAGCATCTTCAAAGGTGCGGCGGAGCCGAAGACGCAGATCTACGTCGGTTTTCGCGACGAGGTCTATGCCGGCCCTGGCGCGTTGGGCGAGGCACAGATCATCGGCTACGGCGACATCATCCCGTCGCCAGGTCTCTCGCTGGTGCAGCAGCCGACCATGGCCAGCTCGCTCACCTGGACCCTGGAGCTTCTCGCCGACGATTTCGGTCCAAAGCGCGAGGGTCTGTGGCTGATGGACGCGGCGGTCGAGTCCGGCCGCGATGGCTATCTCAACCAGACCGCCACGCTGTGGAGCCCCGAGGGTCAGCCCGTCGCGCTGAGCCGGCAGAGCGTGGTGGTGTTCGACTGAAGCGCCGTCACCCGCATGCCCACTCTTAACGTGCCATAAGGCAAACTACCCACTTTATCGACTTGTCATCGGCGAAGAGGTGGTTTGCATGGGAGTAGTGATCAGTCCGCTTGCAGGGAAGTTGGCTCCACCCAGCCTGCTGGTCGATATCCCCAAACTGCTTGCCGCCTACGTCGATTTACGCCCGGACCCCAGCGTGCCGGCGCAGCGCGTGGCTTTCGGCACCTCGGGTCATCGCGGTTCGTCGTTCGATCGCAGTTTCAACGAGTGGCATGTGCTGGCCATCAGCCAGGCGATCTGCGAATACCGCACGTCCAAGGGTATCGACGGGCCGCTGTATATCGGTATCGATACTCACGCGCTGTCGCAGCCCGCGCTGGAGAGTGCGGTGGAAGTACTGGCCGCAAACGGTGTGCAGGTCATGCTTTCGTTGAACGGCGAGTTCACGCCGACGCCCGCCATTTCGCATGCGATCCTTGTGTACAACCGTGGGCGTACGTCGGGGTTGGCCGATGGCATCGTCATTACGCCTTCGCATAACCCGCCCGATAACGGCGGGTTCAAATACAACCCGCCCAATGGCGGGCCGGCCGATACCGATATCACCGGATGGATACAGAACCGCGCCAACGCGCTGCTGGAAGACGGCATCAAGGGCGTGCGCCGGATGCCTTTCGCTCAGGCGCGCCATGCGGCCACCATCCATGAGTTCGATTATCTCGGTACCTATGTCGCCGATCTGGATAACGTGGTCGATTTCGACGTCATGCGTGGCGCGGGTCTTCACATGGGTGTCGATCCGCTTGGCGGTGCCGGCGTGCACTATTGGGGCCGGATAGCCGAGCGCTACAAGATCGACCTGACCGTCGTCAGCGAAGTCGTCGATCCCCAGTTTGGATTCATGACGGTGGATTGGGACGGCAAGATCCGGCTCGATCCTTCGTCGCCCTATGCCATGGAACGATTGATCGGCCTGAAGACGCAATACGACGTCGCCTTTGCCTGCGATACCGATCATGACCGGCATGGCATCGTCACGCGCAGCAGTGGCCTGCTGATGCCCAATCACTACTTGTCCGTGCTGGTCGATTATCTGTTTCAGCATCGACCGCAGTGGTCCAGGGATGCCGCTATCGGCAAGACCCTGGTCAGCACCGCACTGATCGATCGTGTCGCCAAACGGCTGTCGCGCAGGCTTTATGAAGTGCCCGTTGGCTTCAAGTGGTACGTCGACGGTTTGCTCGATGGTTCGTTGGGGTTTGGCGGAGAGGAAAGCGCAGGCGCATCGTTCCTCAGTCGTGACGGTTCCGCGTGGTCGACCGACAAGGACGGCATCGCGGCCGCGCTGCTGTCCGGCGAAATCGCTGCGCGTCGAGGCCGCGATCCGGGAGAGCTCTATCGCGAGCTTGCGCTCGAACTGGGGACGCCATACGCCTCAAGGGTCGATGCGCCCGCCGATCCTGCACAAAAAGCGGTACTGGCGAAACTTTCGCCTCAGCAGGTGCAGAGCGCCGAACTGGTTGGTGAAAAAATCGAACGCATCCTCGATAGCGCTCCAGGCAATGGCGCCAAGATCGGCGGTATCAAGGTCGAGTCCGCCAGCGGCTGGTTCGCCGCACGTCCGTCGGGCACCGAAAACATCTACAAGATCTATGCCGAGAGCTTCAAGGACGAGGCGCACCTGCAGTCGATCCTGGAAGAAGCGCAGCAGATCGTCGATACCGCGCTCAAGGTTTAACGGTGCGGTTTCCCGGGATACCTTCAGCCAAGTGCGCGATCTGGATCGCGCACCGTGTAGTGACCGATTGGACCGCCGATGAAGATGACTGCGGCTTGCCCAGTAGCGCTACAGCGGCTCGATACGCGTTGCTATCCGTTGGCGAGGTATCCCACACCGAAGGGGACACCTTGCAAGCAGGTATGACGCCGCGGTTCCTGGGGATATCCGGCCACGCGAAGCGAAAGGCGAGGAGTGGCAAGCCGATGTCGATATTTGAGTGAGGCAAGGTGATGGTCCATTTATGTCCGCTGGTATTGCCTGAGTGTGTGCCGCCGACTTCCTCTCCGACAAAGATGCCCCGTCGATGGGCATGCAGAAGCGAAGCAAGCTCTGCGGCTCCGGAGAAGGTGTGGCCGCCAACGAGAACGACCAATCGGCCTGAAAAAACTGGAGTTTGCTGTCGCCAGCCGCTCATCAATCCTATGGGCGGCTCGTTCTTCCGCTCCAGATAGCCATTGCCGGCAAGGCGAACGCTGGTGATTTCATCATCGTCATAAACCGTTGTGGCGTAGATCTGGCCCGAGAGGCTGCGCACCGAGATGGCGTTGCCGCGGCTTCGAACATAGGCATATTCCCGGACGGGGTTTTCCACCAGGTACGAGAACAGAAGTTTCTCGTTCGGTTCGGAACCTCCTCCGTTTTGTCGCAGATCCAGGATGAGATTTTTGGCTCCTCGGTCGTGCAGTTCATCGAAGATGCCTTGAAGCGTCGTTGCGTAATCGCTACCGGCCTCCCGATAGCGTTTATTGCTGAAGGTAGGTACGTCTAGATAGGCGGTATCCTCGGTGACCCATTGAAGATGTGCCACCGGATTGAAGGGCGGCTCCGATGTAGGCCTGACATCGGCGGGGACGGCGTGTACTTGCTGTTCGCGCACATGTCCATCGTCATCCTCGATCGTGAGATGGAAAATCGTTTCGAGGCCATAGATGCGTTGGCGCATCGATGCATAGTGACTCCCCTCATCCCGCATGACGCCGGTTCGGATCGATCCGTCGTGCGGGCTGGAATGAAATAAATCATCGAACAGATGGCCTGCGGTTTGTCCGTTGATGGCCACGATCCTGCTGCCCCTGGGAATGTCCTTGGCGTCGCCGTAGCCGGTCATGACAAAAATCCCGTCTTCGCGCCACAGTAAATCCAAGGGAAACATCGGTGTCCGCGCATCAAGATGTTTGCACGCACTGACCGTGGTATGACCTTCTCCAATCTGGAAGAGCAGGGTTCGAATGACCCGTTGCAGGCCTTCGTCGGACGTGACCGCCTTTGACTGGAGGCGAGCCCGGGTCTTGGCGTTCTCCCAGTCAGCCTTGCTTTGGTGCCAGTAGATATCCGGCAGCGCGGCTTCGGCCGCGCTGATGGTCAGCTCGAGATCTTCCTGGACGTCAAACGACGATAAAGGCACGGGGGAGGGCGAACATGTCGCCTGATCAGGTGGTGCGGCGACTTCTCTTTTTAATTCAGCTGATTGGCCTGCACAAGGATTGGGAGCTATTGCCGCGAACGCAAGGATCATGGGGTAAAGCAAGACGCGATCAGCACGCCCGAAGACCATCGGATTGTCCTAGTATAAGCAATATATTGCTTATACTAGGGAGGCAATATTTTGCCTAGTACCGTAACCCCATCGTTTCTGATGCATGTGGCGGAAAACGTCCGCGCCTTTCGCACGCGCGCCGGTCTGAGCCAGAAGGCGCTGGCTGATTTGTCAGGAGTGAGCCAGCGAATGATCGGAGGCATCGAGGCAGGTGCTACCAGCGTCAGTACCGCGACACTCGACCGAATCGGTGTGGCGCTCGATGTGACATTGGCCGACCTGGTTCAAGATCCCGCCGCGGAGCGCTTGATCGTCATCGATCGATTGGGATGGGAAGGGGCGCGAGGTGGAACGGGTGTGCTCCGAACAAGTATTCAAGCGCGACGCGAAGTGGAGACATGGGCTTGGCGTCTTGAGCCTGGAGAACGTTACGAAGCTGCAGCGGACCCTGAAGGGTGGCATGTGATGCTGGTCGTCGTCGAGGGAAAGCTCACGGTGGAACTGGAATCGGAGACCATCGATATCAGTGCAGATTGCCATGTTTTCGAGAGCTCGCGGGCTCACGTGTTTGCGAATCACGGCAAACGAGTTGTGCGTTTCTTTCGGAGCACGATCTGTTGATGGGCAAAGACGAAGGCACTGGAAGCTCGCGTTCATCGAGGCGCCAGGTCATTGCATGGCAATCAACCGCTGTTCCAGTGCCTCAAGGTCGGAGACAAACCAGAATGTGCTTCCACCATTGGCTTCGAGCACCAGATCGCGAAAAGGGTTGCTGCGTTCCACCCACGCCGTGACATCGCCCACAATGGCAAGCTTCAGACGATAGTTGACCAGCTTTTGCACGATGGCGCCGGCCAAGCCGGTGCTGAGTCGAAAAAAATCCTCACTCAACGAATTCACCGGCAAGGCCAGCCAGCTGGCCTGATATTCGTACGCCTGGCTGATCAGCGTGCCGGCATCATGCTCATGTGCAATAACGGGAGCGTTTTCCGCGTACACCCATACGCACTCGGTGCCGATGTGGCGGATTCCATGGAACGTGCTTTTTTCCATATGTGATCTATCAGGTACGAGGGGTAAATTCCAGACGCAACCCTCCAGGCATGGCACAGATAAAATGCTTTCTGTCCATGCCGGGGCGCACAGGGCCTGGTGGGAACTCGATCACCACGCCGGGATGCCTGGAGACCTTGTCGAATAGCGCAAACAGTGCCGCTTCGTCAGGAACGGCGAGCGCCAGGTGATGAAGGCCGATATTCGCGCGGCGATCGAATGGAATGGCCGTGGCGGGATCGGCGACACGCCAAAGCGTGAGCGTGGTGCTGCCGTCGGTCACAAAACCCGAGGGATAGTTGTCGTTCCTGCCGACCTCCTTCCAGCCAAGGGTGTCGCAAAAGAAAGCCATCGCGGCATCGAGGTCGGGAACAGCCAGGCCGACATGATGCACACCGCAGGTCAATGCTTCGCTCATGTTTTTTCTTGCGCTTGAAAAGAAATAGCGTTGCATAGATTGCTATGGCTTGCCAGTTTCCGAATGCATGCTTTTCTGCCTGTTTCGGATTGGCACCGGTACGCATCATGGGTGCTTGCGGCAGCACCATGGCCTTGGCATGCTGCCTTCCCTTAGATAAGGCGCCGTGCATGGCCATGATTGCAGATACCACCCGGGGTTACTCCGAAGCGGTCAGGCAAGCCATTGTTCGGCAGAAGCAACGCTATGCGTCCCCCGAGTCGGTGACGGATGCCTCTGGCACGCACTCGCAGGTACTGCGCCGGTCGTTCACTGTGGCCAACGAACCTGTCGGCTTGCAGATGCGCGCGTGGAGCGAGTATGTGGGAAGAACGCTCGACGTGCCGCTGTCGCGGGCGCAAGTGGCGAACGGATTCGATGGAGATATCGACACCTACGTGCTCAAGGATCTGGTGTATCTGGATGTGCGCACGGATCCGCTATTGCAGGCCCGTACCGCGGCACGTATTTCTACCGACAACGTGCGGGATTTCGTTTTTCATGTTGCCGTCGAAGGCATTGTCGAAACGACGACAGGTCCCTCCCGCCGCGAGAAAGCATCCCAGTTCACGCCGGGGATTCTGGCGCTCGATATGGGCCAGCCCATGCACATGGTGCGGCCGATGCGATCTCACATCATGGCCTTCTTCCTTCCGCGCCATGTCGTTGAATCGGTCATCTCCGACCCGGAGTCCCTGCATGGTCGGGTCATCGGCTATGACACACCGCTGGCTCGCCTGCTTCCGCGCCATCTGGCGATACTGCGTCATGAATTGCCCACGATGACTTGCGAGGAGATGGATAGCAGCCTGCGAACGGCAGCCCATCTACTGATGGCGGCCTTCGGGAAACAGCACCGCCTGGGTAGCAGGGCGCGCGCCGCAGCGCGTGCTGCGATGCATGTTCAGATCAAGCACTACATCGAGGCGAATCTGCGTCGAAGGGAGCTTTCTCCCGAGGCCATTCTCGGTGCGTTCCCGCTGTCGCGCCCCACGCTGTACCGGATGTTCGAACACGAGGGTGGCCTTTTTGCCTACATCCGGCATTGCCGTTTACAGGAAGCGAGCGACCAGTTGGTACGCTCTCCGGCGATACCGGTGGCCGAGGTCGCCCAGAGTCTTTGCTTTGGCAGTTCTTCGGACTTCAGTCGCGCCTTCCACAGGACTTACGGTATTGCGCCGTCGGAGTTCAGGGCGCAAGGGTTGGACTGGCTGCAGCAGCGATGCATCGATCGCCAAAGCGCCCAGGTGTATTTTAGTCGGGCGTAGAGAAATACGGCATCTCACCACTACCTCATCTCGGAGATCTCATGAAACGCGTTACGGGAATAGGCGGCATCTTCTTCAAGGCCAAAGACGCCCCGGCACTGCGGGCCTGGTACAAGCAGCACCTGGGCATCGACGTACAGGCATGGGGCGGCACGGCGTTCACCTGGGACGACGGTGACGGCAACCCGGTTGGCGGAACGACCGTATGGTCGGTCGGGTCCTCGGGTAGCGATCAGTTTGAGCCCGGCACCGCGTCCTTCATGATCAATTACCGGGTGGAAGACCTTCTTGCCCTGGTCAAGGTCCTGCGGGAAGAGGGCTGCAACGTGCTCGAAAAGGTCGACGAATCCGAGTACGGCAAATTTGCCTGGGTCATCGACCCGGAAGGGAACAAGGTGGAGCTCTGGCAACCGCCCGAGGGGCAATGAGCGCAGCGATAGCCGGATCATGTATCCCGACTGCGTGACGCGGGATGGGCAAAAAAAGGCCGGCGGGCAGTGGGCTCGTCGACCTTTCGATACGGCAATTGTTTCGCCAGCGGCGCGCAAGAGAGCAACGGCTTTTCTGCTGTAGCAAAGTGACATGCCTCGGCCTGACATGTCATTTGGAGCCAAATACAGGGCGCATCGGGCGGTCTGCGTCAATCCTCGAGCAGCAAGTCAGGGGAGCCTCGGTTGACGTCTTGAGTCTTTTTATCCAATCCAGGGACCTGTGCTACGCTCCGCCACGGCGTTGCAAGGCCGCCACCGGGTCCGCGGAAAGGGTTCAACCCACCTGTCAGTTGCTTGCCATCACCCAACCTTTGTGCAGCCGGGCTTGCGGACCTTCGGCATACCATGCATGGAGGTTGTCATGAAAGTATTGCCCGCTCGTCCGCATCTGGACCATTTGAAGAAACAGGCCAAGGTCCTGCTTGACGGTTTTCGTCTCAAGGACCGCGACGCGCTCGAACGCATCCGTGTCGCCTTGCCTGTTGCCGCCAACTTCAATCACGAAGCCATTGCCGAGATGGACCTGCGTCTACATGACGCGCAATCGTGCATCGCGCGCGAATACGGTTTTGTCTCGTGGGTGCAGTTGAAGGAGTATGTGGCGCTCGCCGCGATTACTGCCGATGCAGCGACGCGACGGCATCAATGGCAACTCTGGACCTTTGGCTACGGCTATCAGGTGGCCAAGCCACGACTCGCCGAACGCCTGCTACACGATCATCCGGATGTACTGGCCGGCGATGCGGTGCTCGCTTGCGCCGTCGGCGACGTCGCCACGGTGAAGGCAGCCATCGCCGCCGATCCGGATTGGGCCAGAACGGCCCATGCGGACAACGCCATGACGCCATTGGTTTGTGCGACCTTTTCCGGACTGATTGCGCTACCCGGATATGCACTAGGCATCCGCACTTGCGTCGAGTTGTTGCTCGATGCGGGAGCGGACCCCAATGCGGTCTGGATCGACCCGCAGCTCCCTGGCGATCCACTCAGCGCTTTATATGGCGCTGCCGGTCGCAACCACGATATCGTGATCACCCGCGCATTGCTGGCCGTTGGTGCCAACCCCAACGACAACGAGTCTCTGTACCACGCCACTGAAGCCGCTGACAGCACTTTGACCAAGCTGTTGTTGGATGCTGGAGCTCATGTCACCGGCTGCAACGCGCTGTTTCGCGCGTTGGATATGGAGCGACCGGAGACGCTGCGCCTACTGCTTGCTCACGGTGGCGATCCGAATGAAGACGGCCCCCATGGGTTGCCTTTGCTGCATGCAATCCATCGTCGACGCTCGCCCGACATCATCGGCATCCTGCTCGACGCCGGTGCCAACCCTTCGGCAAGTACTCACCATGGGGTCAGTGCCTACCGCCTTGCCCATTGCCTGGGGCTCACGGAGGTAACCGAGCGTCTATTGCGAGCCGGGGCAGTCGCGGATCATCGCCCGCGCGATGCATTCCTCAATGCCTGTGCGCGGGCTGACCGTAAGGCGGTGCAGGCCATATTGGCTGCCGAACCCGATGTGATCGACAAACTTTCACCCCGGGCCTTGCGTATGCTCCCTGACCTGGCTGCCGCTGGCTGCGATGACGCAGTGAAGGTAATGGTGGAGGCGGGGTGGCCGATCACGGCGCGCGGTGGTGACATCGACGGTAGCGCCCTCAATCAGGCGGTGTTTCGAGGCAACGCTGCGCTGGCCGCATTCCTGCTCGCACATGGCGCGCATTATGACGAACGCCACGGTTACAACGACAATGTCTACGGCACTCTCAGTTTCGCCTCCATCGCGGAAACAACGCCCGGCGGCGATTGGCTGGCTTGCGCAAAAGCCTTGATCGATGCGGGTTCTCCAATTCCCGAAGAGCGCTATGACTTTCCCGAGGATATTGCGGCGTACTTCCAGGCGCTTCGCGACGTGTAGCGGCACCCTGGCTGCAGTTAGAGGCGGGCCCCATGATTTCCGTAACGGATACATGGGGCATGCCTCTAAATTCTCGGAGGTTCTAAGGAAATAAAATATCGCTATTTCAAACGGGTAGAAAATATTGCTGCACGCGATTAGCACACTGAAAGGCCGGGTTTCGGAAAAATGTGCGCTATTTCATAGTAAATGCACTCGACCCATTTGATGGCATTTTGAAACGGTAAATCATGATAGGTTCTGAAGGCCGCCATAGGGGTGGCCCATTTATCTCAATCGGAGTGCCCTCATGAATCAGCTCGATGTTGTGATGCACGAAGAGTTTCAGAACGAAATCAATCCTTTCGGCGTTGAATTGGACGGACCGCTGCGTAATCTGGCAGCGACGGGAAAGCGCGCACCCAAGATCAACGACGACGGTGATATCGGCCGCGCCGGTACCATCCATGGCGGTGGCGGTTAAGCGACGCAATCACGAAACCTGATCTCGTTCTTTGGTAATACTCAAGCCGCCTCCTTCATCGGAGACGGCTTCTTTATGGATAAGAACCCAGCATGCTCAAGGCCGACATTGCTTTACCGGATCTATTGCATGACCCGCAATGGCGGGATGACTCCATCGTGTTGGGAGACAGTCGAATCACGCCTCACGCGCATCCGAGCCTCGAAGCATTGCTGGTACGGACGAAAGGCCAATGGTTCGCCATAGTGCGGGAGCGCACAGCATCGGCAGACGCAACCATAGGGGCGCGCGATGTCGACAACGAGGAATTCCAAAGACTTTATCGGCAGTGCCTATTGTGGCCCCTCGACTACGTCATGTTCGAAGCCGCGCAGATGGGCTGCCGGATGAAAGTACGTGCCGGCGTATTTGGCTCGTTACCTCTTTACTGTCGCGCCACCCAGGACAGAGTCAAACTCTCCTGGGACGTTACGGATCTGGCCACCGAGCCTTTAGCGATCGATGCGGAGATCGCCAGCCATCGTCTTGCGATGAACACGGTGTACTCGGCGCGACAGTTGAGTGTGGGCATCCAGTTGCTGACCGAACGTGCTTCGTTTGAGGTCGAGCCGGGCAGGGCAAGTTATCGGTATCCCACGCCGGCCGCGGAGACTTCTCCCGCACCGTTGCCCGCAGGGCGCGATGCGCTGTCGATGTTCGACGAGCTCCTGCAGCGTGCCGTATCGGTCAGGCCGATGGCAGCGAGTCGAATATCGCTGGAGCTGAGCGGCGGCATGGACTCGGCCAGCGTGGCGTGTGCCTTGGCGAAACGCCATGGGCCGGTGGCAAGCAAGGGAATCTTGTTGGACGGCCACGTTCGCCAACCGCAAGTTCAACGCCGGGAGCAGATTGCGAAGCGACTCGGCCTGCTCGACGATACCGTGGAGATGACGGCCTTTCCGCCCGATCTCGATATCCAACGCCCAGTTCTGTCAAAGAGCCTGTCACGCGAGTACTACTTGGAAGCCTGTTCGGCGCTATGGAGCAAGGCACGTGTGCAAGGGCACGACGTGCTCTTCACCGGTATCGGCGGCGATGAGCTGTTTCCGAGCTATCTCGACGAAGTACAGAAGCAGGATCCGAGTACGACGGGAAGGGAGCACGAGGTCAGGCATTACGCCATGCAATTGCTCACGCCCCATGCGCGGAGCGCTGCCAATAGCCTTCGCGGCTTCGACGCGCCACCCAGCCCCGTCCCCTCCACAGCGCTATTGGCACATGCCTGCCGTGCCCCTGATCTGGTGCGGCACGGGTTGTGGCCGGTCAATCCGCTGAGCGACCCTGGCCTCATTGCCTTCTGTCATCGACTGCCTCGCGAACATCGACAAGGCAGAGAGCTCATCCGGCAATATCTGCAAGCGCATTTAGGCGATGAGGTGTTTCCACGCAACTACACCAAGGAAACCTTTGCTGGGGTCTTCCCGGAGCTGATTTCTCATCACGCTTCGTCGCTTGCGGCACAGCTACGCGATTGCGCGTTAGCGGATCTTGGTTTGGTGGATCAGCGCGCCGTTCTAGGGTTGCTCGAATCGGTAGCCGCTACCAGGGCTTCCGCGCCTACCACCGCACTGACATCGTTTCTCTGGCTTGAGCGCTGCGTGCGCGAGCTTCATTAACCAGGATGTTCTTCAGTTCCTCCTATCGTCATCCCGGCGCAGGCCGGGATCCAGTGTCTCCGGTTCCCGGTTTTCGCGATAAAGCAGATTCTTTATGCCTCTCGCGATAACCGACCGCAAAGTCGCTGGATCCCGGCCTGCGCCGGGATGACGAGTAGGAGGGGCGCAATAAATTGTGGTAGGAGATTAGGAGGGGCGCAATAAATTGTGGTCGGACATCTAGCCAATAGTGATCTGTGATTCGTTTGCCAGCCTCACGGCTGTGCTAGCGTCAGAATTGCCGCACCTGGCGGCCAACTCAACGGATACTCTTATGGAACAGCAAGACGTTGTCATGCAAGAAGAGAGCGTGAGTGAAATCAATCATTTCGATGTTCAAGTAGAAGCGCCGATGTCGCGGCATGTAAAGACTAAAAAGCAAACCTGGAAACTTCCCATTCCGGGCGATATTGCAGGGCACGGCCCCTGATTATCGCCTTCCGGGCTGCAAGAGATGCCGACAAGCCAATATCTGGTTTGCCGTGAATACCAGGGTCGCCTCTTTCGCGAGGCGACCTTTTTTTCGTGCGGAAATCGATCATGCTCAAGGCCACTATCGCGCTATCCGATCTCGCGCTGAATGCGGATTGGATAAATGACTCCATCATGGTGGGCGAAAGCCAGATCACTCCCTTCCCGCATCGAATGCTCGAAACGCTTTTTGTGCGCACCGAAGGTCAATGGTTTGTGGCAGTCAGGGAGCGCCTCGCATCCAGAGCGTCTGACGCATTGGCCGCAAAGCGAGACGTCGATATCGAGACGTTCAACCGGCTTTATCAGGAATGCCTGCTCTGGCCACTCGACTACGTCATGATCGAGATCGCGCAGGCGGGATGCCGGATGAAGGTGCGGGCAGGGGTTTTCGGCACCGTGCCGCTGTATTTTCGAACCTTCCGCGACCGTGTCCTGCTCTCCTGGGATCCGGGCGATCTGCTGGTCGGGCCTTTGGCCATCGACGTAGAGATGGCAAGCCATCGCCTTGCGCTTCATTCGATCTATGCGGCGCGCCAGCTCAGCGTCGGTGTCACGCTGCTCACCGAGCGTGCCTTGCTTTATGTTGAACCGGGCAAGGTCAGTTACCGGTATCCGTCGCCGGTAGAAGAGACGGTTCCATCGCCTTTGCCGAAAGGCCGCGATGCCATGGTGGCGTTCGGCGAGCATTTGCAACGCACCGTGTCCATGCGACCCAAGGGAAGAAGCCAAGTGGCGGCGGAGCTGAGCGGTGGCATGGACTCGGCTACGGTGGCCTGCGCCTTGGCCGAATCGCATGAAGAAGTAGAAAGCCTGGGCATTCTTCTGGACGGAGACACGCGCCAAAGTCAGGAGCAGCGCCGTCAACGGATGGCAAGCCGGCTTGGCCTGCGCGACTACACCGTGGAGATGGCCGACTACCCGCCGTCCGCTGATGTACAACCCCAGCCCGGCCGAACACCCAGACTTTACTGGGAGTACTACCTCGAACCTTCCATGGCGCTCTGGGCACAGTCGAAGGCACGGGGATGCGACACGCTCTTCACCGGCATCGGCGGCGACGAACTGTTTCCGTATTACCTGGATGAAACACAGGCAGTACATGTCCAAGCGTGGCAAAGCGAAACGCCGCACTATGTGGAGCAACTACTCACACCGCGCGCATGGAACGCCGCAAACAGCCTGCTTCATTTCGAAGCTCCGGCCAGCCCCGTGCCAGCGAGCGTGCTACTGGCGCATGCATCGCGCACTCCCGATATGCTCCGGCACGGTTTCTGGCCGATCAATCCACTGAGCACTCCCAGTCTCGTGACCTTCTGCCACCGATTGCCGACGGAGCATCGCCAGGGCAGGGAAGTCATGAGGCAATACCTGCGCAGCCATCTCGGCGAGGAAATCTTCTCGCAGGGCTACGTCAAGGAAAGCTTCGCGCATGTGCTTCCCAATGTCATTGCCCGGCACGCCAGCGCTATTGCCTCGCAACTGCGCGAATGTGTTCTGGCCGACCTGGGTCTGGTTCGGCCCAAGGCGGCACTGGAATTGTTGGATCGGGTAGCCTCCACGCGTGCACTTGTGCCTACGGCAGTGCTGGTGTCTTTTCTCTGGCTGGAGCGGTTTGCCCGGCAAGTGAGTTGATAGGCCGGCCCGGGATTTCCAAAGGTTTGTCACCCATCGCATCTATGTGATGGGTGTGCAAAAGCACAAACCATTGCCGTCTGGATCGACCACGGCAAATTCTCGCAGTCCCCACGTTTGATCGACCGGTGCGGAATGAAGCGGGGAGTCAGGGCGCAGCGTGGTGTCCAGCCCTCGCGCGCGAAAGGTGGAGTAACGTTCGTCGACATTCTCTACGAACACACGGTTGATCGAACCGAAGACGCCATCGCCTGCGTGGCGCGACAGCTGTAGCTCGGCGCCGTCGCGGACAAGGTCGATGACGCCGTTGGACATTTCCTCGTCCTCGTATCCCGGCCATTTGCGTTCGAAATCGAGGATCCGTGTGTAAAACCGTAGGGATGCCTCCAGGTTACTGGACTTGATCACGGGAACAATCTTCATGACGTTCTCCTGCGCAGCCAACTCGGCGGATAGTATCTGTCATACCTGGTCGCCAAACCATCGGCGTCATACGGATACTATTTTTTGCGTTCCAGCGGCAGCCACAGCGTAAATCGCGTGCCGGTTTCTCCCGAAAGCCACGTAACCTGTCCGTCGATCGACTGCGCACGACGCTGCTGATTCTGCAGGCCGCGCCCATGGCTTCGCCGAAGGGCGGTTGCCACGTCGAAGCCCTGGCCATTGTCTTCAATGGCGATCTGTACGCCGACTCCCTCGACGGCTGTGGTCATCCTGATGACGGTGGCGCGCGTGTGGCGCAATGTGTTGGCTACACTTTCCTGGACGATACGCAGGATATTCAGCGCGCTCGACGGGTCCAGCCAGGCCAGCGCCGGCAGTTCCCTGATGTCCCAGACCAATGCAACATTGGCGCCCTCCATGCGGGGTTCCAATCGGAAACGCAGGGTGGCCAGCAACAGCAAGAGATCGGCTTCGACCGGTTCCATCGAGTCGATCGCCAGCTTGAGGTCGTCCATGCAGTCCTTGAGTATCTGCGATACCTCCGTATCGCTCATGCGGCCTTGCTCCACCGAGCGAATGGCGCTGATCAGGCTGGAACCGAGCCCATCGTGCATGTCCTGCATCAGGCGCTGGCGTTCGTCGCTCAGCAATTGACGCTGTTCGATCTCGCGCAATCGTTGATGGCTTTGTTCCAGTTCGATCTCACGCAGGCGCAGTCGTTCGGCGAGACTGGCGTTGATCCGCTCCACCTCTTCGATGGCACTCACGTAACGCCGATACATCAGCAAGCCAAAGAAGATAAAGGTGACGCCATTGGTGTACGCACCCAGGAACCAGCCTTCCGGACCGACAACGTTGTTATGCAACATCCAGTCGGACATGCCGAGCAGAACGCAGATGGCGATCGCCACGACTACCAGGCGTCCCTCCCGCGAGGCCCGCCAGGTACTGACGCCACCCACGATCCCCACCACCATGGCCATCAGCAATTCGATCGCGTAGATCGCCGCCAGGACCGGCGCCGTACCAGACAAGGCCCAAGGCAGCGGCAGGGTGGCGATGCCAATCAGCACGGTCGCCGCCACCATGGCTCGACCGAGCCAGCGCAGCGGGTGACGGTGCAGATGCCGTAAAAAGAAATGTACCGCTGTGAGCCCCCAGCATATGGAATTGAGCACGAGCCAGCCGAACCAGTCCTGGGCAATCGGCAAATCCACGTAATAGTGCAGGTGTGCGACAAAGGCGATGGCGGACAGGTTGAAGAACAACAGATAGCCCGTTTCATGGCGACGTCTGAACCACACGAACAGGGCAAAGACGCCCACCGCCAAAAATGCCGCGTTCAACATGGCCGGCAATCCACGCTGCAACCACTGCCGGATCTCATAACGGCCGCGCAAGGCATCGGCGGGGCCCAGCCACAACGAGGACACGGCAATCGGGTACTGCGATGTGTGTTCAAGCCTGATCAGAATTTCCCGCACTGGCACGTCGCCCATGCCTGGCTCCGACCCTACCCACAACGGAGTGAACAAGCTGCTCCATTGCTGGCCTCGCTGCTGCCCCCGATACATCAGCTTGCCGTTGATATAGATGTCGATGGGGCCGTCGGTCTTGAGGCGCACGCCATACAACGACAGCGACTTCGTTGCAGACGGCTGCCCGTCCACGGGCACTCTGACCCAGGTGATGCGGTCCGCGCCGGTCTTGGCGCCCTCGGCTTGCGAGGCCGGGTGCATGGCAAGGGGTAGCGCCGTGTCATGCCATGTATCCGGCAAGCTGCGGCTGTCCAACGAGACAGGCGCTGTACTGAAGCCGGGCGTTTCCACTTCCTGCCAACTGGCGTGCGTCAGGTGCAGACTCTCGCCGGATCGCTGGATGCCACTTACCGCTAAAGAGAGGAGGGCGCCCACCGCAGCCAGCATGGCTATCGAGAAAACAAGTGCGGCAGCAGGAAAGTATTTCAAAAGGCGATGAGGTTTCCTTTCGATAACAGCTTTACCCGATATCGATGTTCGAGCCGAACTAGCCGTCCAGAATCCCCTGATTTCTGGCTTCATAGATTGCTTCCGCCTTGGATGTCACGTTCAACTTGCTGTAAATGCGCCTCACAAAGCTTCGCACAGTGAAGGGCGACAAGGACATCAGCTTAGCGATTTCATTGGCCGTAAAGCCTTTGGTGATGAGTTCCAACACTTCTTTCTCGCGCGCCGATAGCAGCAGTTGAGTTTCCTCCGACGCGGTCGATCGAGCCGCATCCCCGGTCTTGATCTGCCGGAACCGGGCGAGCACCTGCCGCGCAATGATGGGGCTGATCGGGCTGCCGCCGCTGGCCACGCTGCGAATTTCGTCGACGATCCTGGCGGGGGTGCTGTCCTTCAGCAGGTAACCCGATGCACCCGCCTCGATCGAGCGGATGACGTGGACCTCATCGCCGAAGTTGGTACTGACCATGACGCTGCAGCTGGGCCACAGCCGCACGGCGGCCTTGATGACGTCGATACCGGAGCCATCGGGCAAACCCAGATCCACCAGCAGCACATCAGTGGGCTCGCCCTGCAACAGGCTCAACCCTTCAGCGCGGGTACCAGCGGTGCCGGCAAGCCGAATGTCCTGCGCACTCGCTATCGCCTCAGCCAGCGCACGGCTGAAGCCCAGGTCATCTTCCACGATGGCAACGTGGATCAAGGGCGGCAGCTGGCCGATGCTCGGTGAATCCATGAGGAGTCCAAGATCCCTAAAGAGCATCATTGTGCAACTCAATAGGCGAGAGCGCGTGTAGCGTTTTTGTGCTACAGACAGCGTTCCATGCTGTCCCCATGATCAATGCGGAAAATAGCGAAAGACCGAGCGCACGTCGATGCGGGTGGTTACCGCATCGACATGCATTCGTCGGGCGGGAAATCGCTATGAGCGAACGCGCCGCCATACGACCTCACCGTGCGCTCCTTCTGCCGCACCACTGGACGGCTTGGCTACGGTATAGGTCAATTCATCGCCGGCAATGGTGTAATTCGTGTCGCCACCCTTGCCGTCCCAGTTCGGAAACGATGCGCGCAGGATCTGGCTGTGCATGACGGTGCCGTTGGCACTGACGTGACCGAAGTGGGCATTGCTGTCCATCGAGGCAGCACGGTACTCGTCCGCGGTCCCCTTGGATTTGTCGTTTACCGCGAAGGGCATGCGCTTCGCCCGCACGATCTGCATCATGTAGTCGCCCTGTGCATCGATAAGCCACATGCCCTCTGGGTTCGAGCCATAGAGCTCCACGCGATGTCCGTCCGGATAGACGTTGTCGCAACGAACCAGAGTCCAGGCTCCGACCAGTTCCTTTGGCACCATCATGTGGTCGCCAGCAGCATCCATGTGTTTCATCGCCCCAGCCTGGGCCGGGCTGGCGGCCAGGACGGGCGAAGCAGCCAGTGGGGCGAGCAGGGAGGCAAGCAACAAGAGTTTGGCGCGTGACATGTCGAAACCTCGGGTGGATTGGGGTGAGGGCATCGTCACCTGCGCGTCTTGTATTGATAATAGGCCTGGATATTTATTGACCTTCAAATCTTATTTGAAGATCATGCCTCCTGGCCCTTTCGCAGCCTGGACTTCATGAACCGCCTTAGCGACATGCAACTCCTTGTCGACGCGGCCGATCTGAGCAGCCTGTCGGCTGCCGGTCGACGGGCGGGGCTCTCGCCTGCCGCGGCCAGCGCCTGTCTGCAACGGATCGAGGCCATGCTCGGCGCGCGGCTCTTCGAACGTACGACCCGGCAATTGCGCCTGACCGATGAAGGGCGCAGCTATGTCGCGTCCTGTCGGATCGCCATCGAGACCATGAAGGAAGCCGAGCGTGTGGTTCGCAACGGCACCGATGCTGTAAGCGGCACGCTGCGCATATCGGCGCCTTCGGATCTGGGGCGCAATCTGCTGGTCTACATCCTGGATCGTTTCATGGACCTGCATCCGGATGTGCGCATTGTTCTGACACTATCGGATTCGCTCTCGCGTTTCGTGCCGGACGATATCGATGTGGCGATTCGCGTCGGCCCATTGGAGAACAGCGACCTGGTGGCGCGTCATCTTGCCGATAGCTGGCGCGTGGTCTGCGCCTCGCCAACGTGCATTGAGACCCATGGCATACCGAAGCATCCTGAGGAGCTCGCTGAATTGCCGTCACTGGTACTCACCACGAACGCCGGGCCTCGAAATGAGTGGCGTCTCGGGGAAGAGGTCGTGCGGGTCCGGCGATATCACGAGAGCACCGACAGCGAAGTCATACGTACCTGGGCTGTGCTCGGTCGCGGCTTTGCTTATCGTCAGCTTTGGGCGGTGATGTCGGATGTACGCGAAGGCCGGTTGATGCTCGTCAACGCGCCTGCTTGGTCCGCACCCACGCCTATCCACGCGATGTACCACCCGAACGTATTTCAGCCACCGCGTGTACGCCGCTTTGTCGATTTTCTGCACGCCGAACTGGCGAGGCGGCTACCGCTCATGGCCGATGATGCGATGGGGTTTCCGTCAACGAAATAATCGCACCACACAGCGGGAAGTTCTCCAGGTGTGTAGGAGCGACTTCAGTCGCGATCCACGGCTACGTCACGGCTTGTCGCGACTGAAGTCGCTCCTACAAGATCAGGAGGGTTGAGCGTGGCTGCCAGCGCCTGAGCCAGTTGTTCGCCATGCAACGGTTTGCGCAGGAAGCCATCCATGCCGGCGGCATAGGCGCGACTTTCCTCGTCACCCCCGACACGCGCCGTAATGGCGATCATCGGCATCGTGGTGCAGCCTTCACGCGAGCGCACCAACCGTGCCCATTGCAGGCCGTCCAGGCCGGGCAGGTCCAGATCGACCAGCGCCGCGTCGAAGCGCTGGTGCCCCAGCATCTCCAATGCGCGCAACGCGTTGGGCGCGTGTTCGACCGTGTGTCCTTGCACCTCCAGCAGACCAACGATGACGGCGGCGACAGTAGGCTCGTCCTCTAGCAGTAGCAGGTGCCAGCGCGGGCCTTCCTTGCTGCTGATCGAGTGTGGTTGTTCAACGAAGGCGGGCGCGGCAGGCAAGGGCAGCAGCACATGGAATGTGCTGCTCGAACCGGGCGTCGATTCCAACGTGATGGCACCGCCCATCAACGTCACCAGCTCACGGCAAATCGCCAGACCCAACCCGCTGCCCGAGCCGCGCTGCGGACTGTCCAATTGCTGGTAGCGCTGAAATAGCTTGGCCTGGTCGGCCGGCGTGATCCCCGGGCCGGTATCGCTGACAGTGAAGCGCAGCCCATCGGCTTCGTTCGCCAGCGCCAGTCGCACTTCGCCATGCTCGGTGAACTTGACGGCGTTGCCAGCAAGATTGAGCAGGACCTGCCGGATACGCACCGCATCGCCCAGCACATAGGCCGGCACGCCGGTGGCGATATCCACGCGCACATCCAGCCCCTTGGCCATGGCCTTGGCCCGCTGCAACTCGGCCACGTCCTGGATCAAGGCGCGTGGATCGAAAGGAGCAGGTGCCAGATGCAAGTGGCCGGCCTCGATGCGCGCCAGATCGAGCGCATCGTTGACCAGCGTGAGAAGAACTTCGCCGGAGTTGCGGATCGCCTGCACGTAGCGCTGCTCGACATCGGCAAGCGGCCGGCTTTGCAGAAGTTCGGCCATGCCCAGCACGCCGGTCATCGGCGTGCGGATCTCGTGACCGAGCTGAGCCAGGAACTCGGTCTTTGCCTGGCTTGCGGCATTGGCCAGATGATGTTCCTGCGTGATCAATTCCAGGCGATGACGCTGCGATTGGCGACGGCGCATGGCATGGAGCAGGGCCATGAAGAGCAACGCCAGAAGCAAGGTATAAACAAGCCAGGCCCACCAGCGCAACCACGGTGGATTATCCACGTGCACGTGCAGCGGTGTCGTCAGCTCGCCCCATACACCATCGGGCCCGGCGGCTTGCACGTGCAAGGTGAAATCGCCACTGGGCAACTGGGTAAAGGTGCGATCGCCACGGTGGCCGGTATCGACCCAGTTGTTGTCGACACCATCCAGGCGAAAGCGATAGGTATTTCGCTCCGGCGCCATGAAGGACAGCGCGCGCGCCACGATGGCGAAGTCGCGGTCATTCCAGGCCAACGTCACGGGGCTGTTGCCGGAGGCGAACTCGCGCGTGCCATCGGGGCCGCGCGCACGTAGCGCACTCAATCGCACTTCCGGCCGCCGTTGATTTGGCTGGATGGCTTTCGGCTGAAAACCGACGATACCGTTCTTGGAAGGCGCGTACAGCGTCCCGTCCGGCAGGCGGGCGATCGCATTGCTGCCAAAGTACGTGTCTACGAGGCCATTTTGCAGACCGAAGCCGTGCAGGCTGCGATCGGCCGGGTCGTATAGCCAAAGTCCGCTGCGGGTGAACAGCCACGCGCGGCCGGCGCCGTCCACGCGCAGGCTCATCACGCTGTTGATCGTGCGCTGATCGTCGAGGGAATAGCGCGCCAGACGTGTCGCATGGCCTCTCTGCCAGCGATAGACCGACAGACTATCGGCATCGGCCACCCATAATTCGTCATCACGCAAGTCCAGTGCGCGCACGAAACGTCGCTCCACCCCTTCCACGTAGCTTACCGGCTGGCCTGGCTCCCAGCGCAGCATGCCTTTGTCCGTAGCGACCCACAAAGCATGGCCATGCCAGCGCATATCGTTACTGGACGCCTCGGCCAGTTCGGCGTTGGCGAATGCCAATGGTTCGCAATGCGTGCTATCGGCGGCCACGGCACATAAGCCGCTGGGCACCAGGCCCATGTAGGCCGTACCGTTCTCGTCTAGTTCTACGTTGTACGCCGGCGCGGTGACGGCAATGGATTCGAGATGGCCCTGGCTATAACGGAAGCTGCCATTTGCCGCATTGATCCATAGCCGCCCGCGCGCATCCGCTGCCATGCCGTAGACGCTGTTATGGTGCACACCGGGCAAGCGTACTGAGGCGGGCTCCACGATCTGCGTGGCCGGATCGAGTCTGTCGATCACACCGTCCTGGCTGCCGATCCATAACGCGCCGTCCGTTGCTGCGGCGACCGCGGTAAAGGTGCCGGGACTGAGGCTGGCCGCATCGTCTGGCCGATGAATACCGCGCGTGAAGTTATTCCAGTCCGGCGCGAGATAAGCCAAGCCGTTCTCGGTGCCCAGCCATAGCCCGCCTTCACGATCATGCAGCAGGCGCAGCACGATCTGGCCAGGCAACGCATAGGGCAGGAGCTGGTCGGCGCCAAAGCGGAAAAGGCGCCCGTCGCGATCACGCAGCACCTGGCCGTTGGTGGTGCCCAGCCACAAGCGGCCCATGCCATCGGGTGCGATCGAGGTAACCGGCGCGGGCGTTACGCCTTCCAGCGGCACGCGGCGAGCGACGCCATCGGCGGCCAGACGGAAGAGGCCGCGCACGGTGCCGACCAGCAGGGCATCGCCATCTTCCGCCAGGGCGAACACCAGCGGCGAGGCGACCAGTTGGCCATCGAGTTCTTCGAAACGTACGTGACTGAAGCCGCCATCGCTTTCGCGCCGATCCAGGCCAGCGCCGGTGCCGACCCATAGATGGCCATTCGGCGCAGTCAGCAGCACATGTACGTCGTCGTTGCTCAGACTGCGCGCATTGACCGGGTCATGGCGGATATGTTCGAAGCGCTCCGCGCCCAGCATATGTTCCAGGCCGCCGTCGCTTAAGCCAATCCACAGGGTGCCGTCGTGATCCTGCGCGAGCGCATCAATCTGGTTCCCGCCGAGGCTGCCCGGCGCCTTGTCGTCATGGCGCCAATGCATGAAGCGGTCGCGGGCAGCGTCATAACGCACCAGGCCATCATCGCCGCCGCCCCATAATTGCCCCTGCGCGTCGACCAGCAGGGCACGTATGCGGTCCGACGGAGCGGCGTAGGGATCGCCGGCCCGGTGCGGCCAGGTCTTGAACTCCACGCCGTCATAGCGTGCAAGCGCGGAGCCGGTCGCCACCCAGATGTAACCGTCGCGATCCTGCAGCAGCGCGCTGATGGTCGGATCGGGCAACCCCTCCGCGGTACCGAACCGACGAAATTGCGGCGTAGGCGCCCGCGGTGCCTCGGTTGGCGGCGCGGAGTTGCCAAGCAGCGAAGCAACAAAAAGAAGCGCCGTCAGCATCGATACTCCGATGTCTGCCTGGCAATGCTGCCGGTCATGAAACTGGGGTCGATGTCCGCACGGGGCATCTGGGGCATGTTATGGACTAAAGCCACGATCATCAAAGCAGTATGGGCTTCTCTAGCATATCGAGTATGCGTGCCAAAACCGAGGTCGCGGTCTACTTCTTTATGGGATCAAGGCCTGGCGTAGTAAAATCCATATGCACATGAGAACCCGAAACTATCTGGAGCAAGCGCGCAGTTGGCCGGACAAGGGACGGCATATTCTGGCGCAGTTCGACGAGTCATCGATCTACGTCTATCAGGCCTATCGACCTGCCATTGCCGAATATGCCGTTACGCATCAGCGTTTTGGCGGCGAGTTCAGCTACGCACGCATGAGTTGGATCAAACCCAATTTCCTGTGGATGATGTACCGCTCGGGATGGGCGACGAAGGAGGGACAGGAGCGCATTCTGGCCATCCGCCTTTCCCGTGCCTTCTTCGATGAGTTATTGAGGTGCTCGGTGCCGTCTTCTAGAGATCCGGAACGGTTCGAGTCGGAGGCGTCATGGCGGCTGGCTGTCGCCGCGTCGGATGTCCGGTTGCAGTGGGATCCTGACCATGACTCGCATGGCCGGGCGCTAGAGCGTCGCGCCGTCCAACTGGGGCTTCGAGGTGAGACGTTGCGTCGATATGGTGAGCGTGAGGTACTTTCGATCGCTGATATCACCGATTTCGTAGTGGCGCAGAGCCTGCATTTGCAGGGCGACATCGGCCTGCTCGAAACTTCCTGCGAAAGCGTCTATCTACCCGAGGCTTTTGCGGCACGCAGGGCGGGCGTCGACCTCGTGCCCGCTTGAAGGACTAGCTTCAATTTTCATCGTCGCCCCGACGAAGGCCGGGGCCTAGCGTCTTTTGCACGTTGCAGCGTAAGGCGCTGGGTCCCGGCCTTCGCCGGGACGACGAGTAGGAAAGGGTTTTAGGACGGTTACGCGCATCTCACAGTATTTCCTGCGACTGGAGGCGACACGGTTGACCGACACCTCAATGAACCTCAGTTTTCATCGTCGCCCCGGCGAAGGCCGGGGCCCAGCGTCTTTGGCGCGTTACAGCCTTAAGCCTCCCACTTACCCTGCAACCAGCGGCCCTCTAGAATCATGGGAAGGATTATCGACCGGAGGATCGTGTGTCGCCTTTCAATCTGTTTCAGCGGGTATCGCGGGCGCCCACCAATCCCCGCGCCGAGCAGGCGCCACGAACGTTCGATGTGGCCGAGCTGTACGAAGGACCGGTGCAGCTCTCCACCGATGCCGAGCAGCCCGCCGTCCGCCTCGATGAAAAGCTGCGCCAGGCCTATTTCTGGATCGTCAACAACGCGATCATCAGCCCTCACTACGACATCGAATACCACGACGGTCCCTCGGCGTCGTTTTCGGTGGGCGATACGCACCGCAAGCTGGTGCTGCCTTCCGCGCAGAGCTACTCCAGCTATGTGCTGTTGCCGCTGCTGACCTTCGCCACACGGCGAAAGTGCCTGATCGTGGGTGGACCGGGCCGCGGCAAGACGGCGAGCGCCATCCTGATGGGCGTGCTGGCCGGCTATCCCGTGCGCGAGGTGCGGCGCGCCATGCAGCACGGCCATCCGCAGATGACCATCGCCGACCTGCTGGGCAACCCACTGCCGGCGGATCTGGTTGCCGCGCAGGACATGGGAGATATCCGCATCGCCTGGCGCAAATGGCTGTCGATGCGGGTGAAGATCATCGACGAATACAACCGCATCCCCACGCGCACGCAGAGCGCGTTGCTTACCGTCATGGGCGACAACTATGCGGAGGTCCTCAACCATGTCTACGAGTGCCCGGAATCGGCGTGGTATCTCACCGCCAATGACGATCGCGGCGGCGGCACCTATCAGGTGATCGAGGCCTTGCGCGACCGTATCGATGTGGTCGTTCAGGCGCTCGCGTTCAACCCGCGTTTCCTCGACGACATGCTGTTGCGCATCGAGGAAAACATTCGTCCGGAAGAGGTGATGCCGCGCGACATCATCTTCACCGAGGCGGAAACCGATCGCATGGCGGAGGAAATCCGTGCGGTGGATGTGCCGCACGACGTGCGCCGGCGCATCGAATTCTTCTGTAGCCAGTTCGAGCTGATGGAAGGGGCCGGTGCGCAGTTCGAGTATCTCACCAAGGATACGGTGCGCCTGGCCGGCATCGACTGGGCACAGGTCGTGGCCGCAGACAGCGGCCGCGACCGCATGAAGGATCTGGGCTGCCAGACCCTCAACGGCCTGTCGGTACGCAATTTGATGACACTGCTGGTCTTTGCCAAGGCGCTGGCGTACTTCCGCGGCAATGCCGCCGTGTCGCTGGACGACGTTCGGCAGGTGCTGCCGTTCGTGCTCAACGACAAGTTGCAGCCGGATCTGGATGCGCCGTTCTTCGCCTTGCCGGAAAACGCGGCATACCGTACCGACCGGCTCAGCTGGCTGCGCTGGCTGTTCGACGCCTCCAGCGCGGAATACGATCGCCTCGACCTTGACCGCAACGATCCGGTGGGTGAGTTGTCCGAGCAGTTCGCCAACGGCCTGGACGGCTTGAGCGAACGTGAAACGCGTGCGCGGATCGTGCGCATCGAGCGCTTGATCGAGGAGCGCGTCAAGGGTCGCAAGCTGTATGGGCACCTCTACGACGACCTGCTCAAGCTCAAATACCTGCATCAGCGCTATACCAACTACCTGCATTGGCAGCAGGCGCGCTGAGATGGTGTCGCCCCTTCTGGCGAATGTGCTGGCCGCGCGACGCCCGCTGTTCAATCAGCGCGTGGCCGAAGCCCGCCATCGCGCGCCCCAGCTCGACATGGCGGCATTCAGCGGTTTTGTCACCGGCACGCTCGATCCGCTGTGCCAGGCCATCGGCAAGGTAGACGAACAGGCAACGGTTGCGGTCGTCGAGATTGCCTTTGAGATCGGCTTGGGGCTGGTGGCACAGGGTCTGGCCGGACCGGCGGCGCGCTCGCCGTGGGTGGATCGCGCATGGCAGCAGTTGGCATCGCCCATGACGCCGCTGCTGGTGCAATCTCCGGCCGATGCGCTGGGCACGGTGACCAATGCCGTCGTACGTCTGTGCAGCGTGCCCGGTGTGCGAGTCGACGCGTGGATCGCCGATATGGCTGCGTTGACGTCGCGTTGTCGACAGCTGCAGGAACTGCGCAGCGTCGGCGCGCTCTGTGCATGGCGCGCGGGCATGGCGCACCTGCGACAGTCCGCATTGGAGCAGGCCGCAGCGATCGATCCTGCGCTGGCAGCTGCTGCCATGGGCGCGCCGAACCAATCATGGTCCGATTTGGAGGCCCGTCTGCGCGCCGATCGCTGGTGGCATCCGGTGGATGGTATCGAGACACAAGGGCGCACGGTCGGAGGCTTCACTGGCTTCGGTGGTCCGTTCGCCACGCCGCCGGTAGCGCGCGCCTGCACCGACGGTTTTCTCGTGCAGAGCGGAGAACGCCATTTTCTAGTGATCAGCGACGCATTCGGCGCGGTGGTTCTGCCCGCAACAGCGGCGGAGTTTGCCAGTGCCGATGCGGGCGCCATTGCTGTTCCGGTAACACCTACGGGCGTGAATGTGCAGGGTCGAGCGATCGCCGTTCGCCTGCCAGGCGATGCAGCGAAAGCTGCCATGGGTGTCGATAGCGCAGCGCTTTTCTCGCCATGGACACATACCCTGCGCGTGCTGCCGGTGCGCGCGTGAGCGAGCCTTTACCCGTCGACGATGTCCTGGCGCCATGGCGTGACGCGTGGCCGGCGGCGCTTGCCGCGTGGAGCCGCTTTACGCGGCTGCAGGATCCACGGCTGTGTCGTACGCAGGCCGAAGCTTCGAAGGAAGGGCTGTCCGGTAGCTTCGCCATGATTCGGCTGGTCGACCAGCGCGTGGTGATCGACCTTGAAGAAATCGCGCGCCTGGATTTGGGCGACTACGCGCTGGAAATACTCGCGCACGAAATAGGCCATCACGTGCTGGCGCCGGCGACGGCGACGGATCACGCGCGACTGGTAGCCCGCATCCGCCGTGCGCTGCCAACGCTCGAAGCGCACGCGCCGATGGTCGCCAACCTCTACGCCGACCTGCTGATTAACGACAGGCTGCAACGCCAGTGCGGCCTGCGCATGGCCGATATCTATCGCCGCATTGCCGAGCATGAAAACAGCGCAAGTTCGACCCCGATGTGGATGCTTTACATGGGCATCTACGAAAAACTGTGGCAGCAGGGATCGGGCACGCTCGGCGGCCCTGTCGATGACGATGCGATGAAGGGCGATGCGTGGCTCGGCGCGCGCGTGGTTCGCGCTTATGCCGCTGACTGGCTCGATGGCGCCACGCGTTTCGCGACGCTGCTGTTGCCCTATCTGGTGCAATCGGTGAGCGATCCTCGCGTGAAGGTGCTGATGGATACGCGCCATGCCGGGCAGGGAAGCCAGCCGGTGGGGCTGGATCGCATGGAAGACGACGAACTCGTGTCCGTGCTGCATCCGGCGCTCGATCCGCGCATCACCGGCGAAAAGCCGTCGCCCGACGAGCCGCGGCGCGAAGACCAGGCGATAGCGGACGCCTCGACGATCAAGCGTTCAAGCGGCGGTGGGCAGGCGCGCGAACCGTTCGAGTACGGCGAGATCCTGCGCGCGGCCGGACTGAACCTCAGCGATCACGATATCGCTGTGCGCTACTACCGCGAACGCGCACTGCCACACCTCATCCGCTTTCCCACCCGGCCACAACCGCAAGCGATGGAGCCGCAGATGGAAGGCCTGGAGCCCTGGGAGCTGGGCGATCCGCTCGATGCGCTCGACTGGATGCAGACCGTGCTGCAGTCGCCGCGCGTTATTCCTGGCCTGACCACCGTGCAGCGCACTTACGGCCTGGCGCCTGGGCGCGAGCCGGCCAGCGAGCCCGTCGACCTGGACCTCTATGTCGACAGCTCCGGCTCGATGCCCAATCCACAGACACATACCTCGTACCTGGCCCTGGCGGGTGCCGTGATCGCACTGTCTGCGCTGCGCGTGGGCTCGCGTGTGCAGGTGACATTGTGGAGCGGTAAGCAGCAGGAGCTTCACACCGAAGGCTTCGTGCGATCGGAGGACGCGATCCTTCGCGTGCTTACCGGATTCTTCGGCGGAGCCACCGCGTTTCCCATCCATCGTCTGCGTGACACGTATGCGGCGCGCACGCCGCACGACCGCGCTGTGCACATCCTGCATCTGTCCGACGATGGCATCACCACGATGTTCGCCAACGACGAACGCGGCAACAGTGGCTGGAATGTTGCCGCGAACGCGCTACGCGTGGGGCGCGCCGGCGGCACCATGGCGTTGAATCTCTACCAGCCACTGCCCGAGCGCCTTGCGGATGCGGGAAAGACTGCCTGGGTCATCGACCTGCTGCGCGCCCGCTCGGAAGGCTGGGCCATTCATGTCGTTCGCGACATGGAGCAGCTGCTGGCCTTTGCACGCGATTTCAGCCAGCGTCATTACGGCTCGGCGCCAGAGGCGCATGCATGATCGTGCTATGGCGCATCACCACGCTGTGCAATCTCGCTTGTGGCTTCTGTGCTTACGACCGTCGCATGCCGATGGATCGCGTGCATATGGACCCCGCCGAAGTGGAGCGCTTCGCCACGCTGCTGGGTGCATACCGACAGGCCAGCGGCGACGATGTCCTGCTGAGCTGGCTGGGCGGTGAGCCGATGCTTTGGCCGGGCGTGCTGGACCTGTCGCAACGGTTGCGCGAACAGCATGGCGTGCGCGTCAGCGTCACCACCAACGGCACCACATTGTGTCGGAGCGGCGTGGCGGCAGCCGTTGCCGCCGCATTCGACGAAGTGACGGTCAGCGTCGACGCGCCAGGCGGCATGCACGAGCGACTGCGTGGTTGGCGCGATGGCTGGGCGAAGTTGGACGAGGGTGTGCGGCGGCTGCGTGAAGCAAGCGATACGTTGCGGTTACGTGCAAATGTCGTGCTGATGCGCGATACGTTGCCGACATTCCCCGAACTGTGCGATCGGCTGGCGCAATGGCGTGTGGATGAGATCACCTTCAACCAGCTGGGCGGCCGCGATCGTCCGGAGTTCTATCCCTCCCAGGCACTGCATCTTTCGGATGTGGCGCAGTTGCGCACCTTGATGCCATCGCTGGTAGCCCGCATGGCAGCACGCGGTGTACGCCTGTGCGCGAACGATGCGTACCTGGCCCGATTCGCGGCAACCGCGTCTGGCCGCGCGATGGCGGTGGAAAATTGCGAGTCGCGCCGTCCGACGATCTTTATTGATGAGCACGGACAGATTGCCTCGTGCAGTTTCACGCTCGACGTCCACGGCCTTCCCACGCATGACGTGCACACCGTGCAGGATATCGCGCAACTACGTTCGCGCCTGGCCGAGCGCCGCCGTGCGGTGCCCGCCGCCGTCTGCGGCGATTGCCCCTCCACCCAGGTATTTGCCAAGTTCGGAACATGAGTATGCGGACCGGTCCTTCACTCGAACCCTTGCTGCGTCGTCTCGTGGACGTCCCGCCCGATTTCCTCGATCCCCCACGTCGCGGCGGAGAAGGGCGCGTGCACGTCGCCGCTGTCGTCAACGACATGTTCGCGATGCATGGCCAGCCTGTGCCGCCGGCGTTGCTTGCCACGCTATCGGGCGATCTTCCAGGCGTGACCGCCAACCAGCTGACCCTGTCCGCGGTGTTGGCGTGGCTGCTGGCCGACGAAAGCTGGAGCGAGACGGCTGCCGAGCTGGCGGCCATGCCTTTGTTGTTTGCCGATGCGATACCAGCGCTGGCGGCCGAAGCCGATGCCTCGCGTTACGTGTTTGAACCCGAGCGCCGCGAGGAGCTGGCGCGAACGGCGCTAGCGCGATTGGCATTGTTGCCGGCCGGTGAAACCGCCAACCAGGCGTCCGATCGGCTGGCCAGCGTCAGTGGCGTGGAGCGTCGCCGCTTGTTGGAGGCAAGCCGTGCCGCCGAGGAGCGGGCGCGTGCTATCCGCGAGGCGCTGGCACGCAAGGCTGCCGAGGAGTCGGCCGACAAGTGGTCGCGCGAGTGAACCGGGAGCCCACCGATGCCGAACGCTACCCCACCTTGACCGACGCGGGGCGCGCCATGCTTCGGCAGTTGACCGAGCATCCCAGCGCGCCGCTATTTCGCAATCGCAGCGGCAACCGTGTGCTCGCCGAAGAAGTGGCGGAGCTGCGCGAGTATGAGCGCGAGATCGCGCAGGCACCGTTCGAATGGTCGCCGGACACGCTGCCGCCATGGCTAGCGGCCTTTGTAGCGCGGGTATACGACGATGTGCCGTACTACCGCGGCAAGGGCGCGCCGCCGCCGTTTCACGATATCGCCACGGTGGATCGTGGCGACCTGGCCGAGGACATTGCACGCTTCGTCCCTGATTCGGTGACGCTCGATCGCATGATCAACTTCCGCACCACCGGTACCACGGGTCACCCGCTCGTGTTGCCGTCGCACCCACTCGTGGCGGGACGCTATCTGGCTTACCACAAGCGAGCGCTGCGGCATGCCGGCATCGAGCTGCGTCACGGTCGCGGCGAGGTCGGGGTGATGCTGCTGGGGATGCAGCGCAAGTGCTTCACCTACGTCTCGGTCACGCCCAGCATGGACGAGTCGGGGTTGGCCAAGATCAATCTTCACCCGGACGACTGGCGCGATGCGGGCGATCGCGCACGCTATATCGACGCCATGCAGCCAGAACTTATCGCGGGCGATCCTATCTCGTTTACCGAATTGCTCAGGCTGCCGGTGCAACACCGCCCACGCGCGATGCTGTCGGTCTCGATGGCACTTTCGCTTTCACTACGCAGCCAGCTCGCCGATCGTTTCGGATGCCCGGTGCTGGACATTTATTCGATGAATGAAGCCGGCCCGCTGGGTGTATATGACGAGACACTCGGCGGCCACTTGCTGCTGCAGCCAGGCATGTATGTAGAGATACTGGACGCATCGGGGCAACCCACTCCTCTCGGAGTCTCGGGCGAAATCACGCTGACCGGCGGCTTCAACTTCTGCCTGCCTTTGTTGCGTTATCGCACGGGTGACCATGGCGCACTGCTGTCTACCCGGGACGGGCCGGCGATCACGCATCTGCAGGGACGCCAACCGGTGCGCTATCGCACGGCGTCGGGGGCATGGATCAACAATATCGACCTGACCCATGCATTGGCGGCGCTGCCTCTTTCGCGTTACTCGGTACATCAGGCCGTCGATGGCCGCGTAACATTGCGACTGGCCGATGCGGAGCGTGGCCACGCACAGGACGCGGCAGCTCGCGTCGCCATGGCGTTACATGGCGGCGAGGTAGCTGTTGCTCTATTGGACGGCGAAGACAAGACATTGCAATACACCACCGATCTGCCGGAAGGATTGACCCGATGACGTTGCTGGAAGGTGCGGCCAATGCGCTGGCCACCTTGTCGATCCTGCTGGCCGGGCGTAACAGCGTACATACCTGGTGGACGGGCATGGTCGGCTGCACGATGTTCGCCGTCTTGTTTTGGGGTGCGCGCCTGTACGCGGACGTGGTGCTGCAGATCTTTTTCGTCGCTGCCAGCGCGGTGGGCTGGTGGCGCTGGATGAACAAGGGCGGGCAGGGCGATGGGGCGATTCGCCGCACATCGACACATGTTCTGCTCTGGCTGTCGGTAGCTGCGGTGGTGGCTACGTGCGGTTATGGCGCGCTGCTGCATCGCTTTACCGATGCCTATGCACCCTTCGCCGATTCGTCCGTGCTGGCGATCTCGGTACTGGCGCAGCTGTTGCTGATGCGTCGCCGCATCGAAAACTGGCCGGCCTGGTTGTTGGTCAACACGATCGCCGTACCGCTCTACGCGTCACGTGGCCTGACCGTCACGGCGGTACTGTATGCGGCATATTGGGTCAATGCGCTGGTGGCATGGCGTCACTGGCTGCGGCTGTACCGCAGGGCAGATGCCATCGCATGAAGGCATTCGGCCATGGCCTGATAGTAGGCAAGTTCTGTCCATTGCATCGTGGCCATCAGTATCTGCTTGAACGCGCGCAGCATGAATGCGAGCACCTGCTCATCCTCAGTTACACCAAGCCCGAGCTGCCAGGCTGCGAACCGGCACGGCGGGAGCGCTGGCTCGCCGATCTGTATCCCGAGGCAACGCGTCTGGTGCTGGATGACACACGCCTGGCTGCCGAGTGCCGCCAACGGAGCTTGCCCGTCGCGGTGGTACCGGACAATTCGGCATCCGATGATACCCATCGACAGTTCGTGGCATGGCTGCTGAAACATCTGCTGGAGACGACGGTGGATGCCGTGTTCACCAGCGAAGCCTATGGCGAGGGATTCGCCGCCGTGCTATCGCGGGAACAGCAGGCTGACGGCGGGCCAGCAGTGCGCCACGTGATGGTGGATGCCGAGCGCCATGCTGTTCCGGTGTCAGGAACGGCCTTACGTGCCGACGTCCACGGATTGCGCCATCATCTTGCGCCCGGGATCTACAAGGATTTTGTCAGGCGTGTCGCGTTCCTGGGCGGCGAGTCCACGGGTAAGTCCGTGTTGGCCCAACAGCTGGCATCGCGACTGCAAACCGTTCATGCCGCCGAATATGGCCGCGAGCTTTGGGAGGCAAAGCAGGGCGCCCTGATAAAGGATGACATGATCCATATCGCCCAGACCCAAATAGCGCGAGAGGATTCGCTTGCACCGACGGCTGCCGAATATCTATTTTGCGACACGACGCCATTGACCACCGCGCTCTATTCGCAAGCGCTTTTTGGAGAGGTTTCCGAAGATCTGAATATGCTTGCAAGGCGCACGTACGATCGCGTGTTTCTATGTGCTCCCGATGTCCCATTCGTGCAGGACGGTACGCGCCGCGACAAAGCATTCAGGCGTTGGCAGCACGAATGGTATATGCGAGAACTTCATGCAGGCGGAGTGGAATATCGGCTGCTGACCGGGCCGTGGGATGTTCGGATGTCAACGGTTTTGCATGAATTGGCTGCCCATATTTGATAACTGCCAAAGTGCCGCAATACGTCCATAATTGCGCATTTCCGGCACTTATAAGCCTGCATATTTTTCCAATTGAAAATGCCTGATTAATTGGCTAGATTTCGGCCCACTGCAAAATGGAACTGGGGGCAGTTGAATATATATCGGACCTTACTCGACAGTGGCTGCCGGGAGGTTTTATGCACGCCGCGGCTTTGCCGAGCATTCCGTCATGCGGATTGGCTCCCATATCTGCAAAAAGTGGCTTCATTTCATATCGGCATCGCCGATAAATAAAGCCTAGGTATCTCTACGCCCGGACCTCAAGGGACGGGTTTTCATTGCAGTAAATACGGGGCTCGATCCAGGGCTTCGTAGCAATGTACGTGTCCATCGCAAGATGTTCATTAACTCAAGGGGGATCCACCATGAAGACACGCTTCGGCGTCAGGCTTTCCGCGATAAGTATCGCTATTGCTTCCTGCTTGACCGGCTCGGCTTTTGCCGCTGACAAACCGGCTCCAACACCCTCATCCATCGAAATCAGCTCGACCGTGCCAAGCGATATCAAGGGCGGCGCCGGTAACGCCTCGCTTACGGATGCCGCACGTTTTGCCTGGCAAGAGTTCATCGCCTTGAACTGGGCCGCGGTCAAGCAAACCGGGGGCGCGAATACCCGCGACACGCCGGACACCCACGTGAAGTTTGGCGATCCTGGTTATAAGGGGCCGCTGGTGTGGCACACCTTCCGCGGCAAGGTGGAGATATTTCCAGGAGCGGGCTTGCCACCAGGCGCGACCAAGAACCTGGGCGGTAACACCTATACCTGCAACTACGATGTCGCACCGCAGTACAACTATGCGAACGGGTTGTCATCGACAGGCACGCCGCCCTGGATCAACCTGGACGAGAACAGCCAGATTGGGCTGGATCACATCTTCGCAGGCGCGGCCACAGGGGCAGCCCTTCCGTTGGGCACGCAGATCCTGTTCATGGCCAAGGCCAATCGCACGGACTTTGACTACGTCTGCCCGAAAGGCTGGTGGTTGCCGGCCAACCTGGCCACTCCCCAGAGCAACACGGCCAAGCAGATCCAGAAAAAACATACCGATCCCACGCCCGGTGCGAAGGATCTGGTGAGCTTCCCTTACGGCACGATCGAAGTTAAGGCCGCCTGGCGAAAGCTGGGGCCAAAGGAAGACGCCAGCCGGTTCTATACGACGACAGTACGCTATTACGTCAATGATTCGGCCGTGCCCACCGGCATCGCACCTGTCGACGATACGCTCGCCCTGGTGGGCCTGCATATCATCCAGAAGACGCCTTCGGCGCCGTACTTTATTTTTGCCACGTTCGAACAAGCCGACAACATCCTGGACCCGAACGGCAAGCCGGTGGAAGACGCAGATGGAAACTACACCGGCAGTGCAACGCATCCGCTGAGGCCCGATATACAGTCCGTCAACGCGACCGCCAATAGCGGGCAGTCCTTCATCTTCACCGAGGGCGAGCTCGGGGAGACGCAGACGCAGCTTCATTTCGCCAATGTTCCCAATACTGGCCTGGTCACTGGCACGATCAAAGTGGAGAAACGCGAGCATTTGATCGCCGATGAAGTCATTGCGGTCAACAAGGAAGCTCATGCGGCCATCAAGACGTACCTGGAGAAAAATTTCCCCAAGGATCCGAAGTCGCCGTGGGCGTACTACAAGCTGGTCAGCGTGCAAGCCAAGCCGATCGACAAGCCGACGGCTGGCGTGACGTACGACAAGCCGGATGCGTCTACGTACTATCAGGCCAACAGCACCATCGAGACGGATTACGACCTGCAGGTGTTCAGCGGCCAGTTCTACCCGTACTCACCCGAGCTCCCCGGCAACAAGGGCGGCACGCTATCCAACACCATTACTGACTTCACGGCAGACGGCAAGCCGTTCAAGAACGTGGCCTACCAGGGTTCGGCGTACAACATGGGCGGCTGCATGGGCTGCCATGGCAATGCGCAGCATGGCGGTGCCGACTTCAGCTTCATCCTGGCCGGTGGACCCGATCCCGCACCGGATACGGCCGGCACGCTTGCGCCGGTGATCATCAACAAAGTGGTGAAGTACTTGCAGGAAAAGAAATAAGCCTTGAGCTCTGACTCTTGTTGAGCAGTTCGTGGGGGATGGGTTTCCTGTCCCCTAGGCCCTCTCTCTAGTAAAGCCAGGGAGAGGGCATGCTTCAAATCCAGGGCGAACCGTCCACGCTCAGGATCTGGCACTCACTTTTGTTGGATTTTTATAGCAATGCGCGACGATATCGGAAATAAACTTGTTCACTTGAGCAAAGGCAGTAGCGAGGATCCTGCAAAGCACCGCGGTGAGGCGGCAAAGAATCTTGTCAACATTCTCAAGGAAAAGTCGCTGCGTGGCGGCAGCGGGTTTATCAAGGGGAAGCATATATGTGTGTGCTTCTCCGAAGCACCTATTGGCAAGCTGTCTCAGATTCTGGCTAGTAAAGATCCGAGCGGCTTCAAATATCAGCCGTATGGCGTGCTGGTAGACAAAAAATGGCTATTCAAGCAAGGAGGCCGGCCGGCAATTTACGGGCCTGATCCTGATTACGCCAAACTTCCTGAAGACATGCGGTACAGGCATGTGAGGTTCTGGCTCTCCGACAAACACAACGTTGATTACACATGGGAGCGCGAGTGGCGCATCAAGACGGATGCGTTATCGATTTCCCCAAAAGAAGTAACGATCGTGGTGCCGGATCGAGCCGCGAAGGAAGCGTTCGTGGAGCACGGCTTCGCAGAGTGGCATTACATCGCCCTATCTGACCTCGGCGTTGAAATCAGCCCCTTGTAGAGCCAACCATTTTTCAAGTCGAAGCAGCTTTGCGGCTGGCTCAAATTCAAGCGCTTGGCACAGGAAGAGCGCTGAACTGAATCTACGTCCAAGACCCCTCCTACCCGTCATCCCGGCGCAGGCCGGGATCCAGTGGCTTTGCAGCCGGTTGTCGCAAGGGTCGCCAAGAATCGGCGCTAACGCGAAAACCTATGCCACTGAGTCCCGGCCTGCGCCGGGACGACGATAGGAGAAACCGAGATCAATCGAGTTTCACTGGCTCACTCACCACCACGAACGATTGAACGACTTCCAAGCAGAGAGCAGGTTGCCGGCATTGACCGAACCCAGGCCGGCAGCAAAGCTCCAGCCACGCTGCGCCTGGTACGCCGGGGCATAGCGTGACGTGCTGGTCGAGGTCAGGCCGAGCTGGACGGAACCGGCCGGAACCAGGAAGCCTTCCACGTCGAGCTCGTAGTCGGTAATGGTGGCGTAGAAATAGCAGTCCGGCGTCACCGTGTCCGGCAACTGCTGGATGCACTGGGTAGAGATGCCGCCGCGCGTCACGTTATGGAACACGCAATGTCCGGTGCCCTTGGCGCCGTTGTCCGAGTTGCACGCATCCAGGCTGCTCGGCGAATAACCGAACGGCAGGCCATACTCTTCGGAAGCCAGCGCATATAGCGTCGGTGCGGCATTGCCCTGATTCTCGATCTGGCCATGGCGGCTCAGGCCCTGGTCCACCAGCGCCTGAATGCCGGCAAACATCGGCGAGGCCAGCGACGTACCGCCGCTGATCGAGATGGAGCCGGTAAAGCCAGGATTGCAGGGGAAGGCGGCGTTACACACGATCACCCAGGTGTCTCCGCCATAGGAGCCGGCAAACAGCGACACGTCCGGCAGATCGCGCGAATTGTCGTTGGCCGCGCCACGCACCAGCCGCTGCCAGAACGGCTTGCGATCGACCGAAGACGGGCCGCCGCTGCCGCTTTCGGAGGTCAGCGTCAGTCCATTGGGGTCGGTCGCGAGTACAGCCTTGCAGAAATCGAGCGGGCTCTTGAAGCCGTTGGCCTGTGCCGCCACCGGGTTGGCGCAGGACTGGTTCCAGGGGATTTCCGGAATATAGGAAAGTACCGAGCCATAGGCCGAGTTCAACTTCGTGCTGAAGTACTTGCTGCTGGTACCGTCGAGCACATCGGCGGTGTCGGTGCCGCCAACGGCGGTGACATTCGGCGAGGTAGCAAGGGCGTTGGCACTGATGCCTTCGCCATTGATCGGCAGATTGAAAATGGACCCCGCGTTGAAGCTCGGGTTGGAGCCCGAATCACCGGTGGACACAAACACCGAAATGCCTTCCGCATCGGCCTGCGCCCAGAGCAGATCGATCGCGACCTTGCTCGCGGCATCGACATTGGTCTCGCCAAAACCATAGCTTGCGCTGATGATGTTGGGCCGGTCGTTGCCATTGACCAGGTTGGTGGCTGCAGTGGTTACGCCGCCGAAGAAGTTATTGCTGTTGGAGTCATCGCAGCTAGCAACGACGATATGTGCACCGGGTGCCATGGCCGTGGACCATTCGGCGTCGAGCAGGGTTTCGCCGTCGTCTTCGCCCGGGTGAGCAATAGTCGGATCGATGCAATTGGTGAAGCCGGTCGCTTGCGGCTGGATCTGCGAGAAGCTGCCGCCGTAACCACCGAGGCTGAACTGACTGACGAAATTGGTCCAGTCGGCGGGCACCATCGAGTTATCCTCGACCACCGCGATAGTGACGTTCTTTCCGGTGATACCTTGCGCGTGCAGTGTATCGGCGCCGTACATCTTGGCCAGATCGTAGGGCACCAGGCCGCGTGCGCCGTTGGTAAAGGTGATCGCGTCGGTTTTCACCGCAGGCTTGGCGGCCGTGGATGCGTGGCTGCTGGCGTTATCGGCTTGAATCTTGAAGCGCTGCGTTGCCGGATCGAACTGTGCCACCTTGGTCGGCACATGCATGGCCTTCGGATGGAAATCGGTCAAGCCAGCCACGCCTGCCACCACGGCCTGCAGTGCCGACGGCACGCTGATATCGCCAGCGTTGGCGATATGGCTTTCCTTGTTGAAGTCGATGTAGTGATTGAGTTGCGTATGGAACGCGCTCTTCACCTGGCCGGCGTTGCCGCTGAAGTCGATCTGGGTGTTGTTCGCGTAAGTACCGTTGACGGTAAAGCCATTGGCTTTCAACCAGGCAACAGTGGCAGCGACATCGGTGTCGAGCGCGCCAAAATACTTGCCGTACTGTCGCGGCGTCAGCCAGTGGTGAAAGAACGGCGAATGAGGGTCGTGCTGCGCGGCAATGAGCGTTTCCAGCGCGACGCGGCGGCGATCACTGGGGCGCAGTACCAGCTGCATGTGGTTCAGGGGCGTCGAATCGGTCACCGCGCCTTGCGAGGTCATCGCATTGACCGCGGACAAATGCGTGTTCTGGATGGGCGACACGGCATTGTTGTTGACTGTCTGCGTCACACGCGGCGCTTCGGCCGTGTTGAGGCCGGCAAGCATGGCGTCGTCGGTCGTTGCCGTCTGCGCAAAGGCTGCCACGGGCAGGGCCGCGATAGCCGCGACGATACACGCGTACAGACTCAGGTGTCCTCTTGTCATGCGAATTCTCCAGCAAGGTGATGGAAAGAATCTCGCTTCCCGCCGCAGGGTGGCCGGAAGCGATTTTCTCCGAGGGTGGTGGCGCAGATAGACGAAACGATCGACGCGGGAGGTGGTGACCGCCGGCACGACAAGGGCAGGGCCTTGGCAGGTCGCCGATAGCACGGATGCGGGTGTCGACGGACGGCGCAGGGAGCCTGTCCGAACGGCAGCCAACATCGTCAAAGAACGCAAGTTCCAAGCGAACCTTCCCCTGTTTGACATCGCATGACGTCTCTGGGCCAACAGCGCTTTGCACGCTACTGGCCTGGTCTGCCTTTAGTGAGACGGTTGCGGCGAGCGAAGGCCTACCATGGAAATGTAACTGCTGGAGACAACCTCTAAAAACCTTTGTCCGTCCGAGTCGGGAAGAAATCAGACGTCCTGGCTTGTAGGAGCGACTTCAGGGAGCCTCGAATAACCTCAAATTTTCCTATCGTCATCCCGGCGAAGGCCGGGATCCAGTGGCTTGTGCTTCAACGTGTCAAAGACGCTGGGCCCCGGCGTTTGCCGGGGCGACGATGAAGACTGAGGTTATTCGAGGCTCCCTGAAGTTGCTCCTACAAAAACCAAGGCCCTATAAGGAGAACTCTACGGTTTGCCCGTCACGCTGTATCACAGCTTCGCCCTGAACAGCCTGGCAAGGGCGCAGCCTCCTGCGCCCACCGGCCCAGCAAACACGGGTCGTTAAAAAATACGTCCCTGGAGGTAAGCCCCCGAAAACAAAGTGACCCTCAACATCGGTCCTGGTCGATCGCAAATATGGCTTGAGCCTATCCGCACAATGCGATGTCGCGTCCAGCACGATGCGTGCGCACTCTGCGACATAAGGTGTGCTTGGCAACAAGGTGACCGTTTCATTCGCCGCGTCATGCTTGATGCCTTTTTCGGTGACCCATGAGGCTTGGCCGCTGATGGTCGACGCGCCAGTGGCCATGCCTTGACCCAACGCTTGAACGTCGAAGCTTGAGACAGGCTCGACGACGGGACGGGTATCGGTGCACCCGCTCAGCACGATGAACATGACGGCAGCTAGTCGGCGCAACATCTTATTTACTCACCGAAGAGGAGGTTGCCAGGGGCGCGCCTGTTGCAGGCAAAGGTGTATCACCCTTGTTCCACCAGCCGCCGCCCAGTGCTTGAAACAGTGCTGCCGTATCGGCCAATCGATTGGCCTGCGCCTGTATGCGGCCCATGCGCGCCTGCTGATAGGCCTGCTGCGCGTTGATCAAGCCAAGCACACCGACGTAACCCATCTGCTGCTGTTTTTGCGTGAGATCGAGCGTATGGGCTGCCGCGCGCTCGGCGTCATCGGCCGCGGCATAGGCGCTGGCATCGGTGTCGATGGCGTGCAGTACATCGGCCACGTTCTGGAAGGCACCCAATACGACACCGCGATACTGCGCGGCGGACTGCTGCAATGCCGCTTCGGTGGCGCGCTGCTTGTGCCGGAGCCCACCGAAATCGAATACGCTCTGGGTAACGCTGCCGGCCAGCGCCCAAAACACATTGTCGTCGCTGAACATGCGAGCGAACGAGGTGGAGCTGCCGCCATAGGCGCCTGAGAGCGTGAACTGCGGTAAGCGATTGGCCAGCGCGACGCCGACCTGGGCACTGGCCGAATGGACGTTCTCTTCAGCCGCACGCACGTCCGGACGCTGCTCCACCAATTGCGAAGGCAGGCTGAGCGGCAGCGTCGCCGGCAGCGTGAAGTGATCCAGATCGAACTGCGGCGCGCCCGCTTGGTCCGGTGTGTCGCCGCACAATACCGCCAGCAGGTCGCGATTCTGTTCCAGTTGCTTCTGCAGCCCCGGCAAAGCCTGCCTGGCCTGGGCCAGTGCGCTTTCCTGGGCTGCAACGTCGAGCGCCGAAGCATAGCCGAGTCGGGACTGGTCGTGCAGGATCGCCAGCGCACGCGTCTGTGCGGCGATCACCGCCTCGGTGGCTTCGATCTGCGCGCGCAGCGACGCCTCCTGGATCGCGGCGTTCGCCACATTGGACGCCAGGCTCAGCCGCGCCGCCTCGAGCTGGAAACGTTGGTTATCGGCCTGGGCCTGCAGCGATTCCACCGCGCGGCGATTGAGCCCAAAGACGTCCGGCGCATAGCCGATAGTCAACTGCGCGGTGTGCAGCGTGTAGTACGTTGCATTGGACGTCAGCGTGGGCGAGAGCGTGCCCACCGCGTCACGTTGGCGTGCTGGTGCATAGCTCACCTGTGCCGAGGGGAAGAAGCTGGCACGTTGGGCTGCGATATTCTCCTGCGCCTGGCGCAGTGCCGCGGTGGCGGCGTCGATGTTCGGGTTGCGGGCGAGCGCACGCTGTATTCGTTCGTTCAGCGCATCGGAACCGAACACCTGCCACCAGGTCGACGCAATGATCTGGCCCGCGACGAGCTGCTGAGGTCTGGACGCATCGCCGCCTGCGATGGTGGCCATCGGCGTGCGGGTGAATTGCGTCGGCGAGGGCATGGCGGGACGTTGATAGTCGGGGCCAACGGCGCACCCGGCACAACTAGCGAGGAGTGTCGTCACCCACGCCAGGCGCAAACGGGAAACCAGTGAGCGCTTCATGGCGTACCTCCACTGGCGCGTCGTTGCTTGCGCTTGTTCGACCATTCCACCACCAGCACCTGCAGCGCGGGCGCCACCACCAGCAGCATCACCGGTCCAATCAACATGCCGCCAACGACTACCGTCGCCAGCGGGCGTTGCACCTGGCTGCCGATGCCCGAGGATAGAGCTGCAGGCAGCAGGCCAATGCAGGCGGACAGCGCCGTCATCAGCATCGGGCGCATGCGCTGTTCGGCGGCCTGGGTCATGGCGTCCAGCGGCGTATGCCCACCCAGGATCAGATGGTTGAAATACGTGATGACCAGGATGCCGTTCATCACCGACACGCCAAATAGCGACACGAAGCCGATCGCCGCCGATACGCTCAGATCCAGCCCGGAAAGGTAGAGCGCAATGATGCCGCCGGCGATGGAGAACGGAATGGCCGCCAGTGTCAGCAGGCTGTCGCGCAGCGAGTTGAACAGCGCAAACAGCAAGGCGAGGATCAAGCCCATCGCAATCGGCAGCACGATGGCCAGGCGTTGCTTGGCCTGTTGCAGATCTTCGAACTCGCCGGACCATGCCAGGTGATAGCCGCTGGGCAGGATCACATGCTCGGCGATGCGTTTCTGCGCCTCGGCCACGGTGCTTCCCAGATCGCGGCCGCGCACGCTGAACTTCACCGGCACGAAGCGCTCGTTACGCTCGTGGTAGATGTAGGACGCACCGGTATCCAGCGAGATATCCGCCACATCACGTAATGGCACATAGCCGTTGCCGCCATTGGGCAGGGGGTAGCTCACCTGGATATTGCCGATCGCCTCCACGCTGGAGCGGAACTGCGGCGCCAGGCGTACCACCAGCGAGAACTGGCGTTCGCCCTCCTGCACGGTAGTGGCTTCGGTGCCTCCGGCGGCCGCCTGCACCACGGTGTTGATGTCGCCCGCGTTGAGGCCGTAGCGGGCTGCTTTGGCCCGGTCCACCGTGATATTGAGATTGGGCTGACCAAGCACGTGGAATACGCCAAGGTCCTGCACGCCGCGGACCTTGCGCATCTCATGCATCACCTGGTCGGCCAGTCGTTCGAGTTCCGGTAACTCCGGACCGACGACCTTGACCGAGTTCGCGCCCTTTACGCCGGACAGGCCTTCCTCGATGTTGTCCTGGATGTACTGCGAGTAGTTGAATTCAACGCCGGGGAAGGCGTCACCGAACTCCTGCTGCAGCTGCGCCACCAGCCCGGGCTTGGTATGGCCGCTGGGCCATTCGTCCTGCGGTTTCAGCGGAACGAACAACTCCACGTTGTAGAAGCCCGAGGCATCGCTGCCGTCATCGGGACGGCCGTGCTGCGATACCACCGTGACGACCTCCGGATGGCGCAGCAAAATCCGGCGCATCTGGCTCACCTTGTCCTCGCCTGCTTCCAGCGAGATGGTGGTTGGCATCGAGGCGCGAATCCACAGGTTGCCTTCTTCCAGCGCAGGCAGGAATTCCGTGCCTACGCGCGTCAGCAGCAGACCGGCGACCAATAGGAAACCCACGCCGAATGCCACGGTGGTGCGGCGGCGTACGAGTGCCCAGTGCAGCACCGGCGTGTACACGCGACGGATCGCGCGTACGAACAGCGTCTCCGTCTCCTCGACATGCTTGGGCAACAGCAAGGAGGCCAGCACTGGCGAGATGGTAAAGGTGGCAATCAGCGCACCAGACAACGCGTAGGCGTACGTTCGCGCCATCGGATTGAAGATCTGGCCTTCCACGCCTTGCATGGTGAACAGCGGAATAAAGGCGGCGACCGTGATCGCCGAGGAAAACAGCACCGCGCGATCCACCTGCATGGCACTTATGTACAGCAAGCGAAGACGCTCGGTCCAGGCGTGGCCGGTGTCCTCGCGCATATAGGTGCCAAGCTCGCTCTGCACGGCCTCGTGCAGCAGATCCTGGCGTTCCGCGGCGCTCTTCTGGAAGTTGCGAAAGATGTTCTCGATCAGGATCACCGCCGAGTCGACGATGATGCCGAAGTCGACTGCGCCCAGGGATAGAAGATTGGCCGAATCCCCCATCAACACCAGGATGATGATGCTGAAGAACAGCGCCACCGGGATATTGGCGCTGACGATGATCGCACTGCGCAGGTCGCCGAGAAAAATCCACTGGATCAGGAATACCAGCAGGCAGCCGAAGATCAGGTTGTGCAACACCGTATGCGTGGTGACCGAGACCAGGGTGGAGCGGTCGTAGATCGGTACCAGCTTTACGCCAGGCGGCAGGGTGCCGTCGCTGTTGAGCGTGGCCACTTCATCCTTGACGGCGGCGACCACCTCGTTGGTCTGGAGCGTGCGGTTCATCACCACGATGCCGGTAACCACGTCATCCTGCTGGTCGCGGCCGGCGCGACCCAGGCGCGGCACCGCACCGATGCTTACCTTCGCGATGTCTTTCACCAGCACCGGCGTGCCATTGGACTGGTTGAGCACGATATTGCCGATGTCGCCGACGTCCTTGATCAGCCCGATCCCGCGGATATTCACCGACTGCTGGCCGATGTTGATCGTACGGCCGCCCACATTGCTGTTGGCGTTACCGATGGCAGCTACCAGCTGAGGCAGGGTGATGCCGTACCCCTGCAGTTTAGTGAGGTCGGCCTCGACGTCGTACTCCTTGGTAGTGCCGCCCCAGGTCACTACCTGCGCGATGCCGTGCACCGACAGCAGACGACGCGTCACCATCCAGTCCTGCAGCGTGCGCAGCTCGGTGAGGCTCATCGATGGCGGGCCCACCAATTGGTAGCGGAAGACCTCGCCCACCAGGCTGGATGCCTGGATCTGCGGTTGCACGTTGTTAGGCAGGCTGACGTTCTGCTGCAGCGATAACGCAGCCTGGGTGTAGTCGAAGTAATAATCGGTGCCGTACTTGAACGTAACGCGCACGAACGACAGGCCATAGAACGACGTGGATCGAATGCTCTCCACGCCGGGCGTGGTAGCGAGGCCCACTTCCATCGGACGCGTATAGCTGCGTTCCATTTCCTCAGCGGAAAGGCCGGGAGCCTGCGCGGTGATCTCCAGGATCACCGGCGCGGGATTGGGATAAGCCTCGATATTGAGCCTGGCGTACGCAGCCAGTCCGGCGATGACGAATGCGCCAAGCGTCATCAGCACGATGGCGCGACGGGTCAGCGCGAACGCGACGAGGCCTTTGAACACGGATCAATCCCTGCGATGGAAGAATAGTGCGGGCGGGCTCACTGCGCCTGCAGCGCCAGCGCGTTGCTGAGGAACAGCGCGCCTTCGGTGGCGATGCGGAGGTGGGGCTGCAGTTCGGACAGCACCGGGTAATAGCCGTCTTGCGGCGTACCCAACTGCACCGGATGGCGAGTGAAATGCAGGCCATCGGAGGTGGTGAATATCACCATCGAGCCATTGCCTTCGCGCACGACCGCATCCGCGGGCAGGGCATCGTGACGCGTTGGCGCCCCCGTGACGATGCTGTAGTTGGCTAGCATCTGCGGACGCAGGCCAGCCGGTGGCGAATGCAGCACGGCGCGTAGCGTCACACGGTGCGTCGCCGCGTCCGAACTGCTGCCGACATAATCCACCTGCGCTTCGATAGGTTGTCCCGGCAATGCAGGTAACGAGGCGAACAACGGCTCGCCAACATGCACCTGGGATGCGTCGGCCTCGACCACGTTCGCGACCAGCCACAAGCTGTTCGAGTCCCCCACGCCGAAGGGCGCAGGGCCATTGCCCGGTTGCACGAGGTCACCGGGAGCGACGTTGCGCGAAGTCACCTGGCCGGCGACCGGACTGTCGATGCGCAACTCGCCATCGACGCGTCGTGTGGCCGCGATGCGATCGATCTGTGCATCGCTTTTGCTGAAAATACGTAGCGCACGGCGAGCCGCCTGATAGTTGCCTTCAGCAGTCTGCTGATCGGCTACCGCCTGCTCGAGGTCGCGCGGCGCGTTGGCCTGTACCTGCGCCATGCTTCTGGCTCGTTCAAGGGCCGCCGTGGTTTGCGCGCGCGCGGCGGCAGCACTCACCAGCGAGGCTTCGGCCTGGGTCAGGTCGGGACTATCCAGAGAGAACAGAGCCTGGCCGCGACTTACCGTGTCACCGGCCTTGGCAAATACATCGCGCACGCGGCCGGCATAGGGCGAACTCACCTGGGCCAGTTGGTCCTGGTTGAAATCCACATAGCCCACGGCATCGACATGTGGGGCAAAGTCGCGCTGAGTGACGTCGGCCAGGCGAACCTGTTTGGCCTGTTCGGCGTTGATAGCGACGGTCTGGGTATCTGCAGGAGCGCTGGGGTGGGGCGCGGCCTTTACCTTGTCGGTCACTGCATGCTCGGCCAGTATCAGGATGGCGGCTGCCAACACGTAACCGACCGCTGCCAGCCGTCCTTGATGCTTCTTCATGTATCTGTTGCCATGTTGAGCGACGCAGGGGACGCGCCGAAGACATGTCGGAACTCTAGCCTTGCACCCGCGGCGGCAACAGTTACGGTTTGGAAAGGGGCGTGGCGGGCAGGGTGATGGTGACGTTGAGGCCGGGTGCGGTATTGGTCAGCGTGAGCTGCCCGCGGTGCAACGCCACGACCGCAGCCACGATGCTCAGGCCCAGTCCATTGCCGCGCTGATGGCGACTGGTGTCGACGCGAAAAAACCGCTCGGTGGCACGAGCAAGCGCTGGCTCGGGAATGCCGGGGCCGGTGTCTTGCACGCTGATCCGTACCTGTTCGCCATGTCGAGCGGCATGCACGGTGATGTTCGCATCTTTGCCTGCGTATTTGAGGGCATTGTCCAACAGGTTGGCCAGTACGCCCGCCAACAAATGGCGGTCGGCCAATACCGATGGCTCGCCATCCACGACGCCGTCCAGTCTGATCGCTACCGATTCGGCGGCGGGTTGGTAGAGTTCCACCATGTCCTCGACCAGGTTGCGCAAGGTGAGCGGCTCGAAGCTCCCGCGGCGCACACCCGATTCGGCCTCGGCGATCTGCAGCAGCTTGTCGAGCACAGCGATCAGGCTGTCGATTTCGTCGATGGCGTACTGCGCACCGTCCGGCAGGCGCTCATCGCGCTGCGGCGAGCGCAGGGCCTGTTCCAATGCGCCACGCACCCGGCCCAGCGGTGTACGCAGATCGTGCGCAATCGCATTGGAGACATTGCGCGAGGTATCCATCAGTCGCTCGATCTCATCGAGCATGTCATTGATGTCGTGCGCCACCACCGCAAACTCGTCACGTGAACGTCCCATAGCGACACGGCGATCCAGGCGCCCGGCAGCGATCTCGGTGGTGGTGCGATGGATGGCCTTGAGCTGACGCTGCAGTTGCGAACGGAACAGCATCGCGCCACCGCCGGCCAGCAACACGGCCAACACACCGCCCAGACTTAGCGCGACCAGGATCATGTGCTCCAGCTCGAACACGTCGCGCATGTCGCGCCCCACCAGCAGCACGCTGCCGTCGGCGAAGCGATGCGCGAGCAAGCGGCTTGCCGAGTAGCGTCCCAGACGCTCGACGTCGAGCTGACGCAAGCCATCGGTGGCGATCGCGGCCGATGGCCACGCGGTGAGGTTGCCGATCAGCTTGCGGCCGCTGCCGTCCAGTAACAGATAGATCTCGGTATCGCTGTCCTGGTTGTCGGTAAGCAGGCCGTGGATTTCACGCACCAGCGCGTCGGCATCCTGCTGCTTCACCTGCAATAGATGGCGTGACGTGCTGCGCAGCTGCTCGTCGATATTGCGGCGAAGCAACCCCGCCGTGGCGACATAGAACACCGCGGAGATCGCCGCCACCGACAACAGCAGCAACAGGCCGTAGCCTGCCGCCATCCGGAACACCACCGAATGGCGGAAGCTAGCCGTCGACATCGTCGCCATCCTGCGCGGGCGCGCCGATGGTGAAGCCCACACCGCGGACGGTGCGGATCAATGGCGGCACACCGTCCTTGTCGATCTTGTTGCGCAGGCGGCTCATCTGCACGTCGATCACATTGGTTTCCGGATCGAAGTGATAGCCCCAGACCGCTGTCAGCAGCATTTTGCGCGTGACCACCTCGTCCCGATGGCGTATCAGGTATTCGAGTAGCTGATATTCGCGCGGTTGCAGCAGTATCGGGCGACCGTCTCGAAACACCCGTCGCGTGCGTGGCTCCAGGGTGAGGTCGCCCACGTCAAGCTGCTCGGGCTCGGCGCGCTGACCGGCACGCCGCGCCAGCGCCTCGATACGCGCGAGTAGTTCGTCCAGCGCGAAGGGTTTGGTGAGGTAATCGTCGCCGCCGCTGCGCAATCCGCGGACGCGTTCGTCGAGGCTGCTCAAGGCGCTCAGTACCAATACCGGCGTGCGATCTTCGCGCAAGCGCATCGACGCGAGAATATCGAGACCGTCCAGGCCGCCGGGCAGCATACGGTCCAGCACGACCAGGTCCCACAGCTCGTCGCTGACGCGCGCGAGCCCGTCATGGCCGTCATGGCACAGCTCGACCTGATGGCCGGCCTCGTGCAAGCCCTCCCGAATCAGTTCGGCGGTAGGAATGTCGTCCTCGATCAGTAGGCAGCGCATGGTTGGGAGTTCTAGTCGAATGCACGCATGGTCCTCCTATCTTAGAGAATCCCCATGGCGACGGCTCAATAGCAGGGCGTCGTAGCATCTTGCGTGCCCGTTGGAACGTCGATATAACCCCAGCTTCTGCTGCGATGGGCCATGCATATGAAGTTAGCGAGCGCATTCCTCGGGCTGCTTGGATTGGCGCTTGTCCTGCACTGGCCGCCATCGGCGCAAGCGGCCTCCGATGTAAGGTTGGCGTCAGCAGAAGTACCCCTGACCGGTCCATGGCAATTCAGTTTTGGCAACGATCCGCAACGGGCAATGCCACAGTTTGACGACCGTAGCTGGGAACGGATCGATTTGACCCCATTGGCCGGTGCCCATGATGGCGATGTCGGTTTGTCAAACTATGTCCCCGGCTGGACGGCACGCGGACACACCGGTCGATGGGGGCATGCCTGGTACCGGATGCGTCTCCACTGGAGCGTGCCGGAAGGAATGCAGCCGGTACTGATTGGTCCCACGCTTGTCGATGACGCGTATGAGATTTTCTGGAACGGGAAAAAGATCGGTGGGGTTGGCGATTTCAGCGCCGATCCTCCACGTGCGTTTTCAACGCATCCCGTTCTTTATAAGTTGCCCGAATCCGCATCTTCCGGCGATGCGGTTGTCGCCATTCACGTCTACCTGCAGCAAAGTAACGTCAATGCGAGCGAAGCCGGCGGGGTGCACGTTGCTCCGATTCTGGCCGAATCGAATGCGGGCCATGCACGCCTGCTCGCGCAGTGGTGGCAGACCTTCTGGGGCTATGTCGTCGAGGTGATCGAGCCGGTGTTCCTGTTGGCCCTGGCTTTGTACGCCTTGTCGCTGCGACGTATTAGTCCGCCGGATCGATTTTGGACCAGGGTTGCCCTGGCCCTGGTCTCCATCGCTTTGCTTCGCTTCAATCAGGCGGTATCTGCCTGGACGGAGATCGAAAGCCTGAAAACATACGATGTCGTCAGATTGGTCGTGCTCGGGCCGCTTACTCTCGGCACCTGGGTTATCGCCTGGAACAGCTGGGTGTCTCCGCCCGATCGTCGGATCGATCGTTTCGCGCTGGCTCTTGCCGCACTTGCGGCGATCGCGGCCCTTGTCGGACAGCACGTTGAGATCGTCCGGGTGGCCAGCCGCCTGGCGCTGCTTGCGCTGTTTGTCTGGGTGGCATGGCATATCGTCAGGCATGGACGCGGGCGCACGCTTGCGTTGATAACCATGCTCACCACCGGTGTCGCGATGTTCGCCGAGGAGATCAATACGATCGGCGTGCCCGGAATCTGGTTTCCATTCGGCGTCGGCGTGTCGCGAAGCCAATACGCACTTTCAGTCGCCATCCCCCTGCTTGCCGTCCTGTTTCACTTTCGCGCGACAAGACGGCTTGCGGAACGCCATATCTGAAACAACCTCAACGTTCTCCGTCGCCCCGGCGAAGGCCAGGGCCCAGCGTCTTCAATACGTCAAAGCGCAAGGCCCCAGATTACGGGCAACACAGATCACTCACTCTTTATCGCATGCCCACCAAACTCGTTACGCATCGCCGACAACAACTTGTCGGTAAACGAATCGTCGTCGCGTGACCGCAGCCGTTCGATCAACGATTGCGTAATTATCGGTGCAGGTACATTGAGCGCAATCGCCTCATCCACGGTCCATCGCCCCTCGCCCGAATCGACTACATAAGGCGCAATGCCGCTCATGTTCGGGTTCTTCCCAAGCGCATCGGCGGTCAGATCCAGCAGCCACGAGCGCACCACGCTGCCGGTGCGCCATATCTCGGCCACTTGATGCAGATCGAGCGCAAACTCGCTCTTATGCTTGAGAATGGAAAAGCCTTCGGCGTAAGCCTGCATCATGCCGTACTCGATGCCGTTGTGAATCATCTTGGTGAAGTGGCCGGACCCCACCGGACCCACATGTCCCCAGCCCTGATCCTTGGCGGGTGCGAGCGCCTCGAACAGCGGCCGCGCACGCTCGACAGCCGCCTTCTCGCCACCAATCATCAGGCTATAGCCTTCGGTCAGGCCCCATATGCCGCCGCTGGTGCCGCAGTCGATATAGTCCATCTGTTTTTCGGCAAATATCTGCGCCCGGCGCATCGTGTCCTTGTAGTTCGAATTGCCGCCATCGATAACCGTGTCGCCGGCAGCCAACAGCGATAGAAGGTCTTTGAGGGTGTTGTCGGTGATATCCCCCGCAGGCACCATCAGCCACAGCGTGCGCGGAGCGGGCAGGGCCGCTACCAGCGCGGCCAGCGAATCGGCGGATGCCGCGCCCTTGGCTTCCAGCTCCTTGCGCGCCTGCGGATTAGGGTCGAAACCCACCACCTGATGCCCGCCGAGAGCGATGCGCTGAGCCATATTGGAACCCATGCGGCCGAGGCCGATCATGCCGAGTTTCATAAGATCTCCTGAAGCAAAATGAGGGACTATGTGACGCTACCGCGAACATTTTCCGCATGCAACGATAACGCCGCGTGACGGGCGGTCCCATTACACCGCTATGACGCGAGCCTACGCCAAGCTTCGTCCCTTATGTCGCAGCCCCATGAGCCATCAGTTTTCAACCTGTGCCGATTTCCCCATGGCCGCACCAATGCGTTCGACAAATTCGTTCTGTTTGACGTTTTCCTCGACCGGGCGGGAGGCGGCGAGCGATGTGGTAGCCATCGTAAAATCGATGATCAGCTTGTTGTACTCGTCCTGCAGTCGCTTCTGCTCGACCGGGTTCGTGGCGTGCAGGTAATCCTGGTACAGCTGGCGCAGCTTGAGTGAAGCTTCTTGCGTTTTCGTATCGGCGAAGGCGGGCAGGGGCGCAGCTGTCGTCACCGGCTTCGGCGGAGCGGGCTTGTGCAATCTGTTCTTTTCGAAGAAGTCCTGCTGCCCCGATCGCTTCTCGTAATAGGCCACGAAGTCGGGAGCAGTAAATATCTTGCGGAAGATATTGCCGCCGTTACCGGCGTCATAGCCTTCCAGCGAATCGGGAAACGGCTCGCGCACGCCGAAACGCCAAGCGTTATCGATAAACAGTCCATCGGTCAACTCGAAAGGTCCGTTGAACTTCACGCCATCCAGTTCAAAAGGACCGCCGCCCGCGGGAGCGAAGTTCTTCAATTTCGATGCGTCGGTGACGTAAGACTCGCTGACGATCACATAATCGCTCAAGCTCGGATTGATCAGCCCGCCCTTGCGGCCCGCATAGACAATGAACTTGATCTTTCCTGTGGCCGGCGCATCCATAATATGCTCGCCAGCCTTGAGCGAGACGTCCTTGGCCTGATGCGCAGGAATGTCGTAGGCAGAGCCGTCGATTTGCAGTTTGAGCGTTGCGTCGGTGGGATTGTCGATCGAGAAATCGATGGTGTTTGTACTGCAACCCGCAACCAATGCGAGGGTGGCGACAGAAATGAGGCGTATCTTCACGTGTCAGTCTTTGGCGAGAAACCTGCCATGATATGGGAAATCTATGCCGCCGCAATCGATAATATTGAGCGGTATGTGCTGACGCCCATGGAGTTAGGTATGTCTGGATTGTATGGCTCGGTTCCAGTCCAGGTTGGAATGATCGCGGAAGCATTAGAGCGTGGACGCCAATAATCATGCCTGTTAAGTCGACGACAACTAAAACACAGCGCCTCATTTATATGAGACAGGCTCAAGATGGTGCTCTATACAAGGGTATCTATACCGTTATTTTTTTGGCGGCAGCTACGGCTTTCGGGGCATTTCACTACAAACTCATGTGCATCATCGGTTCTGTGGCAGGCGTGTATTTTGCTTCCGGCGCTGCAATTGACTGGCTCGCCTATGTCAGGCATCGAAAGCATGTCTCCTTGGAGACGGCCGAGGTCGGCTCGTCTGCCATGCATGATTCTGACGAACCAGGCATGACTGTCAAAAGGATCGATCTTGGAACAGATGGGCTGATTACATTCAGCTACCCCGAAAAGATGCCGGAGATGGACAGGAAATGCGCTGAGCGGATGTATGAACTGATCTCAGGCGATACAGGCTCTTTCATTCGTAAGTTTGCGATATTTAAGGAAATTGGCGCAAACAAATACTCCGAGTACTCGGCATTCATCCTTGACTTAAAGATGCACTCGATCGAGGTGTTCAAGGGGGATGAGATAAATGGGTGTGTGGCATCGATTGCCTTTAAGGACGGCTTAAGCGAAATCTGGCGTGCGGAGTTCGTGCGAGGCGGGTTTTCAGATCTGATTTGGCAATGATGCTCCGGCCCGACTTGGTAGCGCTGATATGAAAAAGGAGCGACGTTGGCTTGTTGACGCCATTCGCAAAAAATTGATCCCGGAACTTTTAAACCGCGGCTTCGAAGTGGCTGCGCTATCGAAATCGGAAGATGATTCGGTTGACCGTGCCCTGGCTGCCAGCTTCCCTTTTGGGTTGCTTCGAAGGAAAACTGATCATGGGTTCGAGCAGATCGAGGTTGAGCTGATCACGCGCAGACGCGTTGCGACCCGCATGAACTTCGGTGTGGTCCCTTCGGGAGGTATTACAGGCATTGTGTGTCATGTCGAGGCACCGGAAGTCCTCGTGACATGGCTGGATAAGTACTTTGTATTGTGCGAGCGTCGACGATTCTTCAGACCGTTTTCTGTTCGTCGGCCATGGTGGTCTAAGCGAGAAGCCATCGAAGAAGATTACGGCTTGCTCGTTGATAAGGTCATTGCCCTGTTGCCAGAAGTCGATGACGCCTTGAGAAATCAGAAAGTGGGGCCGCACGTCAGGCGAGCAGGCGGCAGGTCATCGTAGAATGATCTATGGGTGTACGATACGACTCGCCAATTATGCTATGCAATAACTCACATAACATCTGACCAGGGAAGACCAACGTGGCCCGAGGCGGGAAGCCAGGCGTGTTTCGTAGAGCGCTGACCAGCAAGATCTTTCTTATAACCATGGCTGTCTTGCTGATAGTCGCGGCATCGCTCGGACGCTACGCACATGTAGCGAGGCAATTGACGCCAAATCCAAGCAACCATGTACACACACTCATTTATCTTCAGCGCAGCCATGATGAAATGGTTCAGCAGGTCAATTATTACCTGATACCCGCGCCGTCGGCGCAGGTGCGCGATGCGCTCAAAAGCAGCTTGCAAGCTGACGGCTACCAATGGAACGACGACAGTGCCCCGTTGTGGAGCATGGATTCGGCCTGGGTGGACATCAGCATGCGCAACCGTCCCGAGGTCGCGTCGATACTTCAGCATGAGGCGGCGGCAAAGGCCGCGCCGCTGTTGGACAACGCGTTGTCGCAAGGCGTGCTGACCGCTGAAGAGCGGGCTCACTTTGAAGAAGCCCTCGCCGGCCAGAACGAGTTCGAGCGCGATAGCCTGAAGAACCTGCCTTTCTTCGCCCAACAGATCGAGCGTTGGCGGTTTGGCAGCACGCGCCTCGACCGATTTGCGCGCTATGACCAGCAGGGCGGCGTCATGGATGTGTCGCCGATGTTCAACCGGACGCCGATGGCGCTGGTGTGGTTTACCGGCAGCAAGTCGATTGTCCGGCACCAGCTTCACCTTTTCGGCTGCATGACCGGAGTGACCTGTTTTCCGTCGCCAGGCATCGATCGTAAGGAGGATGCCGTCCAATACATCGACACGGACCTCGATAATCGCCTGCACGCCGTCGCCACGACCCTGCATGCGCTTGGCGAAAGCGACGCCGATGCACGCATGCATGTGCTGATTCGTGACCTGCCCGGCCGACAGAAGCCCGATGAAGTTCGCGACACGGCGGCCGCACCGAACGGAAGTTTGATGGTCTACGATCTACCCGCTGACGAAGAAGATCTGCGGCGTTACGACAACGACGCATGGCGATTGTTGCCGTTGCCCGATGGCAGCGTACTGGCAGCCGGCCAGCAGTCGCGCCGTTATGTCGTGCAGCATGATGCGGTAGTGCATACCGATGAACCGCCCAGTTATGTCGGCCGGGCCGGTCCAAGAGTGGATGCCTATGGCGTTGTCTGGGGGTTCAAGGACGATGGGCAAATGACGCGGCTTGTCGCCTGGTCGCCCGGGCAAAACAAGGCCACCTCGACACCGTTGCCCATGCTGGGTGCCGACCAGCTCCTGGATAACTGGACACTCACGCCTGACGGCAGCGTAGCGTTGCTTATCGGCGGCGAGTTTTACGTCACCTCCGGCAAGCCGGGTGAACTGAAAAGCACGGCATGGAACAGCGAACTGCGTCGCGATGTCTCCGACAGCCTGGAGCACGCCTTGCCCTGGCTCTGGAGTCCGACCATTCATTTCAACGACGGCCTGTTCTGGTGGACGGATCGCGATGCTTACGGCGTGTCTCCACGCACAGGTAAGGTGGTCGCCAATATAAAGACTTCGGTCGATAGCGCCTTCTTCGGCAGCCGTGACGCAGGGTGGGCCATCGCATTGGCAAATTTACCGACCGGCGAAGGGCCGGTGTTACGCGTGATCGACCTGTCGACCGGCCAGACTCGCGGCAATTGGCGAACTCCTGGCGTTTCCTATATGGCCGGTGCTGCTCGTACAGCCCATGGACGCTTGCTGACCATAGGAAGTACCTCGCCGGGTGTCCCGGTTACCGTTTTCGATATGAAGGCAGGCAAGCCCCTGGTGAATCTGTTGCTGCCGCAAGGCTACGCCTTGACGGCTGCGGCATTCAGCTGGCAAGGCGACAAGCTTTGGCTCTATCTGGAAGAAGAGGGCGCTCCCTCGCGCCGCAAATTGGCTGTATGGAACGTGCCAGCCGAATACATGGATGCGACCTCGCCCGACGCACAACCTGACCAGCTGCGCTGCGAATACCCGATCGATGCCTGCAAACGGGAAGGCTGATAACTGCGCCTGCCGTCATGCCACCATGTGCCACTCTTCACTGGCCACTAACCGCCTGATTTCCACGGAACGCAGTCATGAAGGCCACTCCCGGCTACCTACTTTTCTTCGGTTGTGTTGGCGCGATTTTCCTCGTTGCCTGCGGTTTCACCGGTCTGCATACCTGGCGATTCATCCACACGGCAAGCCACGCCACAGGAAAGGTCACGCGCCAGAACCACGGTTGCGCCCATGTCGAGATTCACTTTGAAACTGCAGCCGATGCGGCGGTCGACTACCCCCAAAATGGTGCGATCTGCCTTCAGGCCGGACAGGAAGTGCAGGTCTTGTACGATCCTTCGTTGCCGAAACTGACGGCAACGGTCGATAGCTTCGGCGCGCTGTGGGGCGCTACCTTCTGGGCCGGCGGGCTGGGTATCGCTTTTCTGGCCGGCGCGATTTTCATGCGCGCCGGTTCCCGTTTCATCTATCTCAAACCCGGCCGGTAGCAGCCCTGTCGGTCCATAGCGCCTTATGCGCGCAACATGCGCTGGAGAACGCCATCGCGATCGATAAGCCGGTGTTTCAGAGCGGCACCTATATGGCCGACCACGAGAATGCAGAAGACCCAGACCAGGCACACATGCAGGGTGTCAGTGAGCAAGCGCAAGGGCTCGTTCTTGCCCAGCACAACCGGCAGGAAGCCGATTCCGAAGAAACTCACCGGATGCCCGCCCGCCATGCGATGCAGGTAACCGGTAAGAGGCACGAGAAACATCAACGAATACAGTAACCAGTGCAGGGCATGCGCAACCGTTTGCTGCCACGATGGAATGCTTGCTGGAAGTGCGGGTGGCTTATGGGTGATTCGCCACAGCAGACGAAGCACGGCCAGCATGAAAATCAGACTGCCAATCGAGGCGTGATAGAACAGCACCGCGTCATGGCCTGGAGCGCTCTTTGGAAAGCTCTCCATAAAGATGCCGAGCCCGACGTTAAGAAAAATCAGCAGCGCAATCAGCCAATGTATGGCGATGGCGACCTTCGTGTAAGACGCTGACTGTGACATTGGAACGGCGTATGACGCTTGTACAGATACGGACATGATGGAAACCTCTGAAGCGGGGCACGGAAGGAGTGCTCACGAGAGGCAATACCATCCAGGATCAACATTTATTCCCGCGGGGGCGACGAATCGCCGTCAGACGATCGGCTATGGCCGTGCGTCTCCAATGACGGGGTGCTGGCCGGCGCGGACGTGTGCGTGCCCATGGAGGGCGACGTCCGGCGAGGGAAACGGAGCCCGCCGAGGGCGGACGGAAAAAACGCCCGGGTGAGCCCAACCAGAATCGCCAAGGTGGCAGCCACGGCCAACGCGATCCAGATACCCAGCATCAGCAACAGAAATATCGAGAGAATGATGCCCGCCAAGGCAACGCCCATGAGGCGACTTCGCCAGGTCGATCCGGCGCCTGCTTGGATGTGGATGACAACGCGTTTCATGATCCGGGGTACGAAGCTCTCGACACTAAACCGCAAATGACAGCCTATCTTGTGGGAGCGACTTCAGGACACTTCGAAACCCTTTCCTATCCGTCGTCCCGGCGAACGCCGGGACCCAGTGCCTTACGCTCCAGCGTGCTGAAGACGCTGGGCCCCGGCGTTCGCCGGGGCGACGATGAAGACGGAGGTTTCTCAAGGTGCCCAGAAGCCGCTCCCGCAATGAAGATGTTTGCTTATCTCAATGCCCATCATCATCGGCCTTTATGGGCCGGCATTTTGTGGCGTGACCGACACCAGACTATCAAAGGCTAGTCCGCTGGTTTCCTCGCCGCGGCCGGTCTGCTTGCGTACGCCGAGCCAGACATAGGTCGTGCCGCCGTTCCAGCGTGTCCGCCGGAAACGTTCCGTCAGGATGGCGCCAGCCCGTGGGACTTCCTCTTCATGCACAAAATAGGGCTGCGGTGGCGTGACGTCCAGCCCTTGGCGCACGAGCGTGGTGCGCGGCGGTACTTTGACCGGCGGGTTCGGATCGCCATCGATGATCCGTAGCATGCGGCTGCGTTGAAGCTGGATCTGCCGGTTGGAGCCGTCCACATGCACGGGTGCGAACGGAATCCAATGCTCGGGCACGCTGCTCATCGCGCGATAGGCAATTGGTGCGGCATAGGCGGCAGGCGGCGGTGTGGCGGTAGTGATCAACTGTTGCTGATAGAGCAAAGTCTCACGCGCCTCGTCTTTGCCCGAGCGCCCTTGTCCGGCAACGGCGGGGATGGTCCGCTCGATCGCCCAGACCATGTTGGCCACTTCGTCCCGAGCGAACTCGACCATCTCCATGGGATCGCCGTCGAAGGTGGTCGCCGTCGACGGAGGAATCAGCAGACTGGTATCGGCCATGCCTTGCGCGGGTGGCGCCGAGCTGAGCTGGAACATCGACCAGCGATGCCAGTTGTCCCGGCTTCCCGTGCCGGCGGCGATGATCCAGAAGCGCTCGCCGAACACATTCGTCACCGTCAGGCCCTCGATGCGCGCAAGCTCGCCGACGGGCAGCCGGCACGGCAGCATGAACCAATCGTTGGCGTAGATCAGGCCGAACTCCATCAGCAGCAACTGAGCCACATCGGTGGTGGATGGCGACACGCTGCCGAAATCGGTCTTGCGATCTTCCAGCGCCCACCAGCGCGGGTCGGGCATGCCCTGGAAGGTGACCGGCGTGGGAATGAAGGGCGTAACGGTCACCTGTTCGACGGCAGTGGGCGCCGGTGTCACTTGCCCCAGTCCGCCCGCGGGCGTGGAGCGATCGAACGCGTACCAATCAAGATGACCCTGCGCGTACTCGCTGGCTGCAAGCACGACTTCCTGCCCAGCCTGTGTGGCTGAGCAGGCAAGCTGATATTCAAGGTAATCGGGCTGCCACGCGCTCTGGCCGGTTTCCTGCAGATACTGTGCGCGGTACCAGGCAACGAACTGCGCACCAAGATTGTCCAGCGCGGACTGGTCGCCGGGCGACGATAACGTGATGCCATCGGACGCGTGCTGGGCGGGATTGGCTGTCAGGTAGACATACAGGTTGCCGCCATCGATGCAGCGCCCCGCCAGTGCCGCGTATTGCTGCCAGCCCTGGCGATGGGCATAGACATAGTCGCCAAGCGTGTCCTGTGTGGGTAACTGGAAGGGATAGCGTGCAAGGTATTGCGGTGTATACGCCGAAAGCCCAGCACCATCCAGCAGCTTGCGCCATTGACGCCCCAACTGCGCACGCAAGTCCAGCCGCATCGCCTTGCTATCCCACTGCAGGGCGATGGGGAGTTGCTCGGTTCGCGCCTCCATGGGGAGGCTGCCGTCATAGGCTTCGACGGGGCCGCCTGCCGCCTGGTATTTCGTGACGGGCGACGTGCGCATTCGCACTTTTGCCGAGACCGGCGAGCCGGCATCGTCCGCGCGAAATTCACCGATCTGCCATTGCTTGGTAAGCATCCAGAGCGCGTCGCGCACTTCAGCCTTGAGCGCGCGATCGAAGTTGGAAGTGCGTGGCCGGCCCTCGAGGCGATTCCATACCGTGATCGTGGGATACAGGCGCTGCGCCAATGCCTGGGACAGATCCGCGACCGTGTATTTCTCCGGAATGGTCATCGTCAGCTCCCGATGCGCGCGTAGATATTGTTGTTGAGCGCGAGATTGGTGGCGATCGTGATCTGGTAAAGCGTCACCGCCATCAGCGTTGCCGGCAGGAACGACGCATAGTCTGTCGTGTCGATCTGCGCGGGCTCGACCGCTCTTGCCTTGGCGGCATCGAGCGTGTCGTTCAGTGCGCCGACCAGGTCGTCCCATTGCCAGTGGCCGCGCAGCGCCGATGGCAGCACGAGCAGGGCAGCCTGGGGCGGCTGTGAGTTCGGTCGCTCGAAATGGAAGGTGAGCCCGGATAACACGTCACTTGCCGGCACCAGTTCGGGCCATTCGTCGAGGAGCAGACCGCACTGATCGGCGCCCGGATCGAAGGGGGCGGCAAAGTGCGCCGTATACAGCAGATGGTCGCCCTGGCCGGCCGCGACGGCATCGAATTCCAATGCCAACCAGCGATCGTTTGCGGTGAACGGGAGCTGGAGCGGGACCAGCGCCGGGGTCGCAGCCCCAAACGCCTCGCTCAGCACCGCGAGATTTTCCCACGCGCCCAGTTTGCTGCGCACGCGCGCCACGCCGTACAGCCAGTCGTCTACCGGGAATTGGCGCCCCTTGGCGAGCACATCGGTCAGCAGCGAGGACGAGCCGGTCCAGGCGTTGTTGAACTCAGTGCCATGCGCATCGGACAACACGAAACGCGGGATGATCTGGGCTTCGTCACCGAGCACCTGCTTGGCTGCGGCCAGCAGTTGCTGCACGCGCGATTGCGACGAGTCCGTCGGCAGGTTGCCGACGATGGCGGTGGCGGCAGTAATGCGCGTGGTCAGATCCTTGGCTACGGCGGTGACGCGCGACACGATCGTTGCGCGCAGGCTGGTGATGGCTACCTGCTGGTCGCTGATGTCCAGGGGTGTGGCGTCATGTTGCGCGACTGTCGGCTCGAGTGCCGTCACGGCATTGGCGTAGTCGACCAGCCGCGCGCCGTTGAAGGCGAGCACCACCTGCAATGCGGACAGGTGCAGGTCGAACTGCGTCTTGTCGGCGTCGATCGTTGCCTTATAGACGTTGGGGTCCGCCGGTGGTGTGGCGGTGGTATTGGACATGATCAGGCGCTCGGCCTGCTTGAGCAGGGCGAAGCGTTCCGGGTCGGTAGCCAGCGAGGGCCAGGTAGCCATCAGCGCGGCAAAGTCGCTGTTCTTGCCTTGCCAGCGGGTGACCACGGCATTGAGCTTGACGGTGATGGCGTCGTAGATGGAGCGCATGTCGCCATGCATCTGGCCGGTGCCAGCTTGGGCGATACCGTGCAGGGCGCAGCGCAGCAACTCGTCGGTCACCAGGTGCGCGTAGTCGTCCAGTGCGGACGCGTCGGCTTGCAGGGCGACGAGTGCATCGCGCCGCACGGTGAGCGCCGCGATGGCGGTATCGACGCGCGAGGCGAGTTCCGCGTCGTCCCAGATCGCTTCCGTGGACTTGGCCTCCAGCGGCATCGTCATGTCGGTCGGGCCGATGGTGCGGCTTTGCAGGATGATCTTGCGCAGGCTGCGCACCATCGCCGCCAATTCGAAGAAGGTGATCTTGCCGGGCACCGGGGTCAGATACTGGATGGAGACGTCCATATCAGGATGCCCGTCGCTGCCATAGCGCACTGCCTGGACGATGCGATCGTCCAGTTCGCCCATCGCCTGATCCAGGTCGAGGTTGGCGACGTAAAGCAGATCGATCGGCTGCAGCCCGAGATCGGCTTGTGTGAGCACCACGGTTTTCGGTGCGGAGAGTGCGGGCGTGGTGTAACTGACGCTGACCACCACCGAGGCAGGTGGCGGCATGTTGGTCGCAAGCCACGCGTTGAGCGGCGCTTCGGCGGTAGCGCGCGGCGTCATCGGCACGCTGCTGGGAGACGTGACCGGGTTCACCGTCGGATCGAGATGCAGCGCCACCCGATGCGTCAGCGATACGCCGCTGCGTGGCGTGTCGACTACCTGGATATCCGGTGGTTGCGCGCCCGAGCTGAGCGACTTGCTCACCGCGGCGGAACGCTCGAAGTTGCCCAGCACGACCTGATACACGCTCTCGGCCATGACCATGTCGCCCAACGCGTCATACAGATCGCGCAGCGCGTCGACCTGTGCGTTGATGACGTCCTGCTCCGTGGCTGTCGCGACGGGCACCTGGCCCGGGCCGTTGCCGATCGTCAGCCCGAACGGGTAGGTCGCGTTGCCTGTCGTCTGGGTGCGATTGATCAAGGCCTGCCCATCGATCACGTTGTCGGCGTCGATCAGGCTGATGTCCACCGTGCCGTCGGTCTGTGTGCTCTTGAGCTTGTTGGCCGCCAACGGGAAGGCCTGACGAAGCGGGTAGATGAACTTGTCGACCTCCGCCTGCCGGTAGTCATCATGCAAGCCACGCTCGAAGCGATAGCCGAGCAGGGCCGGCAGCGTCTGGCCATTGCGCATGCCTTCCAGAATGGTCTGCGCCTGCCGAACACGCTCCGACGTGAGGTTCACCGCCATGGTGTCGGGATGCGCGGGGGACGCGTTGACGCGATAGGCGTTCTTCAGGATCGCCGCCGTCGCCGCCTGGTTCAATGACGGCGCGTGGATGAAACCGGCATTGGCGGTGTCGTACTTGAGCGGCGCATCGCCGGGCCGTTGGAACACCTTCTGACTATCGCCTTCCAGCCGCACGGCCTCCAATGCTGTTGCGCGCGGGCGCACATCCTCCAGCCATCCGAAGGCGCCGAGGTAGATGCCTTGGCCGGATGCACTCGCATTGCCGGGTGCTCTCATCTCTTCCAGGCGCGTGGCGACCAGGCCAGCCTTCCAGGCATCGAGGCGATAGCTGCAGCAATCGATGTGCTCGGTAAATAGCCGCTCCAAACGTGCCGTAGGCAGTCCGGCAAGTCGGCCCAGGGCAGCCACGACTTCGTTCAAATCTTCTGCTTCGGCCGCACTGTGCAGGACGGCGGGCAACAATACGTAGTCGGCCAGTGTTGCCGCTGCGCCGCCGGTAATCGCAGGCTGCGGCTGATACAACTGACTGAACTTGCTCTCGCCTGTGTTGGGTGCGGTCTGCACGTTGATGAATGCCGGCTCGAGCCGTGCGTTCGCACTGGCCAGACCGTGCGACTCCAGAAAACGCACGCCGGTATCCCACTGCGAGAGCATCATCGAATGGCGCAGCATCAGATAGAGCAGGGCGTTGGGTGCTGCGTTGCCACCGAAGTCCTGACGGCGAATAACGTCAAGGGACGCACCCGCCAGCCATTGGATGTAGTTCTTGTTGTCCGCCGTATAGGCGCGAACGGGGGTGCTCTCGGACAAGGGAACATCGTCGACGACAGGACCGGTGAGTTGGGCGCTCTGCCCGTAGAAGAACTTCTGCAGGATCGCGGGCTTGAGGGTCGGATCGGCTCCGAGCTGCGTCAGCAATGCCTCGCCGCGCTGCTGCAACCATTGGGCAAGCAGCCCGCCGAAGAACTGTCCCAGTTCAAGCACAAGCTTATTGTAGAGCTGGTCGAAACTCTCGGCGTAGCGCTGGTGATATTCGACCGAGCCTGAGTTCAGGCCGATGATGTCGAGCAGCAACTGGTGCGGGTCGCCACTCTGACCGATATGGGCAACATTCGCGGACAGCGTCTTCCATTCGCCATCAAGACGCAGCAGCAGCGTGTGCAATCGCTGCAGGTAACTGGACCATGGCGCGGCCAGCAGGCCGGCCGCGGCCCGCCCGGTCGGGCCGTGATAATTGGCGAACGTCATGGCCGGCAACAACCCATAAGGCTGCTTGCCGACACGAAAGGCCGGTAGCGCGCCCCGTCCCGAGACGTAGCGGGTAAAGAACTGACGCGTCGACGCCACGTCGGTTTTCGAAAACACCGGCGAGAGCATTTCCTCGAACATATAACCGAGCGTGCCGTTCCATAGCGCAACGTTCATGGCGCGCGCTTCGGCCTGATCGAAACCGCCCGCATTGGGGATGCGTTTGACGATCGCGTCATCGATGCCCAGCGCCTTGGCGAACCACTCGCCATCGCTGCGTTGCAAGGGGTCGGTACTGTCGGCGTACTCGTCCTTGCCCTTGAACAGCGTGTCGTAGGCGGCATCGGGATCGTCGACCCAGGAGTAGGCGGCGCCCTGTCCATCGGTGTTGTTGGTAGGGCTGCCCTGCGGGACCAGGCTGTAGCCGCCCTTGCTTGCGCATTGGTGGGTGATCAACGTTTGCAGCAGCGACTGGCCCTCTTTCTCATCCGACGAGAAGCGCATGCCGACGACGAGCAGACGATCGAATCCGTTGACGGCTTCCTCCGCAGTGAGGTCGATCTTGATGCCCATGCCGACAGCAACGGCATGATCGAAATCGGCGATCCAGCGCAGATCGTCGTTGAATTGCAGATCGTCATCGGTCACCGTGATCTGGTCACCCGATGGCAACGAAGGATCGGGCGTGGTGGCCAGGCCATCGGGAATGGGATTGCCGATCACGTTCTTGACCTGCACGCCCTGGTTAAACGCCAGCACGGCGAAACGATCGGGCAGTGCAAAGGCTTTCGCCGCCTGCGTCCATGATGCCGTTTTCGTGACGGGGGATGCGGGCAACTCCAGCACGGCGCAGATCGCGTTGACCTGGGCGCGCGTATAACCGGTGGGCGGATCCCATCCGTTGGGATCGGGCGCGAAGCCGACGATCAGTTGATCGGCCCGTGCGTTGCCGACCGCTGCCTGAAGCGCGGTCAAGGCATTCTGGATCGGTGCTGTCGCACCATCCGCGCTCCACACCGCAATCCAGTAAGCGAAGGCGGCGGTTTGCTCGGCTGCGCTCACGGTGATCTGCGGCACGATCACCAGGACGACATCCTGCGGGTTACTCTTGGTCGGCTTGGCGGCAGTACTGGTGGGCGCAAATTGCTGGATCACATAGGCCGCCCGGCCCGAGCCCGAGCTACTGACCAGGGTGCTCCATGCGCCACGCTCCTGCGCTTCGATGCTGCCGGCGCGCCACATGGCGACCCAGAACGCCGTGGCATTGGTCACCTCGGTAGCGCTCAGCATCGACTCGAAGGTGTCGATCTGGCAATCGTCCGGGTAGATACGAACCCATAGTTGCGAGGCAGCGCCGCGGGCCTGTTGGGCCGCTACCTGGAAGCGTGTTTCGATGCGTACCGGAAAGAGCAGGATCGGCACCGTGTCGACAAGTTGCTCGATCTGTTGCTGCGGAGGCTCCAGTGCCGCGAGCTGGCCGAGCAGTCCGACGGCACTGGCACGCAGCTGCGAGGCATCCTGGCGCGCCTGGCCCAGCTGCGTCGAAAGTTTGTCGGCTTGTGCCTGCAAACGGAGCAGTTGTTCGTGCGCCTGCCCGGTTCCGTTGTCCAGTCGCTTGAGTGTGGCGATCTGTTGCTGCACTGACCTTAGCTGTTCGCGCTGCGACATGAGCGACGTGAGCGCTGCGTCGCCTTGCGCCCGGGCCTGCGCCAGTTGGGCCTGAAGGTCCGTGAATGTCATGACGGCAGCATCCGTGAGGCGTGGACGGCCACCAGTACCGGCACCCGATAGAGGATGTAGGCAAGTTCGGCCGCGTCGGTGGAGGGGTTCCATTTCGCCTGTGCATCGGCAGGGTCGGACTGGTTTTGCGGATCGGGCGGCGTGGGCACGACCGGTGGCAGCAGTGAAATGGTCTTGTTGAGTTGAATGACTCCACCGGGCACGACGTCGGCATCTACCCAGGCCAGGTCATTCCACTTCACCAGCGGAGGTTTGCCGCTGCCGGCGGGAACGTCCTGCATGCCGAACCGCGGTTCGCCGGGCCGCTCCTTGATCACGAAAAACCATCCCGCGTCATCGGTCGGCTGGGTGCCACCCTTGGCTTCCTCGGCGGTGAGGTCGAAACCGATCAGGTAAATATCGGGGTCGACCTTAGCCTCGAACAGCGGCAGTCTCACCTTGGATTCGGGCGGCTTGTCGCTGTCTTCCTCAGCCTGGGAGAGCTCCACCAGTGCGCGGTCTTCGCTGGTGTCCACCTTGCCGTTCTTGGTTTGCCATTGCGCCTTCTGCGCGTAGATGACCGCGGTCGGATAACGTTTGAGCAATTCGCCTCGCACCACCAGCACCAGCAGTGCGGCGGCCCCGTTCTGCTCGCGCAGGTTGTGATCGCCCAGTTGCGAATGCAGTGACCATTTGTGCAACTCGGGAATGTCGCGCAGCGCTTCCTTGTCGGCCGGCGTGGGATTGGGCGGCAGTTGCAGGCTCACATCCCAGAACTGGCGGAAATAACTGCCGCGCTGGTCGGTGGGGTATTCGTTCCACAGCAGTTCCCGCGCCATCTCGTGATTGAGACCCACCATATAGGCCTCGATGAAACGCTGATTGGTCTCCAGCAACGTCAGACTGTTGTTTGGAATAAGGTTGATATTCGGCAGGAAGTATTCGATGGAGAGGTTGCTGAGCGGCTTGTACATCGGCAGGTCGAATACCGGATAGGCCATCACCGGCGTGAAGTCTTCGACCATGTTGTCGAGCAGCCAGGACGGCAGGTAGACGATCTGCTTGATGCGTTTTGGAATGGCGATCCTCGGGTTGAGCGCGTTGACCACCTTCGAGGACAGCGCCGCAAGGTCCAGTTGCGGTCGTGGTGCTACCGGAAACTGGATGGACGTGTAGGTGTAGGCATCACGCAGCCCCTGCTTGAAGTTCGTCGCCTCGATGCTGTCCGTCGTGCCGGGTTGCGGCGTGAAACTGGTGCCCGGCTCGGTAATGACGAAGTTCGGCACGGTCGGCAGTGCATCGACCGATGCGGGTGTCTGCTGCTCTTCCTGGATGGACGTCTCCACCTGACCGGCTTGAGCCCACTGGCTCAAGGTCTTGAAGAGCATCACCAGTGGGGCGCCGAGCAGCACGGCCACCGCCACCAGTGCGACGATGCCAAGTCCCAAAGCAAGCAGCAACGCGATCAGCAAAATCAGCAGCGGCAGGAATCGCAGCCACGGATACTGCGCGAGCAGTTGCGCTATCCACGATGGCTCGTTGGACGGCGTGACCGCAGCGACGGCATCGCCGATGCCGATCGCTCCGGTCGGCGCGATCTTGGGTGGCGCGGTCAACCACTGTCCGGCATTGACGCCAGTGACGATGGCGGCCGGCGCCGTCGACGCCAGTGCCAGACGATTCATCAGTGCCGTGCCTTGTCGGGTGATCCGCCGATATACACCGGAAGTGAGTACGGGTGGCACTACGCTGGCGCGCACCAGGGCGCTTACCGTGGTTGGACTGCCCATGACCCGTGCATGGACGGGCGCGGTGAGCAGGAACTGTCGCTCGGGCGTCAACGTCGTGATGTGCCGATCGTAGAGACCGGCGGAGGCCGCCATGGCGAATTGCGCGAAGCGCAGTTTTTCGTTGGCGGCGAGTACGTCGCCGACTTGCTGCCATGCGGCGGCCATATAGCTCTGGTCGTTGGCCTGGACCACATCCGTGCCGAAGCCGGCCGCCACGCGAAAACGAGGATCCAGATTCAGCCGGTGAATCCAGTTCTGATCATTCGGCAAAGTGCTGCCGTCGCTCGCCTTCAGAACGCGCTTGACCAGCGCAGGCCAGCGACCGTAGAGCGGCGAAGTGATGACAGGGTCGGGATCGCCATCGGGATTGACCGCGGACGCTGCGTCGCGCGTGTAGTCGTCCGCGAGATTGATGCGGTCGGCCATCGCGGTTTCGAAGGGATGCGGGAAAGGTTGGTCCCATTGATCGTACTGGGTGACCTGGGCCTGGTCCTGCGGCGGCAGCGTGGCGAACGGCGCGCGCAGGGCCCCGCCAAGTTTCAGCACGCCACCTAATGTAACCGGTGTGTCGATGGGCGGCAGGTTGGCGCCGGGATGAATGACATCCATGTCGCGCACGCCCACGCGACTGTCGACCGGGCGCGGCTGCAGGAGTTTGACCAGGTATTCGAAATCGCCGAAATCGCCGGTCTTGAAATACCAGCGGTAGTAATAGGGAAACTGCGCCTGGTGGTTGTCCCAGGATGAGGCGGTCGCCACGGTCGTACCAGGGATGTCCGCGCCCAACCCTGCCAGGCGTCCGCTCTCGAACACCGGAATGACGAAGGCGTGGTAGGCCGTATCGGGCTCGAGGCGTCGTGGGCAGAGGAGCCGCGAATAGGCGAGGTCGGCATTGGAAGCGATGGTCTGGGTCAGCTTGTCGAGCACGCCGCCGATCGCTTCGTTGCCCTGATTGGACAGGTCGACGTTCGCATGCACGTGTGCCCATGCCCACAGTTCGGACGGCGCGGGGAAGACGCTGCTGCCGTCCACGCCGGACGCCAGTTCGATGTATCCCAGCGGCTTGCCCGATATGTCCTTGCCGTCGGTGAACTCGGTCTCTTTCAACACGACCAGCATGATCCAGGGCCGCAGCCGGCTCTTGCCGACATCGGCGGCCGCGGGCGTGTATCGCCAGGGGAAATCCTCGTCGTAGAACTCCACGTAGGCGAGATAGTTGGGCTCGAAGTTGGTGATGTAGTCGCGCGGGTCAACCTTGACGATGGCTCTGCCTTCGATACCGACGATATCGCCGGGACCGTACAGGCTCACATCGCGATGAACCGTCTGCGTCGTGGCGCTTCCATCCAGCTGAGTGCCACTCAATGTCAGGTCGACGGGAATGGTCGCGCGCACCATGATGCTGGCGTCGCCGTCCGCCTGCGTGATGCTGTTGGCGACGCCGCTGCGCAACCACGGCAGGAAGGAATAGGTCGGGTCGCTCACGGCGCGTTTACCTCGCAGGCGGGCAGTACGTGAATGGCGCCGGCCAATGAAGGTGTGGCCGCGAGGCGTTCCTGCATGTACTGTCGCGCCGCCGCTTCGCTGCCGAAGGTCGAGCTGGCGTCGAACGGCGTGTTGTCTTGAAGATTACTGACCGTAAAGCTTTCCGCTCCTACCGCAATCATGTCGGCGTAGGGACGCAGTTGAGATTTCGTCTGCTGCGACAGCGACGAGCGCGCGACGGTGGAGCCGCTCAGGAAGGGGTGGAACAACACACTGCTCGCGCGATAGAGCGCGCCGAGCGCAAGCGGTTTGCGTGGCTGCCTGTCGATGATGGTGATGTCGTAGTCGATGGTGCGGCGGGTCATCTTGCTGGACTGGATGGCCGTGTTCGCACCGATGGTCACGCCGCCCTTGATGGGTTGGTACGACGGACGCGACAGCTTTTCCGCATCGGACATGTCCTGGAACTGGGCGATGGCGAACTGCTCGTTGGCATCGCTCACGGAAAGACTGACCGACCCGCTGTTGGCGCCGGCGATATCGACCTGGTCGACGTCGTCGGGCTTCTGGTTGCCTATCTTGTCCAGCTTCAGGTGCAAGGGCAGGGCGCGCTGGGATACCGTCAGCGCGCCGAACGGGTGCAGGATCAGCAGCGAGGGATCGAGCTGGCGCAGCGACACCAGCAGATTGCTCGACGGCGGCGGCAGCGCACGCCAGTTTTCCTGCTTGTTGAGCTCGCCCAGAAAGATAGGCATGACATCCACGGGCGGCAGCGACGTGTCCTTCGCATCGCCCCAGGTCACGTCGAAGCTCACGTCGCAGCTGAAGAACAGGATCGAAATGCTGCCGGTGCCATTGGCGCGCCAGGGCGATGGGCCGGATAGCTGAAAACGCAAGTCGATGCTGAGCAGGTCGTAGCCGAACACGGAAATGCCCAGCGAGCCGGTGATCAGCGCCACGAAGTAGAACGGCGAGAACTGGAACAGCACATCGAGACCGAGCTGGCCGGAAATGTTGGCGTCGTCCACGCCAAAGAACAGGTACAGGTGCGCACCGAATTGCACGGTGTTCGAGGTGACGGCGAAATAGCAGTCCACCTTGATCTTCGCCCAGTCGTAATCGAGGATGCTGATGCTCAGGCGCTTCATCGTCGCCGGCAGGTTGAGCCCGGGCGGTGGCGTGAACGAAGGATGGAAGCCGCCCACCGACAACACGAAGCCGGCGTTGTCGCCCCACTTCAGGCGGACCGCCATGTCGCCTTCCAGCGTCATGAAGAGCACGTGCGAGTCGTACAGGCTGGCGTCGAAAGCGATCAGCTGCTGGGTGACGTCCAGAGTGCCGACGAAGTTCACCTGGATTTGGATCAGTGCAAGATCCGCATCGGGCAGTGCCACCTTGAGCACACCAAGAATGGCAATGTTCCCCGGCGGGATCTCCAGTATGACGCCGAGGGAGAGCGTGATCAGCGACGGCGTGCCCCAGCCGAACTTCGCCATGGGGCCCACGAGGAAGGTGCCGTTCTGTGGCGGAAAGACCGCTTTCAGGTCGCTGATGATGCGCGGCGCGTTGGCGATGACGTCGGTGGGAAACATGATGCTGTCGACCGCGCCGGTGCGTACGCCATCGCGCAGCACGTCGAGCAGCACAGAGCGGTTCAAACCGAGCAGGCCGCCGACCGCATTGAGCGTAAAGCCGAAGCCCAGTTGCAACGGCGGAAAGTCGGTGGTGATGATCAGCAGCAGCGAGAACCCGCTGGAACCATCCGGCATCTTGGTCGTGATCAGCGAAATCGCAGTGACCGTTACGATCTCGGCGATCGACAGCTGCGCCACGCCGGAGTACTCGCCCTTGTCCGGATCGAACGACAGGTAGCCGCCGCCGGTCACCAGACCGGTATTGATGCTCAGGCCGGCACCCTTGGGCGGCTTGAAGCCGACACTGACATCGATCGGACCTGCGTTGCCGCTGCGATCGTTCTTCAGTGCAAAATCGATCTCGATGCCCACCTGCTGGACCACGGCTTGCAAGGGGCCCAGCGAGGCATTGAGATCGACCGCCAATCCCACCGGAAACTGCTGGCCCTTGATACCCACCGAGAAGGTGAGTGCGCTGATCTCGACAGGACCGAGGTCGAGATGCATCGGCATCTGGATTTCCAGCGAGCCGGCACCGACGAAATAGAAACCATGGTCAGTGGAGTAACCAAAGCCGAGATCGAAATCCGATTCCACATGCACGCCCGAGAGCAGCGTACCGATGAAGCCATCGGCCTGATCCATGCCAATGACCAGTTTGCCGCCACCCAACGCGCCTCCAATACTGAAGCTGCCGCTGGCCTTGCCGGCGTTCCAGGTAAAACCCGCGCCCAGATCCAGTTCGAGCTTCTGCACTTCCAGCCTGCTGCTGCCGGGTTGTCCAAGCAGCACGATAGGGTTGGTCGCATCGCGTTGCTTGATGACCGCGATCGTGCTGTTGCCCGAAACGGTGGCTGCGCCCGGCGGCGTCACGATGATGTTGCCGTCGGGCTGCACCACGATCTCGGTGCCGGCGAGTACGCCAAACTCCAGGGTCAGCGTGACCGTCCAGTCGACGCCGTCGAAGGACAGCGTCGACTGCGCCGACTTGTCCTTGAGCGTGATGGCCAACCCCTTGGGCGTCACGGTGGTCTTGGGCACCACCTCGATGCCGACCAGGTCGAGCGTCGGCGTTGCCCCTGAGTCGTCGTAACTGACCGGCAGGCCGAGCATGGCAAAAAAGGTGTCCAGCGCCTGCAACAGCTTTTTCCCGTCGAACGCGGCGCTACCCCAGTCATACAGCGACTGAAGCTGCTGGGTGGGGTTGCTGAGCCAGCCTCCCACGCGATCGAAGTGAAACGTGTTGACGGTGTAGAACGGCTTGGTCGGATCGGTGGAGTCGAGGTTGAAATCTTCTCGCTCGAGGATGCCGGTGAATTCCAGCACCTCGTTGAGCCCACGGCTACGGCCAAGGTAGTCGGCCAGCAACAGTGAGAACAGCCGATCGGGCAGGGCGTCGATGACCGCCGGAGTCACTCCGGGAAGGCTGCCGAGCGCGCTCATCAAGGGCGGAATATCGGCGATGACGCGTGCGAGCTTGACCGCGGTTTCAACGCCTTTCTCGATCTCCGTGGAAGCATCGCTTGCCTGGACCAACTCCTGCACGACGCTGACGAAATTCTCCATGTCGTTGAGCGTGGTGGAGAAGGCGGACGCCAACGCGGAGACCTGCGCCGGCGTCATGCCGACACCCAGCGAGGCAAAGAAGCCAGGCGCTGATTCGGGACGAAGGCCAGCGGCGAGCGGCGAGAAGACTTTGTGGATTTCCCCGAGGATGAGGGCGACAGTGCCTTGTGAGTCGCTCATGACGGCATGCCCTGATCGGTGCCGCGCGAACGACGCAGGCCAGCCAGAATCGTGGGTACTTCATCGAGCGTCGTGACGTCCATGCCGTGCACGGTGATGATCCGCTCGAACCGCGCCGCGTCGCGCGCCAGCGATGGACTGCCATACCGCGCAAGCAAGGTGGTGACGGCCTGGACGAAATCCGTTCTTGCCACACCGTTGATGGACGTGGGAATGCGATGTGTCGAATCGCGCATGTTTTCCACGCAATGACGTATGAACGAGGGCCCCTGGTGGCGTTGCCAGACCACTTGCGCGCGTCGATTGCCCAGGACAATGCGACGCGCCTCGACGCGATGCTGCCCAATCTTGCCGAGCAGCAGCTTGCCCATGCGCGAGGTACGAAGTGCATCGGCGATGCGTTGACGACCACGTTCCAGTCGGTACTCGGCGGCCGTCTCCAGCGTCGGCACGCCAAAAGCGACGGCGCTGGTCGACGGCATGGTCGTTTGCGCGTAACTGGCCGGGATCTCGATATTGAGCCGATTGAGCACAAGCTGGATGGGCACGATCCAGCCGATGCTGTTTGCGGCGATCCATTCCGATTGCTGCCAGGCCGCAAAATAGGCGGCATTGTCGAGCCCGCGGGGGTGCGGGCCGGAGCGAACGAGTATGCCGATGACCTGCATGGCGTTGTTGACCACCACACTGCCTGAATCGCCGGGCTGTCCGAACAGTAGCGGCCGCGATCTGTAATCGGTGTAGGTTTCCCCGGGGCCGGGACGAGGCAACGCCAGCAGGGCGCCGATGGTGCCTCGCGCATTGCTGGCGGCGTCGCTCGAATCGTATGCGGGATAGGGCCATCGCAACGGATCGACCGCACCGCTGCCACCGCTGGTATAGGTGCCTGGATGATCGGGGGGCACCAGCGTGCCGTAATGCACCCTGCCGGTGAGCGGGCTGAAGAAACGAACTACCTGGGCATCGGTCCATGGCGTTCCCCACGCCGGCCCCGCCGGCACACCGATGCCGCTGGATGGTACGCCGGTGATCATGCCCAGGCCGCCCGGCAACTCGTTGCTGTAAAGCACGTTGGGCTGGAGCTGCGCGATCGCGGCATCCGTCTCCCAGCCGCTATAGGTGGTGGGATCGCCGGCTGCCGTCATGCTCACCGTGCTGGCTTGACCGGCGTTGTTCAGCGGGCCGAAACCTTCTTCCCACGACCTGAGCGTAGAGGCGATCTGACGATGGGTGCAGCAGGTGGAGTGCGATGCGGGCGAATAGATCGCCAATGCGTTGCCATCGGTGATATTGGCGAACAGGACATGCGCACAGCTGAGCAATACGGCCGAGCCATCGGCCCGGTTGCGGGCAAAGCAGCCCAGCGATCCGGAGTCGCTGTCATCGGATGCAGACGGGTTGCCGATGACGTCGCCTGGCTTGTGAACGGTGTTCGGGTCATCGCTCATCGCCGCCTCTCCCGTATGTCGATTCGACCGTCACACCCAATTGGCGCAGTGCAGCCTGCGCAGGGAAGGCGATGCCTTCGCCGGCGGCGTTGCATGCCCACAGGAAACCGACAAGCCGACGGCGCTCGTCGAACACGGCGCTGCCCGATTCCCCCGCTACCGAGAAGGCGCGTTCGTCTTCGAGCGACTGGATCAGGATTTGCCCTGGTGAGTCGCGCTGACCGTCTTCAAAGAAGGGGCGTTCGTAGTGCGCCGTATCGACCACGACACCTTCGGTGCGACCGCTGATCCAGCCGTCCTTGAAAGCTCGGGAGCCCCGTTCCGCATGGCCCACGCCGCCGGGGCAGGCCATGGCGTGAAGCGTGTCGCGCAGTACGGGCGGGAGCTCCGTCGCCTTGTCGAGGGTGGCGATGGCGCAATCGACGAAGGAGGCGTGCGTCTGTCCATCGACATTCCCTCCATCGACATGCCCGATGAAACCACGGACGGTACGGCCAAGCTCGACATAACGCCGCCGTCCCGTTGACTCGTCCATCGCGAACACGGGATCGCCCGAGGTAGCGCCGTGTCCATACAGCACGTGATAGCAACTCACCAGGTAGCGCGCCCCGTCCGCCCCGCGAGCCAATGCTCCGGCACAACCGGGAACGCCACGCGCATTGACGATGGGAAGCATGGCTACGGCTCCCCCTCGATAAGTTTGAGGAGCTCTGGCAGGCTTCTTGCCTTCCTGGCCAGGTCGACGATCAAGTCGCCATCCCGTTCCAGCGATGCGCGAAGCGCGTCGTCGCCCTCGATCATCAGGACGGCGCGAAAGCGCTCGAGCGCATCGCACAGATGCACATCGCCGATCTCCTCCGGAAACGTGCCCTGTTGCTCGCCAAGCGCGTGCAACAGACGGTTGGCGAAGGCGGGACCGCGATTGCGGTGCCACGTCACCTTCACGCGTCGGCGGTGGTGCACGAGACGCGCGATCTGCGGATAGTGCTGCTGCACCAAGCCAAGCATGCGCCGGCCGGTCTGCGAGCGCTCCGCCAGTTGCTCCACCTCTCCAAGGATACGTTGCGGTGTCGCATGCCAATCGCGTTCGCGCGCGGCGAGCGGCAGTTCGCCTTCCACGACCGCGCCCGCCGAGGGCGAGCCGGGCTGCACCACTGCCGTTGCCAGGTCCATACCCATGGCAACCAGGCAAGGGTTGATAAAAGCCGCGTAGGTATTGCCTGTTTCCAGGGGGACAGTCTGAATGCTCCCATCCTGCATCACGTTTACGTCGGGTACCACCGAGCCGGCGTGCAGCAGGCCGACGATTTTTCGCTGGTTGTCCACCACGATCGCGCCGGAGTCGCCAGGAAGCGAGAACACATGACCGCTCAGCCTGATGACGTTCTTTCCCGATGAGGTATCCAGCGTTGCGGTAACGCCCAAATTGGTATCGCTGTTGTACACATCGATAATGAGAGTCGGGTCGACCCCCGCAGCAAGCTCGAAGTTCGCGCTATAGGCATAGCCCGGCGAGGGTTTGATGCGGATATCCCATACCGTGTCGCCCGATATGACTGAGAACAATTGAACCACCACGCCCTGAGTGAAGCCGGTGCTTCGCCCCACTTTTTGCACCGTGACGATACTCGTTGGCGCACTGCCACTAAGGGGCTCGGTAGAGAGATCGCGAACCCCCTGATCGAGCGCTCCGATACCTGGGATAGCGTTATTTGAGTCGACCCCCGCATTGACCGTTGCGATGGTGGCGTCAACCCAATAAATTTTGCTGTCCGCTGCATAGGTGTAGTTCTGGCGCATGCCCTGGTTGGGAATGATCGCCGCTACAGGGTTGTTGCATTGGATACCGGCGCAGCTCTTGCGATGCGGATCGTAGACATCCGCGTTGCCGCTGAGCAGCAACGAGCTGTCGATGAGTACGTGGTGACACGTAAGGATGTGGCGGGCGCCGCCCTTGCGAACAATCAGTCCCAGCGTTCCAGCATCTTGCGGGTTATTGGGTAGCCAGCGCTGGATTTCGTCGCCTGGGGCGATAGAGGGCGTCTTGGTGTGATGCTGGACATGTGTATACACATGCACGTCGGTCTTTATGCCGTCGATTTCCGCGGGGATTATTTCCTCGCTGGATAATTCGTCGCGAGGCCGCTTCCGGCGCACGTAAACCCGATACGCCCATACGGGTAAAACTTCCCCACGGGTTTCTTTCAGGCCAAAACCGACCTGCATGACGCCGGGCAACTCGCCCAAGCGACGCATCGCAGCGACGTGCCGGTCGAGATGTTCTGCATCTGAGTCGTTGCTGCTGGCCATAGCTTCCCTACTTCAACCATGTGAAATAGCGACATCGGCAGCCAGCTGTTTTCGTCCAAATTCTCAGGCTGCAAAGGCTTGAATGCCTATGACCGAAGCACGGTCATTCCCCAGGCCCATCCCCACATTTACCTAAATGTCCAGCATGCAATGTCAGGCTGGCGTCGAAGCGCCGCTACATGTCATACGGCATATTCCCTGCACTAATGACCGCATATTCGCGATATACACTATTGTAATTTAAGAAAATAGCTTAATTTATTAATTCCTGAAATTGCGTCCCTTTTCACTATTTCACTGAGGACATCAGCCAGGGCGTCGATCGCCACTCTTTTTGCACAGGAAACGGAATGGCTTCCCCGACAAGGTGCTTTCCCCCTAGAGTTCGGTCTGGCCGCTTTGCCGGTTCCGAGCATCTCACTCCAGGAGACAAGATGAATGTCTGCGTGAAGTCCGCATGGTTCGCGGCATATCTGTTGCTGTGCATAGCGTTCTCTACCGCTCATGCCCATGACGGTGCCATGGTTGACGACACGCCATCCAAGGTCGAGCCGGCAGCCAGGCTGCAAGGCGAGACAAAGGCATCAATGGAGACCATGCAGATTCCCAGCAATGGATCGCCGATGAATGCGCTGGTCTATGTGGCGGCGGGCGTCGGGCCACATCCGGTCGTGATTTTGTTGCATGGCTTTCCGGGAAACGAGCGAAACCTGGATCTTGCGCAGGACATGCGGCGGGCAGGGTGGGACGTTCTCTATTTCAACTATCGCGGGTCTTGGGGTTCATCCGGGGATTTCTCCTTCTCGCACGGTATCGATGACGTGGCGGCGGTCATCGCCTATCTGCGCAAGCCCGAAAACGCCAAGCGGCTGCGATTGGATCCCTCCAGGATCGTACTCGTAGGTCACAGCATGGGTGGATTCATGGCCGTCCAGGCCGCGTCCGCCGACCCTGCCATCAAAGGCATCGCGATGATCTCGGGAGCCGATATGGCCGGGATGTTGAGCCAGATGCAAACGCAGGACTCGCAGGCAGCCGGGATAAAGAAGATGAGTGCGCTATTGGCCAATGAAGGCATGGCACCGCTCAGCGGATGCACGCCGGATGGTTTGGCGCAGGAGCTTTCAGACCATGCCTCTGCATGGGCATTTCACTCGAAGGCTGGAGCGATCAAGGATCGACCGGTACTCGTCATGACCTCGGACGATGGACTGGCACCTGTCGATGACGCCTTCGCCGCCGCGCTTCGCCAGGCGGGCGATACGCGGGTGACGACGCTTCATCTGGCAACCGACCATGCATATTCCGACAAGCGAGCGGAGCTCTCGCAAGCCGTGTTGCAGTGGCTCGCGACGTTCAGGTAGTCGGCGAGGAGAGGGATCGATAGAACCTCTAAATGCCAATGAATCAGAGGGCGCTGGCGCGCAGTCGCTGCACTGCTATTCATTGGCATTTCGTACCCGACGCTGTGTCGAATAACGTGGTGACGTCGATCCTATCCGGCGACATGGCTCGCCGAGCCTGTCAATCGCTTGAACAAATGAGCGGCAAAACGTTCTGACGCGTCTGCTCTGTGTCCGAGATGCAGGAAGGGCTCGATCATTTCCAGCTCCATCAGCAAGAAACGTCCTTCAGAGACAACCCCGTCTATCCGTGCATAGGCTCCGTCAGCGTGGCCGATCGCCGCTGCGGCCTCCAGGACACGAGCCGCGCTGGCAAGAAGGCTCGCACTGGGTTCGGCTGCCTGGGCGACACCGCCGTAATCGCTCTGTACACGATAATCGCCAGCCTTGGGTCGCTTGATGACGGCGTGACTGTATTGGCCGCCGAAAAACAGCAAGGACCATTCTCCATCGCTCGCAACCTCCGGCAGGTAGGGCTGCACCAGGTAATCAAGCTCTAGCGGAAGCCGTGCGACAGCTTGTTCAAACTCCGTCTCGCCGGCCACGCCGCGCACCGTGTTCCATGCCGTGCCGCTTACCGTTGGCTTGATCACCACTTCACGAGCAGGCATGGCCGACAAGGTGTTCTGCAACTGCGATGCCAGCACGACTTGTGTGGGAATAATCGGAACCCCGTATTTCTCCAACTCGATCAGATAACGTTTGTCGCTATTCCAGAGCAGCAGCTCCTTGTTGTTGATCGTCGGCACGGGCAGCTGAGCCAGCCATTGCTTGAAGCTGGCGTAATGCTTGAAGTAGTCCCAGATCGAGCGTATCAGCACAGCATCGAATGCGGCCCAATCCACGGCTGGATCATTCCAGATGCAAGCCATCGTCTCGACGCCGAAACCTTTCAGTGACGCGACGAGGTGCTTGTCATCCGGGTGGATGCCAGGCTCGGCTATGGAAGTGGCGATCGCGAGGCGATGGGTATAAGACACAGACATGATGGGATCATTCCAAAGGGGAGGTCATACCCGGTCACAGTGGCGATGGCACTGCCGCCGAGCATCGTCATCGCGAGCGACGACATGTTTCACGGCCGTCTCAGGCCAGCTCCAGCTCATCGAGAATGGCATGGAGGCGTTGCTTCACATCCCCTTGGAGCGGCTTGACCGGCAAGGGCAGGCTACTGGCAGCCAGCCCGCGAAGTTCGGCGGCTGTAGCAATAACGCGCAAGCCACCGTATTGAAGGAACAGCGCCCACAGAGGCGCGAGCCGCTGGGACAGCCGTTCGGCTTCCTGCACGTTCCCTGCTTGGGCGCTGCGCGTAATCGCCAGGGCGATCTGCGGGAACAGACCCCCGATCACCGAATACCAGGCGTCACATCCCGCGTTCAGGCCGGTGGCAGCGAATGCGTCGCCGCTGACGCCGATCGTCACATGCGCCGGGATCAGAGCGCGCAACCGTTCAACGCGCGAGCGTGCTGCGTCGGGGTCGGCGGGTACGCCTGGAATCTTGATCGAGGCGACATGGGGGAGTTGCGCGATCCGGCCATGCAATTCATCGCTGAATTCGAAATGCGTGGTAGTCGGGTTGTCGTATACGCATAGCGGCACGGACAGAGAACGCGTCACGGCGTCAAAAAGGCCGAAGACTTCATCCTCGGATAACTTTTGATAGGACATGGGGGCCAGCAGCACGCCACGCACGCCAACCTTTTGCGCGTCCTGTGCCAGTTCCAGTACGTCACGCGTGCGCAGCGCGCCGATGCCGACGATCACAGGAACATCTCCCGCGTGCTGGACGGTAAGTTGTGCGACGCGCAGCCGCTCCTGTCGCGTGAGATAGGCATAACTGCCCGTCGAACCCAAGGCGCCGATGGAATCGACCCCGGAGCTGGCGAGGCGCTCGATCAGGTGGACAAACGTGGCCTCGTCGATGCCCGCTTCGTTCAAGGGAGTCAGCGGAAAGGCGCTCAAGCCGGAAAACATGGTTTATTCCTTCAACGTGGGCTGCGCCGAATAATAAGACACTTACCGGCCTCACGAAGAGGCATTTCGAAGGCTCGTGGCTGACGTCACCGGGATAGCTGTGGCGACAGGTTCGATGGTGGAAGACTTCGATGTCGTCGAAGACATCTCGCAAGGTAGTAGCGCAGCCTGATGCATAAGCGCTGGCCAATGTCGCAAATTGTGAACTGCGGCGAGGTGATGGCGCCTCGTTGAAGTCCGCGTGCAACAAATTCGGAGTGAACTTGCAGATCAACAATATCTGTTAACCACCCGGAAGACCTCATGAGCGAGATTGACGATCTCAAGCGCCGACGCTTCTTGAAAATGACTGCAGGAACGGCGGGCGGGTTGGCTGCGCTATCGGCGTGGCCGGGCCTCATCGAAAAAGCGCTGGCCATCGAGCCGCACAACCCCACCGGCAATCCAAGCCTGGCGGACGTTGAACACGTCATCATCTTCATGCAGGAAAACAGGTCGTTCGACCACTACTTCGGCATGCTTCCCGGTGTCCGTGGTTACGGTGACCCGCGGCCTGTGCCGATGCCCAGTGGAAACTATGTCTGGTACCAACCGGAGGGCCTGAATCCTGGCTCAAGAGGTTTCAGTGCGCACGTGCCCTACGCCAGTTGGACCACGCCATCCGGCTGGTACGACACCGACCGCGCGGCGCAGTCCACCCATTACGTGCTGCCCTTCAGGCTCAACCAGCCAGGCAATGTGCAGTACCAGTACATGACGGATCTGGACCATAGCTGGAAGGCTTCGCAAGATACGTGGCGCAACTGGGACACCTGGGTGCCTTTGAAGAGCAGGCAATCGATGGGCTGCCTCAACGCCGAAGACCTGCCGTTCTATTACCAGCTCGCCAATGCCTTCACCGTCTGCGATGCCTACCACTGTTCCATCTTTGCGGCGACGGACCCTAACCGATTCTGTCTATGGTCGGGAACGGTTCCACCGCCCATGAATTTCCCGGACAACTACGGTAGCTGCGGTTACGTCTCCGATATTCAGTGCGATATCAACACGGACATCACGCCTGCCATGTATGGGCAGACGCCCCAGGCAAGAGACGCGGCCGTCAACGCCGGCATTGCAGATTGGAAGACCTACGCAGAAACCTTGACAGACAATCGCATCACCTGGAAGGTCTACCAGGAGTACGACAACTACGGTGACAACTACCTTCAGTACTTCAAAAATTTCCGCATCGACAACAGCGGCAAGCCGATCAATCAGTCCGAAGATCCCTATTTTCAGTCGCTGTATCAGCGTGGGCGTGTATTCGCCGCCAACGCGGGAAAGACCGGTGATGCCATCATCGCCGAGTTCGCCAAGGACGTTGCAGCCGGCATGGAGCCTGATAACCCCGCATTGGGCACGGTGAAATCCGGGCTGCCACGCGTTTCATGGATCGTGGCGCCGGCGCAGTTTTGCGAGCATCCAAGCTCCTCGCCCGGAGATGGTGAGTCGTTCACCGCCCGGTTGCTCAGCGTCCTGGTAAACGATCATCCGGAGGTTTTCCGCAAGACCGTCTTCATGCTTATGTACGACGAGAACGACGGTTACTTCGACCATATTCCTCCGCCGATTCCCGCCATCAGTCCCCATTACGGCGAAATGACCTTGGCCGATGCCGGCTCAGCGGAAAACTATGCATCGGTTCCCGTCGGGCTGGGGCCGCGAGTGCCCATGCTGATCATCTCTCCGTGGACCGCAGGCGGAAAGGTTTACTCGCAGCTGTGCGATCACACGTCCGTGCTGCAGTTTCTGGAGCAATGGTCGATCGCCAAGGCGCTCGGGACCGAAAGCGCGGCGCACGGAAGCACGCAATGCCAGGCTATCTCGGACTGGCGCCGATCGGTCTGCGGCGATCTTACCGAGGCCCTTGATTTCAGGCCGAGCCAACTGCGGCCGATCGACACAAGCACGACGTTCAAGAACGGTACCGCCCAGGCTGCCGTGCCCAACCCGCAGGCGTTTCCGCTGCAGGCTCCAAAGATGCGGTCGGCGTGTCGTCTGGGCTATGCCTTTTCCGCCGCCGCTCAAGTCGACTTAGATCACCTTTCGCTTCGCTTCACCAACACAGGAACGACCGGCGTCGCCTTCATCGCTTATCGCGACCCGATGTCGAGCACCCAGGAGCCTTATCACTACACCGTCGAAGCAGGTAAATCTCTGCTGGCCAAGCCGCCCATGTCGGTTGGCGACAAGGGTGTCTACGACTGGTCCGTATTCGGCCCCAACGGTTTCATGCGCGAGTTCCGCGGCGATGTGAATGCGATGGTGCAATCGGGGCAGGCCCCTGAGGTCATCACCTCGCAGCATGCGTTGGGCGGCAATCTGCTTATCAAGCTGGACAACCGGTCAAGCCTGAGCGCCTGCATTTTTCAGTTGACCGACAACGCGTACTACGAGAACGAGCCGCTCCAGATCCGGGTAGATGCCGGAAGCGAGCGAACGATCGAATGGCAGGGCAGTGCAGGTTGGTACGATGCCAGTATTCGAGTGGCTGGCGATGCCATCTACTTCAGGCGAGTGGCCGGTTGCGTCCAGCATCGGCTTCGCGAGCCGATGACCGACCCGGCCATCGGCAATGATCGACTGTTCCGGCCATCGTTCGCTATTCACGGGAATACTTACGAGACGCTGCGCTTCGACTACGCGACGCCGCCGTGGCGTCATAGTCCCAAGAATTGGCTCGGCGTGTTTCCGGCAGGGGCCACTCCCTCGAAAGCCAATCTTCTGCGTTGGGTCTACGCGCCGCGCGGCGTGGGCTCAGTGACGCTGTCAGCAGCCACCGGTGGCGCGTTGCCATCGGGTCGATATGACGCCTGGTACTTCTTCGATGATGGCTATACGCCGTTCGGAACAAAATCCGTGACGTTCCGGATCTGAATCGTCTGTTCGACCCCGTGTGTCGCGGTCACCGCGAGACATGGGGTCGAGGATCATCGCTTACTTGGCAGATGTTTGCGGTTGGCCACCAGCCATCTTCCGCACCGGCCGTTCCCGACGCCGGCTCCAGGACATCTCCGTCGCCGGGCTAAAAATTCAGCCTGCGATGTCGATTCTGGAGATCCCTATTCGTCATTATGCTACCTGACAACTCGTTCGAGGCGGATGGCTTCGCAGCCGCCTGATGCCAGCATTAGGCCGACATTCGAACATACGGAGGAGCATCATGAGCAAGGTATTCGTCAACATCGGACTCAGCCTCGATGGCTACATGGCACCGGAAGGCATGACGATGGGCAAACCCGAGTACAAGAACTGGGGTGCCAAGTGGGGTGCGATGATGGCCTGGATCCTCAATCAACAGTACTTCCGCGAGAACCTCCTCAAGCTCGGACCCGGGGGTGAGACAGGCCCGGTGAACGACCTGCTTCGCAGCACCAACGAGCGTTGCGGCGCCAACATCATGGGCAAGCGAATGTTCGACCAGGGCGAGAGCTCCTGGCCGGAGGACGCCCCGTTTCACACCCCGGTTTACGTTCTGACGCATGAGAAACGCGCCCCCTGGAAGCGCCCCGGCGGGACGACGTTTTACTTCATCAATGAGGGGCCGGAGCGTGCGCTGGAGCTGGCTCGGGAATCCGCAGGCGGTCGTGACATTCGCATCTCGGGTGGCGCGGAGGCGATCCAGCAGTACCTCAACCTGGGCGCTGTCGACGAACTGGAAATCGCCCTGGCACCTGTATTGTTCGGCGGTGGACGACGCCTGTTCGAGAACCTGCACGAGCCCGCGCCGCAATTTCGCATCGAGAGGGTTCTTGAGGGATCAACCGCCACGCATGTGCGCTATGTGAGGGCGGCCTGATAGCAGGTTGCGATGGAAGGAATCGTTCCTTCGCTTTGGTGGACGCCCGGCCCTGACTTTACGTAACGATTTTCACAGAACTTTAGTGCCCTCGACGCCCATCAGAAACTGATAACGCGCTGCATTGCGATCGATCATGGTGTGCGTATCCGTGCCGATGACCTGACGCAACAGACCGCCGTCCTTGTTCGCTGCCGCTGGCCAGTGCGGCAGCCCTGGACCATTCGGGTCGCCCGTCTGGATGAAGCGAGCCCAGTAGCCCTGCATCACTTCCGAGACGCGACGGTCGGTCGTTGTCCAGGCATAGACTGCGTTGCTCGACAGATTGCCCAACGCGTATTCGATCTCGCCGCTATGCACGGCGCCGGCATCCGGGCCGGCGTTACCTTCGCGCTTGGACGGACGTGCCTGCGTGAAATAGTAGTAGTACACCGGCGCGCGACCGGTTTGGCGATGCATTCGCATCCATTGCCACGTCGAGAAGGCGATGAAGTCATCGCCCGCGAGCGCCGTACCGGACGTCTTGATGTCGGCGTCGGTCTCGCCCGGATAGAGCTTGAGGGCTTCGGCCGCATGCTCGCCAAAACGCTTCTGCACGGCCGCGCGATAATTGGCCTGGTTCGGCGGCTGACCTTCGAACAAGCTGACGTAGCTGCCTTCTTGCGAGTTTGCGCCGAGCAGCAAGGGAATATGCGCCTGCTCGCCGGCCTCGTAGATGTCCTTGGGCGGGCGAGGGAGAAAATAGCCGTCGATCGTCGGTCTGAACTCGGGCACGTCTTTCTGGCCTGCGGCATCCAGCAGCGCCTGTGCGCTCATCGCGCGAAGCTGATCCAGTGAGCGCGCGCCGACGCGACGTTCGAAGGCCTCGCCTTCACGCATGGTCTGGGCAAGCGGCGTCGGATTGAGATTGCCGAGCATGGCGCCGCTTTCGCCGATGGCCCGGCGGATCAGCCCCTTGGAGAGTGGCGAAGCCATCTGCGCCGACACGGACATGGAGCCGGCGGATTCGCCACCGATGGTGACCTGATCCGGATCGCCACCGAACGCAGCGATGTTGCGCCTAACCCACTCAAGCGCCGCGTGCTGGTCGAGCAAGCCGTAGTTACCGGCAGCGTGCTCGGGAGATTCGGCCGCCAGGGCGGGGGAGGCCAGGAAGCCGAAGACATCCAGCCGGTAATTGACCGTAACGGTCACGATCCCGTGCTGCGCCAGGCTGGCACCGTCGTAGCGCGGCTCCGATCCATCGCCGCCGATGAAACCGCCGCCGTAGAAATACACCAGCACTGGCAGCTTCTTGTTCGAAGCATCTGCGGGTGTCCAGACATTGAGATACAAGCAGTCTTCGCTCATGCCGTCGGAGCGGAACACCATGTCGCTGAAGATGGGACGCTGCATGCATCGCGGGCCGAAACGGTCGGCTTTGCGTACATCCTTCCATGCAACGACCGATTGCGGTGGCTTCCAGCGCAGCGATCCAATGGGTGGCGCAGCGTAGGGAATGCCCTTGAACTCGTTCAAACCGGTCTTGGCATCGTGGGTACCCGACAGGCGCCCGGTGGCAATGTCAGCGCTCGGCGCCGCATCCGAAGCCAGCATCGGTGCAGAAACCAGAGCCATGGCCAGGCCTAGAGCGATACGGCGTGAATGCAGAGATGCGTTGAACATACCTGGTCTTCCCGAAGCAGTGAAACGGCCCCGCCATGGTGCCATTTTCCTCTGTTGCGCGGGAGGAGAGAGTATGGGGCGAGCGCTTCAGCCGATATCATTAAGGGCGGTGCAGCCCAATGACCGTTGAAGAGGAAGCTAGAGCACATGGACAAAGCCCTTGTCTCCAAAAGCAAATTCCTTAGCCTGGTGCTTAGACATCAGCCTGCGTTGATTGGGCTAAGCCTCGACGCAAATGGGTGGGCAGACTTGCAGGAGCTTGTTCGGCTCGCCAATGCAAGCGGCCACGACATAACTGCCGACGATATTCTGGTTATTGTCAGAAATAGCGAGAAGCAACGCTTCACGCTCGATTCGTCCGGGCAAAAAATTCGGGCAAACCAAGGGCATTCCGTCGAGGTAGATCTTGAACTTGCGCCCCTCCAGCCACCGGCCGTTCTCTATCACGGCACAGCGACGCGCTTCCTGCCCTCGATCCGTCAATCGGGGCTGATAAAAGGCGCGAGGCATCATGTCCATCTATCGCAAGATGTGGACGCGGCGAGCGCGGTCGGGAGTCGCCATGGGCAACCCGTAGTTTTGACGATTGTTGCCGAAGACATGTGGCGCAGCGGGTATATGTTCTATGAGTCCAAGAACGGTGTTTGGCTTACCGACCATGTTCCGGCTTCGTGTATCGAGTTTCCGCACTGTCCCTAGCCAGATTAGGAAGATTTGCGTTCGACCCGCAGCGGGTGTCAAACGGAAGTCGCGGCTCGAACACATTTCAGGAGAGCTCATGTTTGACCATGTCGTATTCGGAGTCAGCGGCTACGAAGCGAGCAAGGCTTTTTTCTTAGCAGCTTTCGTCGTGGGTCCGGACGGACGCAACATTAAAGCGGTCTGTCACGAGCCCGAAATCTGACGTCACTTAGGGGGATGGGTGAATTTTATTCTTGGCTGCATCGGAATGGCCTTCTTCACGGCGTTCCGTCACAACCAGCTTGGCTGGCCATCTGTCGCAAAGTACTGGCTTGGGTGGATCGCGGGAACCCTCATCTTTGCCTATGTATTACGTACAGAAATAGGTGCGGGAGTTTACTGCTGGTGTTTTGCTCTCTATGCCTTTACGCGAAGCTAGCAGCTGACATGGCGTTAGTCCGCGTCGACCCCAAACGGACTCTTCACGCGTGTTGACGCCACAGGGGAACGCCGAAACACTGGCATCGCTTGCCAACTCAAAGGAGTATCCATGCCAAAACGACTGAGCTTGCTACTGCTGACCTAGCTGTCTTTGCCAGCGTTTTGCCAGGAAGGGTGGAGGGACGAGCATGGACATCCGGTGCCCGATTCCGACTCCCAGAGGTCCATCAAGGGATTTGGCGGCAGGCTGCTGGTCACGCCGGACGCGGATTGGCAGGCCAAATGGCAAACCCCATCCGACACCATCCCTCATTTTACTGTGGCAAAAGTTATTCCGAGAGGGCAACAGGTCTTTTTCCTGATCTTCTTCGCTAATCCTCTTTTAAAGGAAGGCAGTGCCGCGGATATCACGTGCGATATCGATGTGCTTCGACCCGATGGAAAAGCAACGTTTCATCAGCTCGGCATGCCCTGTTTCAAGGGCGTTATCAACGAACCCGCAGCTCATACTTTCCTATCGCCGGCGGTTATAGGGTGGACTGGCGATTCCGGCGATCCATCAGGTACATGGGTGTTGCGCGTGTTGCTCAAGGACAATGTTCGCCAAGCCAGTGTGCCGCTTCGCACTTCGTTTGAGCTCAAGTGAAACGTTTGGACTCTTGAGTCGTTAAAGGGCATAGCTACGGCGACGAAGGTGCGCCTTCGACTCAAAGTGGACAGTTCATAAGTACAAGAATCAAAGAAGGAGGCTGGCATGAAACTGTTTGGTTACGAGGAGGGGAATGACGAGAAGAAGACACCCATCCAACTCTCTGAGGCAAGCATCTTAACTAGCCCGGGCGAACTGAGAGCTATCGCAAAGGTCCTCGCTGAGTTGGCCTCCGAAATGGAGGGTGATGGCTTTGACCACGTACACTTGACCGATAGGCTGCCAAGCCTAGCCGATGGCCCAGAATTGATCGTAGTTAAGGTCAGATAACTGGCCTTATGAAGGCTCCGTTTTCGACTCAAGGCCGGCAATTCTGCAGGCCAAAAATAGCCCGAAGGACTAGTAATGGACAGCCAACTGCGACTGATTTTGGACAGGGTCGCCTCGACCGCTGACTTTGCATGTGTCGAGCTCGTGGACGTAAATGCGACTAACGTCATGGGAGACAACGCGCTGCATTGCGTATGCCTGTGGGGTGACGTAGAGGCTGCCAAAACGTTGATCAATGCGGGCATCAACATTGATCAGTTTGGTGAACGAGGTTACACGCCCCTGCACATTGCTTGCATGGCAGGTCATATCGCTGTTGTCGAGCTTCTCGTTGCCCGCGGCGCAGACCTCTTCGCTCAGTCCGAAGGCGACCTGCCATTTACAACGGCTCGGCTGGGCGGCCACGATGCCATTTGCGACTATTTGTCTCCGCTGATGACGTCGATACAGGCAAGCCAGCGGAGCGTATACATTAAATCTCGAATCGAGCAGATTCGGCGCGAAATTTTCAGGCTTGAATCATCGTTGGATTGAATTGAGAGCGTCTGCGTCCGACTCAAAACGGGCCTTGCTGTTGAACAGGCATATGGAGATATATGGAAGTCGGCTATTCGAACACCGTGGTCCTGAGGCACGTCAAGCAGGCTCTTGAAGACCTTTTGGCAGGCAACGTGTGCCTGACTGAGGGCGTCAGGGAGGTTGCCCAATGGGGTTGGTCGAATCACGGACTGGACGAAGAACTTTTTCGTCCATTCGTTGGCGTCGATTCTGAAACGGATAGATTCCCGGTCGGCCGGGCACGAGAGCTTTGGGCCACTGATGCGCTGGCCAAGGCCGACGCGGAGAGAATAGTGACCGAGAACCACTACAGGGAGTGGGTCATGGAGAGCGCAAACATCTTGTTGGCTGCTGTGAGCGCGGCATTGCCCACATCGACATTTACCGATCCAGCTTCGAATTGATGTGCACTTCCGACTGGACGGAGGTTAGCGGCCCGCAGCTCAGGCTTTCTTACGAAAGGCATCGCCGTCGCTGAGCTAAAAATCCCGTCGACCATGTCGATTCTAGGAACGCCTGTTCGTCTTTCCGGTGAAGGGCGATAAGGCCGAATCTCAAAAGGATCAAACATGATCACCGTTTTTGGCGAAGGAAGAGGTTTCAGGGTCGTTTGGCTCCTGGAGGAAATGGGACTCGCATACCGGTTGAGGCCGGTAGATCTTCTGGCCGGTGTCGAGAAAGACTCGGAGTTTCTTGCGATCAACCCGGCCGGCTTCATTCCGGCGATCCAGGACGGTGAGGTCACGATGGTCGAGTCCATTGCGATCATGGAGTACCTGATGGCTCGCTACGGGCCGACGCCGCTCGCACAAGGCCCCCAGGATGCCGCGTTCCCCCTTTACCAGCAGTTCCTCCACCTCGGGGAAGCCGGCCTTGCGGCCTCCATCTACTTCGTCGTGGGAGCGCGCCTTTTTGCGCCGGAATCCGAACGCGGCAACTGGAGCGCCGGGCAGGCGCTGAGCGTTTTCGAAAGCCGGCTGACCTTGGTGACACGTCAGCTTGCACGTACCCCCTATCTTGCCGGTGAGACGTTCACTGCTGCCGACATCTCGGTGACCTACGCCTTGGAGTTGGCGCAAACATGTGGCGGCGTCACGTTCGGTGAGGTGGAGCGGTCCTACATGGCTCGCGTGAGCGCACGCGAGGGCTACCAGCGTGCCATGGATACCTGTCGATCCAGGAAAGCATGGCTCGCCAATCCGGTGTAGTGGGCCACGGTGCCGCGAGCACGTCTACCTGGGTTGGAAAGATCCGAAATTTTTCCGCGCGGCTTGTCGAAATCCGACATTGCCGTTCGTCACTACAGAGAGGGCCGGGCATCCGGTCTCACTCTCTGTGTGAAATAGCTAACTGGAGGAAAGGACCGTGCGTAAGAACAAGATTGGCGCTTTCTTGATGAAGTACGTCGTCCTGCTTATCGGACTAGGGACGGCACACCAGGCGATGGCCCAGGATGTCGCCACGCCCTATCCGAAGATGGCCCCGCTCGACCAATACCTCATGGCCGATCAGGCCGCGGAGATAGCCCTGGCGCGCAGTGCCGCGCCGGAGTCCATTTCCCGCGATGCCACGATCCTGGTTCTGGGGCGCAAGGGCTACGAGACAGCGGTCAAAGGCAAGAACGGGTTTGTCTGCATCGTGGCCAGAAGCTGGACGGGGCCGTTTGACTGGCCTGAATTCTGGAACCCGAAAATAAGGGCGGCCGATTGCCTGAACCCTCAAGCCGCACGCTCGCTGGTGCCCATCTTTTATCTGCGCGCAAGGATGGCGATGGCTGGCCGTTCAAAAGCGGAAATGCTTTCGTCTGTCAAAGCTGCATACCAAAACAAACAACTGCCGGAACTCGAAAGCGGCGCCATGGATTACATGATGTCGAAGTCGTCGTATCTGACTGACCAGGGAGGCCACAACATGCCTCATCTGATGTTCGACACGCAGGTCAAAGACGCCAACGATTGGGGTTCAGGTGCCGAAGGCTCGCCGGTCATGTCGAGCCCTTACTGGTTTGTCACTTCGACAGAGCCCACTCAAATGAAAGGACTGCCGCCGATTCTTGTCTTCCTGGTCCCGGCGCCCCATTGGTCCGACGGAACGTCTGCGGATATGCATGATCACTGATGCGGGCGCTTTCGGTGGCATCGGTAAAGTCATCAGCCACTCATCTGGCGCCGAGTCCCGCGCCAGAATGAGCCTCATCGACCAGAGGTGCCTCCGGGCTCAGTAGTGAACTCGTAAACGATCAAGTTGCGATACTCATGGCCCGGATCCAGGCGCGCACTACCAAAAGCAGGTTGATTGGGTGTGTCCGGATAAAGCTGCGGTTCGAGCACAAAGGCATCGCCTTCGCGGTACACGTGGCCACCTGTGCCGACGGTCGTGCCGTCGAGGAAATTGCCCGAATAAAACTGTAGGCCCGGTTGCGCGGACTTGAGCGTAAGCACGCGACCGGACGCCGGATCCGACACGCGTGCGACAACGCGTGGCTCGGATGCCATCGTGCGGCTGATGACCCAGTTGTGGTCGTAGCCACGGCCATTGAGCAATTGGATTTCGTTGCCGTCACGGATATCTCGACCGATCGGCTTGGCTTGGCGGAAGTCGAATACCGTGCCTGTGACGCTGCGGATTTCGCCCGTCGGAATCGAGGTGGCGTCGATCGGTAGGTAGGCATCGGCGGCAATCGTGAGGCGCTGGTCCATCACGCTGCCTGAGCCTTCACCCGACAGATTCCAGTACGCGTGGTTGCTCAGATTGACGAGGGTAGGGCGGTCCGTCGTGGCGCGATAGTCGATGGACAGGCGATTGTCTCCGTCCAGCGTATAGGTCGCCTTGACGGTCAGCTTGCCGGGGTAGCCCATGTCGCCATCAGGGCTGACATAAGTCAGCGTGACACTGGCTGCATTGGCGTCGTGTTTTACCTCGCCAATGGTCCAGAGCACTTTGTCGAAGCCCTTGGTGCCTCCGTGCAACGAATTGGGGCCATCATTGACAGGTACATCGTAAGCCTGACCGTTGAACGTGAAATGGCCCTTGGCGATACGGTTCGCGTAACGCCCGACCGTGGCGCCGAAATACTGCGACTTCTTGACGTAGCCATCGAGCGCGCCGTAGCCCAGCACGATATTGGCGAACTTGCCTTGGCGGTCCGGCACCATCAACGACTGCAACGTGGCGCCCAATGAAATGACTCGAGCGGTCGCACCATGCGCGTTGGTAAGTACGACGGCGTCAACGCGCGCACCATCAGGCATCGTGCCGAATGCTTCACGTTTGGCATCCGTGGCGGAGTGCGCACTCGTTGCCAGCGTTGCGAGATAAAGCATCGAACCTATCCATCCAGTGCGTTGCATGATCTTTCGCCTCTTCGCTTTAGCATGAATACGCATGCAAACATATTGTATGACTATTTCGCAAGTGTCGATTTCCCGGCAAAAAGGCCGCCATTCGCACTATGGGAAAATTTATTCCGCACTGCACATTTTCGCTGCTTCTACACACATCGCTGGCAGCTTCCCGGTAACGGTTGCTGCGTTCGATAAATACAAATCATCCAATGCGTTCATCCCGCCACGCTGCGATATCGCAGGCATCCAAAACCTGCGGCAGATGCTCCTGACAGAAGCTCAGATAGGTTCGGACGATCGCCGATGGGTGCCGGTGGCGTGGATAAAGCAAATGGATCGGCTGCTCAGGCAGCGGACATTGCGGCAGTAGCGGCACCAGGCGCTTTTCCTTGATGGCCATCCGTACCATGAACGGCGGCAGCTCGGTAACAACGTGACCATCGACTGCGCAGGTGTAAAGGTGTCGATAGTCGTTAACAGACAATACCGCCTTGGGCACAACCATCTGCTCGCCCAAAGCCCACGTGGCTATGACGTCAGCACGCGGTGACCAGACAGCGCATGGAAAGCGTTGAAGCTCGTCGGGCGTCGCCGGCATGCCTAAACGCTCGATCAGCTTCGGGCTGGCCACGAGAATGTGGCGATATGACAGAACATGCCGCGCCACCATGCCTTGGTGAATGATCGCGTCGACACGAAGAGCAACATCGATACCGTCCTCGATGAGATCAACGCGTCGCTCGGTGGCGTAGACGTGAACCTGGATATCCGGATACCGCCCCTGGAAAGCAGCCAACAAGTCCCACCACGGCTCGAACGACGTAGGTAACGATAGCCTCAGGTGCCCCTTCAAGCGTGCCTGGTCGCTGGTTACGGCTTGCTTGGCTTCCAGCAGCGCTTCGATACCGCGGCTGGCATGCTCGTAGAGGCGGGCGCCCGCATCGGTAAGCTTGGTGCCGCGCGCCGAGCGCTCCAGCAACTGCACGTTGAGTTGCCGCTCCAGATCGCGGATCCGGCGGCTCAGCGTGGGGAGTGGCGTTCCCAGGCGGGCAGCGGCCGTGGAAAGACTGCCGGCCTGCACAACGGCGACAAACATCCGGATGGCGTTTAAATCCATCCACCAAGCCTATCAAATATGATAGGCCAGTTGCCATTTTTACGCCTTCATTCCACATATTTGATTGGCCTACAGTGCCTGACTGATATAGCCAGTTTGCTGCGGGAACACCATGAAGAAGACAAATGCGAGAGCCTTGGCCATCCTGTCGCTGGCGGCAATGAGCGCGACAGCCTCCATACAAACAGCCGCCTCTCAAACCGTTCCCGTCACTATCGAGAACTACAACCGCGCTCAGACGGACGTCAATTTTGCGGGTGTGGTCAAAAGCGGAGGCTTTGGTACCTTCCGGCATGGCCGCGAGCTTGCCCCGCCCGCTCAGGGAGGCATCGTCCGGCCCAATCGCGACACTTTGTATTCATTCGCGATCATCGACCTCGATGCCGGCCCGGCAACCATTACGCTGCCTGACGCCGGCCATCGATTCATGGGAATGCAGGTCGTCAATCAAGACCAGTACACCCGGGCCACGTATTACAGCAGGGGAACCTATACCTTGACCCGGGCGGCAATCGGCACTCGTTATGCGATCGCCGTGGTTCGTTTCCTGGTCAATTTCTCGGACAAGGACGATGTCAGGCAGGTCCATGCTTTACAGGATGCCATCAAGCTCAGCCAGAAAAGTCCTGGCAACTTCGATGTCCCTCTGTGGGATATGGCGAGCCTTAAAAAAGTGCAGGCAGCGCTCTTGCAATTGGGCTCTACGATCTCCGACACGCGGCACATGTTCGGCGCTGACGAACATCAAGTGGATCCCGTGAAACATCTGATTGGAACCGCCATGCTATGGGGCGGCTATCCCGAAAAGGATGCCCTCTATTTGCCGATCACACCGATGCACAATGATGGCAACACCATTTACAAGCTGACGGTCAAGGATGTCCCCGTCGATGGTTTCTGGTCACTGACGGTGTACAACGAAGACGGCTATCTCCAGCCCAACCCCTATGGGGCCTATGCGCTCAATAGCCTCACGGCAGTGAAAAATCCCGATGGGGCGATCCCTATTCAATTCGGCGGGTGCGATGGAAAAACTCCCAATTGCCTGCCGATCGTCAAGGGTTGGAACTATACGGTGCGGCTGTTTCGCCCGCAGACGAAAATCCTGGACGGCACATGGAAGTTCCCGCTGGCACAGCCTGAAACTTGAACCGTCGTTATCACTTCGCCCCGGCGGGCCGCTTATAGGGAATGAACTGCCCAAGGCTCACGAAGCTCTTCGGGAAGTGCCCGGTCCGGTCGACCATGCGCACGATATCCATCTTGCACAGCTGAGTGCTGAAGGTTTTCGTCAGCAGAATATCGTCGCTGGATAAGGCGTTGGCACTACCCCTGGGATAATTGACGTAGATCGTCGTCCCGAAGTCGTAGACGATGGCCGTGCGGTCGATCACCCGGGTGCCTTGCGCCTGGGACAGACTGATGCAGTTCACCGGAGGTCCGGCCACTCGGCCCTCCAGCAACTTAGCCAGTTCTGCGGCGGGGGCGTCCTTGTCGGCTGCCAGGGCACTGGTAGAAACGGCGAGGGCTGCGGCACTCAGGGCGAGGATTTTGATCAGGGTGGACATTGGGGGTTCTTCCCGGTTGGGGATGCATGCTCATGGTATGCCGATCCATATCCTTCGGACGTTTCCATCATGGCAGCGGGTTACTCGCTGTTAGGCGAACTTCAACTACCGGTTGGGTATGTGCGCGACGATTCGAGACGGGCTTAGCCAAATCCGCGCTACTCATTCAAGGGAACCCTTGATGAAAGAACCTGTCTACCACCGTCGGCCGCAACACGCGCATGACGATAGGCGTAATTTTTTGCGCGGGTAATGGGCTTGAATGAGGCTGTGTCATCGAACGTTCCGGGCAGGGCCGACATCAGATCTTGGGCCGTAGACGTTGGCGACAGCTGACGCTGCCGCGTCAGGCGCGGGTGTTCGTGCTGGTTTTGGTGCTGGCACTACACGTGGCGTTCGCGCTGATGCTCTGGTCTGCGACCCAGCCGATAGCACCTGTCGATAATGATCCGGTGCTGATCGTGCGTCTGCTGGGCGGCAGTGCCAGCACGCAGCATGCCGCACCGCCTGCACCGCCTGCACCGCCGCCCATGCCGGCACTACCGCAACAGGCAGCGCCCGCGCGTGCTCGTCCCTTGCCGCCCGAGAAGCCGCGTCGCGATGCGATGGTCGTGCAGGATCATGGAGCGACACCTGCGCCGGCAGCCTCCGCGGCGACACCGGCCTCCCTCAACTTACGGCTACCGCCTGTGTCAACGGGCACCTCGGTAGCAGCAAGTGCAGAGACCAAACCGGCCCAGCCCGCAGACGATCATCAAATCATGCAGCACGACAGCAGCCGGCCGCCCGTCCAACCCACCCGTTTCGATAAGTATTTCCCGCCACCGAACGAAACGGCCGGCGGTGCGGCGGGGCGCCATATAGACAATGCGATCAAGGCGATCACCAAAAGCATCTGCGATCCCACCAAGCACAGTACGGCTGCCGACCTGCTGTGCGGCACGCCTCCCTTGCCGCCCTCGCGCAAGAATCATGACGAGCGCCTCAATCTACCGCCGGCATCGCTGGTCGGCGACCCGCCTCCGGTCACGATGCCACTGTCCACCTGCATCGCCGAGTACAACGACGGTAAGTCGCTGTCGCAGGGTTGCCCGATAAACACGCCCGACCTCGCGTTCCAGGCCGAAATGCGTGAATGCATCGATCTGTACCGTGCAGGCAAGCGGCTCAAGACCTGGTGTCCAGCCGACACGCCCAAGCGCGCCGCCGCCGAGTCGTCTGCACCGGCGGCTTCCTCCAGCGCCGGTTCGCACTGAGCGTACGGGGCGTTCCCTCAAGGCGGGGGCCTCCGAGCCCTCGACTGCCCAGACATGCGAAAATACCCGGCCACACCGTCCGGCCGACCTCTCGCATGATCCGACTCACCGACATCAAGCTCCCGCTCGATCACGCCGAAGGCGCCGTCGAGGCGGCCATCCGCGCCAAGCTGGGGTTGGGCAAAAGCGGTGTGCTGGGCTTCTCGGTGTTCCGCCGCGGCTACGATGCTCGCAAGCGCGGCAACATCCAGCTGATCTATACGCTGGACGTGGAAGTGGCGGACGAAACCGGCCTGCTCAAGCGGCACGCCGATGACAAGCATGTGCAGCCGTCCCCGGACACCAGCTATCGATTCGTGGCGCAAGCGCCGGCCGACCTGAAGCAGCGCCCCATCGTGATCGGCCTTGGACCGTGCGGCCTGTTCGCCGGCCTGTTGCTCGCGCAGATGGGTTACCGGCCGATCATTCTCGACCGCGGCAAGGCGGTGCGCGAGCGCACCGTCGACACCTGGGGCCTGTGGCGCAAGCGCAAGCTGGAGCCCGAGTCGAACGTACAGTTCGGCGAAGGCGGCGCAGGCACGTTCTCCGACGGCAAGCTGCATAGCCAGATCTCCGATCCGCACCACCACGGCCGCAAGGTGCTCACCGAGTTCGTGAAAGCCGGCGCGCCGGAGGAAATCCTCTACGTCAGCAAGCCGCATATCGGCACCTTTCGATTGGTGACGATGGTGGAAAATATGCGCGAGACCATCGAAGCGCTGGGCGGCGAGATTCGCTTCACGCAACGCGTCGACGATGTGCTGGTCGACACGGCCTCCGACGGGTCACGCCAGCTCCGCGGCGTGGTGCTGGCCAGCGGCGAGCAGCTGCTGAGCGATCATGTCGTGCTCGCCGTCGGGCATAGCGCGCGCGACACGTTCTTCATGCTGCACGACCGCGGTGTGTACATGGAGGCGAAACCGTTCTCCATCGGTTTTCGCGTGGAGCATCCGCAGTCGATCATCGACCAGGCGCGTTTTGGCTCGCAGGCGGGGCATGCCTTGCTCGGCGCTGCCGATTACAAGCTGGTGCACCATTGCAAGAATGGTCGCTCGGTCTACAGCTTTTGCATGTGCCCGGGTGGCACCGTGGTCGCTGCAGCATCCGAGCCGGAGCGCGTGGTGACCAACGGCATGAGCCAGTATTCGCGCAACGAACGCAACGCGAATGCGGCCATCGTGGTGGGTATCGAGCCGAAGGACTTCGCCGCGTTCGACGGCAGCGGCAGCCCGCTGGCAGGCATCGCTTTGCAGCGCGCCCTGGAATCACGCGCGTATGAACTCGGCGGTCGCGATTACAGCGCGCCGGGCCAGCTCGTGGGTGATTTCATCAAGGGCAGGGCGTCCGCCGAATTGGGTAGCGTGCAGCCTTCGTACAAGCCCGGCGTGCATTTGACCGATCTCGCGCCAGCCCTCCCGGAATACGCCATCGACGCCATCCGCGAAGCCCTCCCGGCATTCGATCGCCAGATCAAGGGCTTCGCCATGCACGACGCGCTGCTCACCGGCGTGGAGACCCGCACCTCATCGCCGGTGCGCATCCGCCGCAACGACGATTACCAGAGCCTCAATACGCGCGGCTTGTTTCCCGCCGGCGAAGGCGCCGGTTACGCCGGCGGCATCCTTTCCGCGGCAGTCGATGGCATTCGTGTGGCCGAAGCGGTGGCGCGGAGTATCAACGGCGCCGATTGATTTCAAACCAGCTGTATCGGCATGACGAAGCGCACTTGCCCGCGCTTGCCAAGCTCCTTATCTTGAAATTTGAGCGCACCTGGATTGCCCGCGTTACGCCACTAAGTCCAAGCTGCCAGCGGGGCGTCAAACTTTCGGATAGTTCCCACCGCTTCGACGTTGGGAAGCGCTACCTTTATCACTGAGGGCACGCCATGGACCTTGTATTGCTTCGCAAGTTGACGGTGTTTTGCGCCCTGGCGCTCGCCGGGGTGCCGCTGCAGTCTGCCGCCGCGCAAAGCGCTCCGGCATCCTCTCAAACCGCCACGAGCGGGGCCGAGATTCCGGCCACACGCCCGGCGGACGTGGCGTCGATGAGCGCCATCATCGACGCCGTCTACGACGTGATTTCGGGCCCCAAAGGGCAGAACCGCGACTGGAATCGCATGCGTTCGCTGTTTGTGCCGGGCGCACGCCTGATTTCCGCGCATACCGGCGAGGATGGCCTCACCACGGCACATGTGATGAGCGTGGAGGATTACATCCGATTGGGTGACCCTTTGCTGAAAAAGGACGGCTTCTTCGAACGCGAGGCACACCGCACCGAAGACCGTTACGGCAACATCGCCCAGGTGTTCAGCACGTACGAATCGCGCCATACGAAAGATGCCGAGCCATTCCAGCGTGGTATCAACAGCTTTCAATTGTTGTTCGACGGTCACCGCTGGTGGGTAGTGACGATCTATTGGCAAGGCGAGCGCCCCGGTCTGCCAATCCCAAAGCAATACGGCGGTTGATCGGACTCGGAGCTGTCGGGACGGAGGCAATTAGATCCTCTTAACCATCCCCTGGCCCCGAAGTTTGTGATTGGCTTTCAAAGGAGATGTCATGGGCTACGAAATTCATATCACCCGCAAGAAGGAGTGGTTTGATAACGACGGGCCAAATATCTCCTTAGAGGATTGGAAGGCCTACCTATCTTCTGACCCTGACATGCGTCTAGACGGCTATGCGGAAGCAACCTCCGGAAATGGAGATGTTCTTCGAGTCGAAGACGAAGGGCTTGCTGTCTGGATCGCCTACTCTGGACACAGCGTCAACGGCAACATGGCATGGCTTTACCCTGGATCAGGCGGAATAATTGCCAAGAACCCAGATGAAGAAATCCGCCAGAAGATGTTTGAGATTGCCCAAGCACTTGGCGCGCGCGTCCTTGGAGATGATGGCGAGGAGTACGGGGCGGATGGTGAGCTGGTAGTGCAAGAAGATGCCGCTCAAGCGGATGCTGCGGCTAAAACCAAAGCCCCAAAGCGCCCTTGGTGGAAAATTTTCTGACATCAGGCGGTATGCGCTACCGCAACGCAGTCCGGAGACTGGCCGCCAACTCAATACGCTCCTCAGTGGTGTATGGCACTTTCTGCCCCCCATACAGTCCGTCGTTTGGGTAACGAGGAAATACATGAAGATGGTAGTGCCACACATCCTGGTTGCCGGCCGGGCCGTTGTGTTGGCGCGTGGAGATGCCTTCACACCCGAAAGCATTCCGCATAGCCTGTGCCAGGCGGCGCGTTGCACGAAAGAAGTCGCTGCCAAGGTTGTCCGGGATGTCCAGCACGTTCTCATAGTGGCCCCGAGGCACCACCAGGCAGTTGCCTTTTATTCCAGCGTAGTGATGCGTCGGAACCAAAGCGAACACGTTGGCATCCACCAGGACAACGGCTGATTCTGGAGCAGGCGAGGGAAGCGTTTCAGCAATACCGCAGAATGGACACTCGTACCCGGGTGGAGCATTCTTCATGAAGTCTAGCTATTAATTGGGGCGCATTCCTGATTTTGTGGCGTGCCCCGGCTACCCGTCAAGGAACATCGGGCTGACCGACTACGAGAACGCACTCATTCGAGTGTGTGTTGAATACTCGAACTGCCCGAGCGGGGCAGAACATTTTGCCCTGCGATAAGCTCGCCATGGACCTGGGAATTACAACGTATGCATTCTGATATCGATCTTGAATTGATTACTGCTGCGCGTAGCATCATACGCGCCCGTTACAAGCCTGATTGGCATGCCGTCGGTTGTGCCATGAGAACTCGAACGGGGAAGATTCACCTCGGGGTGCACCTGGAATGCTACGTGGGGCGCATGACGGTGTGCGCCGAAGCTATCGCTATCGGACAAGCTGTTACTTTGGGTGATGATTTAGCAGGCGCAACCATCGTGGCGGTACATCAGGCGTCTACGAATGCTGAACCAACGGTAGTTTCCCCCTGCGGAATGTGCCGGGAGATGATCAGCGACTATGCGCCAGATGCTCGTGTGATCGTGCCAAGGCCTGATGGTTTTGCGGTCATGGAAATCACCAAGCTTCTCCCTGAGAAATATTCGCGCTCCGAATCTTGACCGTTCTTTGTTCGCGCCGCCGCAAGGAATATCAGGGAATAAAGGGTTTACCCCTTGAAGGGTATTGGAAAACCCAGGCAGCTGCGATGCGGGCCAGAGAAACTGTATATTTGCCGCTTGCCAACACCGAAAAGGAATGTCGGCACGCGGACGCAGGCGCTATTCCTTAATTTTCCTGGATATCTACTATGACATCTGCATTACCGGCCAAGCCTGCAAACGCGGAGCCACGCGGCAGCATCGTGTGCGTGGGGCTGGGCATGACGCTGGGGTCGCATCTCTCGCCGCTGGCACGCAGCCATATCCAGGGGGCCGAGGTGGTATTCGCGGCACTTTCCGACGCTATTGTCGAGCTGTGGCTGGAGCACATGCACCCCGACGTCCGCAGCCTGCAGCCATATTACGGCGACGGCAAGGATGGCAAGTCGCGCGCGGTCACCTACCGCGAATGGGTCGAGGTGATGATGGCCGAAGTGCGGGCCGGCAAACGGGTCTGCGCCGTGTTCTACGGTCATCCAGGCATCTTTGCCTGGTCGCCGCATGAAGTGATCAGGCTGGCTCGCGCGGAAGGTTTCCGGGCGCACATGGAGCCTGGCATCTCCGCCGAGGACTGCCTGTATGCAGACCTCGGCATCGACCCGGGGCGCCTTGGCTGCCAGCATTACGAGGCCAGCCAGTTGCTGTTCTACGAGACACCCATCAACCCCGGCGCCTGTCTGGTGCTGTGGCAGGTGGGCTTGGTCGGCGACCGCTCGATGGCGCGTTTTTCCACCGGGCCCGAGTACCGGCAGGTGCTGGTGGACGTGCTGAGCCGGGATTACCCGCTGGATCACGAGGTCATCATTTACCGCGGCGCCACCTTGCCGGTCGAGCAACCGCGCATTCGCTACGTGGCCTTGCGGGATTTGCCGGCGACGGAGGTGGGCAGCGACGAAACCGTCGTTCTACGCCCGGCGGCGCCGCTGCGTGCCAATCATGCGGTACGCGAGCGATTGGCCGTTCTGGATCGGGGTGTCGTGTCGCCGGCCTAGGGCCGTGGGAGTCATCGTGCGGCTTGCCGAACGGTGGTAGGCTGGATATTGGCGTTGGGGGCGCCAAGCTGCGATGAAACTCGCAGCTGTGCGCCCATCTGCATGCAACGTGGTCGCCCTGGAGATGCATGCCATTGCGTGCAGCAGGGTGAACGATTCGTCCACAACAGGAGCAGGGGGTAAACATGTCCAAGACGATCGAGCTGCTGGAACTTATCGGGCAGGACGCATCGTTGCGTCATGCATCTCAGGAAGACCTGGCGCAGGCGCTCGACGCGCTGAATGCCAGCGAGGGTCTGAAAGTGGCGGCGGCATCGGGCGACAAGAGCCGTCTCGAGGAGGAGCTGGGGAACAATCGTCCCCCGGTACGCGTCAACCACAACACCGGAGGGTGCGAGCCCGACGAAGACGATACGCAAAACGAGCCACGGCGCGAGGGCGGCGAAGCGGATGAAACGCATCAGCCTCCGGAGCGTAAGCCATGACCGGCTAATCATTCGATGGCCCGCGGAGTACCGTTTTGTCTGGCAGGCGCCGCCGCTATGGCGGTGTTCCTGCTGTGTACTGCAAAGGGCGGCGGTACATCGACTGATGCCGCGCCGGTCGTTGCATGGTTCGCGCAGGCCGATGATGCGTGGCCGGACGATACTTTCCATTTCCGAAACGCTCTGGCGCGGCTTCATCAGCACGAAGGCCAGTTGAACGCCACGCAGCGCTGGCATTTGCGACTGCTGGATACGCGCCTGCCCGTGGCCGATGGTGACTACGCGAAAGTCGAGTCGACCCTCTACGACATTGCTGATCAGTCGGGCGATGTGTCCCTCTCCGTTCGCGCCACGGCGGCGTTGATTCGAGGCAAGTTCTTCAGCCGGGACTATGTGACCGCCTATGCACTGGCCAACACCCTGGTGGCCGAGCTCCCCAAGGGTGTTGATCCGCAAGCTCGCCTGGAAGGCATGGATGAGGTCATCCACATGTTGAACCAGGAGGCCGTGGGGCAATACGACCTTGCACTGGATTATGCCCGGCAGATGAAGGCTCTGATTCCTTCGAGCAAAGGCCAGTGCCATGCCAGGTCGCTTGAGACACAGTCCTTGCTCTACGCAGGTAAATTGTCCTCGACCCATCCCGCTTTTCAGGCTGCGATCGACGCGTGCCTTGCAGCGGGGGAGTCCCGTCAAGCCGTTGCGGTGCGCCTGGATCTGGCCAGCGCCATGATTGACGAAGGCCATGCCGATCAAGCCATCGCCTTGTTACGCAGCATCGCCCCCGAGATTCAGGCTACCGGGTACACACCCTATCTGGCCTCGTTGCCTGTCACCGAGGCGCAGGCTTATCTCAGCCTCGGCGACGCGGCCAATGCACGAAAGTTCGCCCTGGACAGCATTGCCATCACAGGACCGGACAGTCCGCTGTGGACACTGCGGGCCGCCTATGAGGTGCTCTATAAGGCGGAAAAGAAAGAGGGCCACGATACCGCCGCGCTCAACTATTACGAGAAGTACGACGCTCAGAAAACCGCCGCCTTGGACAATGCCCGGGCCATCGCCTTGGCCTACCAGACGGTCAGGCAGCAGGTGCTTTCCGAGAAGATGAAGCTGGATGCGCTGAGCAAGGAGAACAGGATCCTGCAGCTTAGCCAGGCCCTGGCGAGTCAGGCACATAAAAGCAGCGAGTTGTTCAATGCGCTGCTGCTGACGGTGATCGCCTTTTTCGTTCTGGCGCTGCTGTGGCTGTGGCGCTCCTGGCGGCGTTTCCGCTGGATGGCGCGACACGACGGCTTGACCGGGGCGTATAACCGCGAACACTTTTTCGTCGAAGCGGGGCGCACGCTGCGGCGGCTGCACAAGGCAGGGACCGATGCCTGTCTGGTCGTGCTGGACCTGGATCATTTCAAGCGGATCAACGACACGCACGGACATGCCGCCGGCGACCAGGTATTACGTTCTGCCGCGACGATCATCGGCGACGAACTGCGCTCCACCGACCTGCTCGGCCGCCTGGGCGGCGAAGAGTTCGGCATCCTGATGACGGGCTGTTCGTGCAACCAGGGATTGGAGGTGGCAAATCGCATTCGCCATACCTTGGCCACTACGCCGGTGACGCTGGATTCCCAGGTCACCGTCACGGTATCGGCCAGCCTGGGGCTCGCTTGCGCCACCAGTTCGAGCTACATGCTGCGCGTGTTGCTGGTTGACGCCGACGCGGCGCTTTACCAGGCGAAAGAGGGTGGCCGCAACCAGGTCGTGGCGCACACTCGTGCGGAGACGCCCGCAGGCGTTGTCTCGGGCGACGGTCAGCTTACTCTTAACGCCTGATACGAGTTGACTCGAGAGAGAGCTTGATTGGTAGGCGAAGTGCGTAGAAAGCCTTTGGGCCTCGGCTCCACACGATTGTATAAAGCGCGGTTGACGGATGTGAAGAGAGAAGAACGCATTAGACAATCTGATATCCGTGTCAGGAGCGGGCTCAGATTGGTGGGATTCCTTGTGGTGCTGTGTGTGGTTCTGTTTGTATTTAAGTTCTATCCGGCGGCTAAGGTGCTTACGTGCATCTCTGCATTTTTCTCTGTGGTGACGGCTATAGAATATTGGAACGCTTGGCGGTTGAAGAAAAGCCACTGAATTGGTTCTGTATCGGCGCGGCATCAATATCAAAGCTGAGCATTTATAGAATGACATCATCACCACAGATTTGGATTAAGACGGATTTCTTTGACATAGAGCCCGGGGAGGATGAAGCGACCAATCCAGGTCGATTCGGGAAATCAATGGCGAACTGGCTGGCCTGGAAATTTTCAGAAGGCGAGGTCTTCCAGGGTGCCAAAGTGCTGGGTGAAGACTGGGGTTGGTGCGTCATGCTCCAGCGAAAGCCATTTCCGCTATGGGTTGGCTGTGGCAACCGCTTCGATACCACCGATGAGTGGGGAGCTTTTGTGACCGCAGAGCCGAATTTGCTTTACAAGATTCGGCATGGCGCTGACGTAAAACGGATGGTTGATGGGGCGTTCCAAATGCTTGGCGGGTATCTGCGCCAGCTATCAGATGGTGATTAGTGACGCAAGCGTGCCTGGTCAGGCGCCTTCGGGCTCGGCTACACGCAGAGTGCAAAGTCCCGCCGCGAGCAGACTCGCGCCACCGAGGCCCAACGCCCAGATGGGCTGGTTGTGAAAACACAGGCGCAGCAATAGGCCGAGCACACTGGCGGCAAGCAATTGCGGGATCACGATAAAGAAATTGAAGATGCCCATGTAGACGCCCATCTTCGCCGTGGGCAGGCTGTCCGAAAGCAGCGCATAAGGCAGTGACAGAATCGATGCCCACGCAAAGCCGACACCCACCATCGACGCTAGCAGCCAGTGCGGATCGCGGATGTACAGGAACGACAGCAGACCGGCCCCGCCAAGACACAAATTCATGACGTGGCTGATGCGCAGGCCCCATCGGCGCACCATTAGCGGAATAACCACCGCGGCCAGCGCACCAAACCCGTTGTACGCAGCAAACAACACGCCGACCCAGTTGGCGCCCTCGTTATAGGCGGACGAGCCGGTATCGGTGGTGGCATAAATCGTCTGCGTCACGCCGGCGGTGGTGTAGATCCACATCGCAAATAGCGCGAACCAGGAGAACAGCTGCACTCCGGCCAGGCGGCGCATCGAGATGGGCATGCCATAGAGATCACCCATCACGTCGCGTAGCATTCCGCGGCCGCGGGTGCGGCTCAGCCATGTGAGCAGCAGGCCGAACGCGATCAGGCCGCTGGCCAGCAGGTAAACCTCTTTTTCCAGCGAGAAGTACCTGATCGCGAACAGTACCGCCATGCCGACCAGCAGCAGTAGCAAACCCGGTCGCCACGCGCGCGACACGTCCGCCGCCGGTCCATCGGGCACGTTGTCGTTGAACGATTGCAGCTGTGCAGGCGGGTATTCACGCGTGGTCACGATGGTCCAAAGCACCGCGCCCAGCAGTACTGCACCGCCGCCATAGAACGCGTACTTCACCGTATCGGGAATCCCACCGTTCGTCGCTACGTTGGCCACGCCGAACCGAGCAAGGACCCATGGCAGCATCGAGGCGATCACGGCGCCGGCACCGATGAAGAAACTCTGCATCGCATAACCGGCGGGTCGCTGTTGCGTGGGCAGTTGATCGCCGACCAGCGCGCGGAATGGCTCCATCGACACGTTGATCGACGCGTCCAGAATCCACAGCAGGCCGGCAGCCATCCACAACGCCGGTACATTCGGCATCCATAGGAGCGCCAGCGAGGCGAACACCGCGCCGAACAGAAAGTACGGCCGCCGCCGGCCCAGGCGGTTCCAAGTGCGGTCGGAGTAGTGGCCAATGATCGGTTGCACGATCAACCCCGTCAGCGGCGCAGCGATCCATAGCGCCGGGATGTCGTTTACGTCCGCACCCAGCGTCTGAAAGATTCGGCTGACGTTCGCGTTCTGCAATGCAAAGCCGAAGTGGAGGCCAAGAAAGCCGAAGCACATGTTCCATATCTGCCAGAACGACAGTGCGGATTTCTGTGTCATCGGAGCCTACCCTTTGTCATAGGTGGCGCCGTGCCGGGCGCAGCGTGGGGTCTGCGCTGTGGTCGAATTCGTCATGGATGCCTCCCTCCAGCAGCAGTTATGTCATGGCGTAACGCATCCCGCATGCTGCGACCGCAGCATCGATACTTTTTGTTGCCAGGGACGGGCTTGCATGGTACGCAAGGCCTCAGCGCGGTAACCGGCGCTTGCGCAAGTATTCATCGCAACGCCGATCGTCCTTGTAAAGCGGAGGGCTCTGGCGGCATAGTCAATCGACAGTGTGATGACAGCGGAGAATCCATGCGGGTACGCCTCGAAGATGTGGCGCGCGCAGCGGGCGTATCGCCCAAGACGGTGTCGCGCGTGCTCAATGACGAGGCCAACGTGACCGACGCCACGCGTCAGCGCGTGCGCGCCGCCATGGAGGCGATGGACTATCGCCCGCATCCGTCGGCGCGCAGCCTGGCGGGTAATCGATCGTTCCTGGTCGCGATGCTGTACGACAACAACGACAACCCGGCCTCGACCTACCTGGCCGAGATCCAGGATGGTGTGCTCGAGGCCTGCGATGCGCATCGCTACAGCATGATGGTACGGCCGCTGCGCATGCGTGACCGCGATTTCATCCGCCGCTTCGACGCGCTGATTTCCGATCACCACCCCGACGGCGTCGTGCTGACGCCACCGATCACCGACTATGCGCCGCTGCTGAAACGCCTGCGCGAGCGCGATGTGCCTTACGCCAGCGTGTCGCCGCTACGGCACGGCAAGACCATCGGTGTAACGATGGACGAGCAGCAGGCTGCGCGGGCGATCATGGAGCACCTGCTGGAGCTGGGCCATCGGCGGATCGCTCATGTGATCGGCATTGCCGACCATGGCGCCAGCCGCTGGCGACTGGCCGGCTATCGCGACGCGATGGCTGCTGCGGGTATCCCCGAGGATCCAGCGCTGGTAGTGCAGGGCGCTTTTACTTTCGGCTCCGGTGTGGAGGCAGCGCGGCAGCTATTTTCGCTGACCAAGCGGCCGACAGCGGTGTTCGCCGCCAACGACGACATGGCCACCGGCGTCATGTGGGCGGCGGGCGAGTACGGTTTGAAGGTGCCGCATGATCTGTCGGTCTGCGGCTTCGACGACACGCCGCTGTCGCGACAACTGTGGCCGGCGCTCACTACCGTCCAGCAACCCAGTCGCGAGATGGGCAAGCTTGCGGCCGAACAACTGCTAAGCGTATTGCGCGGTCACGGCCCCGGCCGACTGGTGCAGGTACCTTTCTCCCTGCAGATCCGCGGTTCCACAGGCGCCGTACCCTGAAGGGAACCTCGAATAGCCTCGGTTTTTCTACCGTCATCCCGGCGTAGGCCGGAATCCAGTGACTTTGCGATCGGCTATCGCCAGGGCGTTCAAGCATTTGCATTATCGCGAAGATCGAAGTCGCTGGATGACCAGCTTTGCTCTTGTGAAGCGCCTCCGGCCTGCGTCGGGATGACAAATAGGCGAGGTTTTCAGCGGTTCCCTTGAAGTCGCTTCACCCGGGGGAATAGCGCGAGAGTCATGTTGCAGAGCAAATTGACAGCGCTGTCATTCCTGCCACTATGCGACCCAACGCGTACCGCCGGTACGCCACCCTGGGGCTTTGCCGTGCCATTGCTGCAGTCATTGAGCTCGTTCCCGCGAAGCGTTTCCATAAGCCTGCCGTTAGTCGGCGCACTGCTGATGGCCGTCCCTGCCATGGCCGGCGACGCGACCGTCGTTCACCCCGAACAGTGGCCCAAAGGCGGCTCGCCGCTGCCGGCTGACCCGGCGATCGAGTCACGGGTGCAGGCTTTGCTGAAGAAGATGTCGGTGGCGGACAAGGTCGGCCAGATGATCCAGGCCGACATCAAGTACGTGACGCCGGACGATGTACGCGAGTACCACCTGGGCTCGATCCTGGCCGGCGGTAATTCCAAGCCGCCCGGGCAGCCATACCCCGTGGCATCGCAGTGGCAGGCGCTATCCGACGCGTTTTACCGCGCGTCGATGGATACCTCGAAGGGAGGGTTGGCGATCCCGGTGCTGTTTGGCATCGATGCCGTGCATGGCCATAACAACCTCGTCGGTAGCACGCTGTTCCCGCAAAACTCCGCTTTGGGCGCTACGCGCGATCCGCAGCTGATCCACGATATTGGCGAGGTCACCGCGCAAGAACTACGTGCCAGCGGGATCAGTTGGACGTTCGCGCCCACGCTCACCGTGCCGCAAGATGTTCGCTGGGGTCGCTCCTACGAAGGTTATTCGCAGAATCCGGCGCTGGTAGCGCAATACGCCGCCGCCATGATCGGCGGCCTGGAGGGCGGGCCGGGTACTGCGCAGTTCCTGGACGCCGAGCATGTGATCGCTACCGCCAAGCATTTCGTCGGCGACGGCGGCACGCACGATGGCAAGGACCAGGGCGACGCCCAGATCAACGAGGCGACGTTGCGCGACGTGCACGCAGCCGGCTATCCGCCTGCGATCAAGGCCGGCGTGCAGGTGGTGATGGTCTCGTTCTCCAGTTGGAACGGGGTGAAGATGGCCGGCAACAAGGCGCTGATCACCGGTGTGCTGAAGGAGCGCATGGGTTTCGACGGGATCGTGTTGGGCGACTGGAACGCGCACGGCCAGGTGCCCGGCTGCACCAGCGAGGATTGCGCGGCGGCGTACAACGCTGGGCTGGATATGCTCGAAGCGCCCGATTCCTGGAAAGGCCTTTACAAGAACACGTTGGCCGAGGTGAAGGCCGGAGTGATCCCGATGAGCCGCGTCGACGATGCGGTGACGCGCATTCTGCGGGTGAAGATGCGCCTTGGCATGTTCGAGACCGGGGCGCCATCGACCAACCCGCTGGTGGCCCGGTCGGCGCAGGTGATCGGAAGTCCTGCGCATCGTGCGCTGGCGCGTCGTGCAGTACGTGAGTCGCTGGTGTTGCTGAAGAACAATCAGGGCGTGCTGCCGATCGATCCGCGCAAGCATGTTCTGGTTGCCGGTAGCGGTGCCGACAACATCTCCAAGCAAAACGGCGGCTGGACACTGACCTGGCAGGGCACGGGCCTGACCAATGCAAATTTCCCCGGAGCCACCTCCATCTGGGCCGGCCTCCAGGCGCAGGTGCAGGCAGCTGGTGGCAGCGCCGAATTGTCGGTAGAGGGTGACTACAAGCAGAAACCCGATGTCGCCATCGTGGTGTTCGGCGAAGATCCCTACGCCGAGTTCCAGGGAGATCTGCCGAACCTGGCCTACCGGCCGGGCAACGATCACGATCTTGACCTGCTTCGGCGGCTACGCGGGCAGGGCGTGCCGGTGGTGGCGGTGTTCCTGACCGGGCGGCCGCTGTGGATGAATCGCGAAATCAACGCTGCTGATGCCTTTGTAGTGGCGTGGCTCCCCGGTAGCGAAGGCGAAGGCATTGCCGACGTGCTGCTGCGTACCCGTGACGGTCGCATAGCGCACGACTTTCACGGCAAGCTGGCATATGCGTGGCCGCTCAGCGCAGCACAAGTACCCGTCGCCGCGATCGCACGAGGCGAGCATCCGCAATTCCCTTACGGCTTCGGCCTGACCTATGCCGATCGTGGCACTACCGCTCCTTTGTCCGAGGATGCAGGGATCGCGCTAAATGCCGCACAGGCCGGTGTCTATTTCACCCGTGGCAAACCGGCGCAAGGTTTCGTGGTGCGCCTGACTGGCGCAAACGGCGCAGCGATGAATGTCGACGCCGTGCCGGCCGCCACGCCAGACGGCAGCCTGCGCATCAGCGCGCTCGACTACAAGGCGCAGGAGGACGCGCGCAGTCTGAACTGGTCCGGCACCGGCGCCGCAGGCGTCGAGCTGGTGGCACCAACGCCACTCGATGTGGAACGCGAAACCAACGGCGATGTGTTGCTGGTAACCACGTTGAGGATCGACACGGTAATGCCGGGGAGTACCGCGATGATCGGTGTCGGCTGCGGTGTCGGTTGCGGTGCTCAGGTACCCGTGGGGCGACAGCTCGCTGAGTTGCCTCAGGGGCAGTGGCTGCGGCTGGGCATTCCGCTGAAATGTTTCCGTGACGCCGGCGCCAGCATGAGCAGGTTGGACCGGCCATTCGAATGGTCCAGTCATTCCGGCGATCGGATCGCTATGGCCGACGTGTCGCTCGGCACGGTAGCGGACCGGACGCTGGCATGCCCGACGCAGGGGAACAAGCCATGAATGTCGAGTCGCTACTTGTAGTGGTTATGTTGCTGATGTTGACCGGTTTCGCGATATCGACGGGATCGTTGCGCCAGCGCGGCTTGGCCATCGGTTACGCCTTAACAGCTGGCTCGCGTCTCCGTGAGATTGGGCGCCAGGGTGTCTATTTGCTTTGTCTTGATCACTTGCTGCCATGCGGCAAGCATTCATTGGGGTGGCGCTTTATTATCCCGAAATGACAGCGCTGTCATTTCGGGATAAATGACGTGCCGGTTGGGGAGTTGGGAAACCTTTGTCATGGCCGTTTGTGCGGCAGACAACACTGATCCGAACGATTTAGAGGGGAGAGCCAGATGAATCTGCATCACAAGCTGTTGTATGTCGCCATGTCACTCGTGCTTGCTCCGGGTACGTTGCTTGCAGCCGACCAGGACGCGACATCGCAAAACCCGCCATCCCAGAATCCGGCAGGCGCCGACAAGAAAGTAAAGAATCTGGATGCCATCTCGGTTAGTGCAACCAAACGCGAGACGCCTCTTCAGAAAACGCCAGTGGCAGTGACAGCGATCTCGGCGGACACGCTCGACAAGGAGCGCGTCATGACCGTGCAGGACCTGACCAAATTGGTACCTGGCCTGCAAGGTACGTCGGAGGGCGATCATGGTGTGGTGACGCTGACCATGCGCGGCATCGGCAACGACAGCGCCAAAACCGAGTACGCCGATCCCGAAGTCGCGACTTTCGTCGACGGCGTCTATGCGCCTCGCGCCGAGGCCGCATCGGGTCTATTGCTGGACATGGATGGCGTCGAAACGCTGCGCGGTCCGCAGGGCACGCTTTGGGGCCGCAACTCCACCGCCGGCGCCATCAGCTTCCAGACGGCCAAGCCGGAAATCGGCGCGGGCTTCTACGGCAATGCGCAGGTAGAAGCGGGCAACTACAACCTGATCGGCGCGCGCGCCGCGTTCAACTTGCCCATCAGCAACACCTTCGCCATGCGCGTTGCCGTGGTGCACGAACAACACGATGGCTACGTCGATTACCAGAATCCGTCGAGCGAGCTGCCCACCGTGGCGCAACAGCAGCAGGCGTATCTCGCTTCCGGCGGTACGCTGGCCAACTTCAAGCCGATCGATCCCAGTCAGTACGTGCAGGGCGGCAACAAGTACAACGCGCAGGATCAGTCCGCCGCGCGCGTCAGTGCGCTGTGGCAACCCAGCGATGCGTTCAAGTGGAACCTGTCGTACGAGTACTTTGTCGATCGCGGCACGCCCAGCCTCAGCCTGATGCAGACGCCGCGCCAGGGGCAGGATTTCTGGTCCGCGCTGATCGACACCGCGCCGTACCTGGACCGTACCTCCAAGACGCTGCGCAGCCGCATCGACTGGAACATCAACGATGGCATGCAGCTCAGCTACATCGCCGGCTACAACCGCTACTCCGGCAAGAGCGACTTCGACCAGGACGTCGGTGTCAGCGTACCCACCAGCTTCACCACCAATGGTGTCTATCAGGACGACCGCACCAACTATTCCAACTACGAAAGCTGGAGCCAGGAAGTGGACCTGAAGTCCAGCGGGCAGCAGACCGTGGACTGGATCGTCGGCGCGTACTACGCCTACGAAGACAACAACATCCGCTTCGACATCCCCATCATGAACGGTACGCGCTATGGCACCGTGAACTGGCAGGGTTCCTTTATCCAGCCGAAGGAAACGGTGGAGTCGTACGCGTTGTTCGGTCAGGCCACCTGGCATCTCAGCGATCACTGGCGCCTCACGGGTGGCGCGCGCTGGTCGCATGACGACAAGGAGAACAAGGGCGGCATCAACTGGGGTTGGGACTACGACCCGACCGTGCCGCAGGTGCCGATCTCTCCGGGCGTGTATCCGGATCCGTCGAACGGCTTCACCGTCTCGCAGCGGAACACCGCCAAGTACAGCAAGAGCAAGCCGACCTGGCTGCTGCGCCTGGATACCGACGTTGGCGAAAACGGCATGGTCTACGTCAGTGTGTCCACCGGCTACAAGTCGGGCGGCACGCAGGACGCAGGTACGCTGTATAAGCCCGAGACGCTGACCAACTATGAAATCGGCAGCAAGTTCTCCTTCCTCGATGGCCATATGACGTGGAACTCGGCCATCTATTACGAAGACTTCAAGAACTTCCAGCTCTCCGCGCCCATCGTCTATCCGGACGGCAACCACGGCCTGGGCTTCTCCAACGTGGGGGGCAGCACCAAGGTGCTCGGCATCGAATCGGAGCTGGCGTATCAGCAGAAGGACGATCGCCTCAACCTGATCTTCTCGGCTATTCCGAAAAAGGAACTCGGCAAGCTGATCTACGCCGGATCCAACGACTACCAGGGCCTGCCGGCATGCCCGCCGCAGTCCAATCTCGCCAACTGCATGAACGTCACTGGCAACGATCTGCCGCATGCGCCGAACGTGTCGCTCACCGGCATCTACGAGCACGACTTTCACCTTTCCAACGGCGGACGCCTCACGCCACGCATCAGCGTGCAGTACCAGAGCACGCAGTGGCTGAGTTACTTCAACCTGGGTTCGGGCGACCAGCAGAAGGCGTACACGCGTGGGGACCTGTCGCTGCGTTACACCGAGCCGGGTGACAAGTGGTGGGTCAACGCGTATGTGCAGAACGTGTCCGATGACAAGATCCGCACCAGCGCAGGCCGTTTCCTGATGTCCGATGGCTCGCTGCAGTACGTGTCGCAGTATCTCGCCCCGCGTACCTATGGCGTTCAACTAGGCGTGTGGTTCTGAGGTGATGCACGGCGCCCCCATGATGCACGTGTCGCCTGATTTTTGCCGTTCTGCCGGCGACGCTCTGGGTGAGCGCCGCCGATCCTCCCTTTGAACGGCTCTTTGCCGGGTCCGCGTGGGGCGGGGCCGGCAATTCTTTCTTTCATCATGCAGTACCGGCGGGGACACCATGGCGCGTCTGAAGAAGGTATTGATCGTGGGTGGCGGCACCGCCGGTTGGCTGGCGGCGTGCTATCTGGCCAAAGCGGTCAACGCGGTCGATCCCCGGAGCGTGCAGGTGCATCTGGTGGAATCGCCAGACATCGGCCTGCTTGGCGTGGGCGAAGCCACGTTTCCCTCCATTCGCGGCACGCTGTCGGCCATCGGCCTCGACGAGCGCCGCTTTCTGGTCGGCGCCACCGCGACATATAAACAGGGCATCCACTATCGCCACTGGGTACGACCGCCAGGAACGCCCGGAGCGGATCACTTCTTTCATCCATTCAACGCACCCAGTCAGCGTCCGGGTGGCCCGGAGCTGTTGCCGTACTGGCTGCTCGGCGCCGCACCGGAGGGCATGCCGTTCGCCGACGCCGTGTCGATGCAGAGCACGCTGGTCGATCACTCGCGTGGCCCCAAGCGCGCAAGGGACGCGGACTATCAGGGGCCGATGAATCACGCCTTCCACTTCGATGCCGCCTGCTTCGCGCGCGTGCTTGCCGAGCACGGCCAGCAGGCGCTCGGCGTGGTTCGACATGTGGCGACGGTAGAGCGCACGGAGCTGGACGAACACGGCGCCATCGCGCGTGTGGTGACGAAGGAGGCGGGCGAACTCACCGCCGATCTCTACGTAGACTGCACCGGACTGCGTGGCATGCTGATCGGCAACGTGATGCAGTCACCCTTCCGCAGCCGTGCGGACGTGCTGTTCGCCGATCGCGCGGTGGCCATGCAGGTGCCGTACGAAACGCCCGATACACCGATCCCGTCGTACACCATCTCCACCGCCCAGGAGGCCGGTTGGATCTGGGACATCGGTTTGCAGAAGCGGCGTGGCACCGGCTATGTGTATTCGTCGCGGCACACCACCGACGATCGCGCCGAAGAAGTCTTCCGGCGCTATCTGGGCCGTGCCGGCGAGGGCCTGAAGGCCATGCACATCAAGTTCGAGACGGGATATCGCCCCGAGCATTGGCGCAAGAACTGCGTGGCGGTGGGACTGGCCGGCGGCTTCGTCGAGCCGTTGGAATCCACCGGCATCGCGCTGATCGAGCTGGCGACCTACCTGCTCACGCACCTGTTGCCGAGCGACACCGACGCCATGGAAAGTACGGCGCGTCATTTCAACGAGATGATGGTTGCACGCTACGACCGCATCATCGACTTCATCAAGATGCACTACTGCCTGAGCCAGCGCCGTGACTCGCAGTTCTGGATCGACAACGCCGACGTCGCCAGCATCCCGCAAACCCTGCAGGAAAAACTCGCGAAGTGGACGCAGCGCCCACCGCATCGATTGGATTTCGTTGGCGACCTGGAAATGTTCATGACCGCCAGCTGGCAGTACATTCTGTACGGCATGGAGTTCCGGACCGATCTTGAATCCATGCGCAGCGCCTATCCGCACATGGAAGCGGCACGCCAGGAGTTCGCGATGATCCAGCAGGCGGCTACTCGTGCACTCCACGACCTGCCAGATCATCGTGCGCTGGTCGAACAGCTATGCCACGAACATATGCAGCGCACCCGGCCAGAGGCGGAAAGGGCTGCATCTGCCAGCTGAATTCGCCAATCAACCTTGAGTGCTCAGATGAGCGAGCGGTTATCGGGAAGGCGCTCGCTTCTGATCATCAAGGGTGCGACCTGGCCGATCGTTTCACGCCACCGGTTCCTTCGGTGCATCGAACTGCTCGGCCTTACCGCCCGTGAACAGTTCGCGGGTTCCCGGGTCGTGGATGACCGTGTAAGGAAACCCAGCAGGGACCGCACTCACCTCATCCAGGCGAGCGATGTGGGCAGGCGACAACGTTACCTGGATTGCCCCCAGATTGTTTTCCAACTGGGCCAAGGTGCGTGGCCCGATGATCGGAAGCGGTCCCTTGGCGGCTACCCAGGCAATCGCCACTTCACTGGGTGTGACTTCAAGATCCGTCGCGACGGCGATCAATGTATCCAGAATAGCGGTGCGTTGCGGAGAGTTCTCTGCTTGGAACACTTTGCCGCCAAATCCCTCTGCGCGCCCCTTTTCTCCCTGACGGTATTTGCCGGTCAGCATGCCGCCCCCAAGCGGCGACCAAGCGACAATCCCCAGGCCGAGCGCCTGGCCTGCCGGCAGTAGTTCGTGTTCGGTGGTGCGTTCGACCAGGCTATGCTCCACCTGCAAACCGGCGATGGGAGCTGCGCCGCGAAGCTCGGCGATGGTCGCCGCGCGTGCCACGCGCCATGCCGGGAAGTCGGACAGTCCTGCATAGATGATCTTGCCAGCGCGGACGAGATCATCGAAGCCACGCACGATCTCTTCGACCGGCGTAACGCCATCGGACATGTGCACCCAATAGAGATCGATACGGTCGGTCTTGAGCCGCTTGAGGCTGGCCTCCACCGATGAAATCATCGCGCGGCGGCTGTTGCCGGTGACCAGGATGCCGGAGTTCAGATCGGTCCTTGCCGTGAACTTGGTGGCCAGCACAAAGTCATCGCGCCGTCCAGTCAACAGATCGCCCAGGATTTCCTCGGACTGTCCGAACTGATAGCCGTTGGCTGTGTCGATGAAGTTGCCGCCGGCCTCAGCGTAGGCGTTGAAGATGCGACGCGATTCGTCCGGCTCCGCCCCGTGTCCCCAGCGTGTTCCGAAATTGCCGGCGCCGAGAACCAGTTCGGAGACCCGCAGGCCGGTGTGTTTACCAAAGAGCTTGTAGCGCATGAAGGTTGTCTCCAGATGATGTTGATCGCGCGCCGCGCATGCCGTCGGTTGCGCAAGAAGAGCTGCCACAGTCAGCGGCCAACGGTGATGGCCGCCTGGGTATCAGAATCGTTCAGTCCATGGCCTGACTTCGATTTCCCAGGACCAGGCGCTTCGATGCTGGCGCAGCAGGTCCATATAGGATTGAGCGATGGCGTCGGGATCCAGCGTGGCATCCGATGGATCGGCGTCAGCGCCGCGCACCATGCCATCGACCACGATGTGAGCGACATGGATGCCTTTGGGCATCAGTTCGCGTGCCGCACTTTGCGCGAGCCCTCGCAACGCGAACTTGCCCATGGCGAAGGGCGCCGAAAGCGCAAAGCCCTTGATGCCCGCCGTGGCTCCCGTCAACAGGATGGCTCCCTTACCCGCGGGGATCATTCGTTTGGCCGCGTGCTGGACCGCGTAGAACGCGCCCAGCGCCGTTACCGCTACCGCCTTTTCAACCTGTGCGTGATCGAGCTCGGCGATGGAGCCACGAAGCCTTCCGCTTGCGTTATAGATCACGACTTCCGGTGCGCCGATACGGGATTCGGTTTCGGCAAACAGCCGCTCGGTCTGGGTGTAATCGCTGGCGTCGACCGGCAGCGCGATGGCACCTGTTTCCCGCGCCAACGATGCAAGCTTGTGTGGATCCCTGGCAGCCATGACTACCGGGATGCCGGTTGCGCGCAATAGACGCGTCAGCGACCCGCTGATGCCGGGGCCGGCGCCAATAATGAGGGCGTTACGATAGGGCAGATGAGTCATGGCGTGATCGTCGGATGCGTGTTGGGGAGGGGCGCCGGCTCGGGCTCCTCCTGATCCACCAGATACGGATCAGCGGTGATGCCAAGCACGTCACCCAGCCATAATGCGCTGGCGAGGTGATCGCGCCGTGGACGGCCGGTGTTGGGGTGCACCAGCACCGACAAGTCGCCGCGATTGAGCATGAGCCAGGGCACCACGCGCGCGAACTCCGAGGGCGCGAAGGCCACTTGATACATCGGGCGTGCATGGGGACCGATGGGGCGATCCCACCAGCGTCCGATCAGCACTGAAAAACGTTCTGCCATATCCGATCGCAACGCTAGTGCCCACTGGCTCTGCTCAGGCCCATCGAAGTAGATGTGAGCGTGATAGCTCTCGATCAGGGCAACAGGTTGGACCTCCCTGTCGGACTCACGTTCGGGCATGGGAGGGAATGCGTGTTGAAGCATGATGAGTTCTTCCGCAGGGGCCGTTATCAACGCGGCGCCATCGCAAATTTTCTTCGATGACACCGCGGACCAAACAAGTCGATGGCTGGATCTCAGCCATGGTCGCCTGGTTAGATTTGGCTGGCTCCGCCATCCACCGGCAGATCGATGCCGTTGATGTAGGCAGCCTCATCGGAGGCGAGGAAGAGCGCGGCCGAAGCCACATCCTCTGGGAGCGCGATGCGGCCCAGAGGAATCTGAGACGCGACATGCGCCTTCATCCCCGCCGCTGCCTCGCCCGCCAATCCATCGATTGCCGGTGTGTCCACCATGCCCGGACTGATCACATTTACACGAATTTTCTTGGCCTTCAGATCGAGAATCCAACCGCGAGCCAACTGGCGGATCGCGGCTTTCGTGGCGCTGTAGATGCTAAACGCCTCCATGCCGCGATAGCCCGCGGTGGAAGACGTCAGAATGACCGACGCGCCGTCGGGCAGCAGCGAGACGGCCTGCTTGACCGTGAACACGACGCCCTTGAGGTTCGTATTCATGATGCTGTCGTAGTGATCTTCCGTAACGGCCGGAAGAGGAACGAACGCAGCGATCCCCGCATTGGCGAACAACACGTCCAATTTGCCACTGCGAGCGCGAATGGTGTCGAAGAGCTTGTCCAGATCAGCCGGCACGCTGGAATCTGCCCGCACGGCGATGACGTTGCCACCTATCGAAGCGACTGCCGCATCCAGTGCCGCTTGCTTGCGCCCCGTGATGTAAACCGTCGCGCCTTCCGCCACGAAGCGCTTTGCTGTTGCCAGGCCGATGCCCGAACTTCCACCGGTCACCAAGGCCACTTTACCGTTCAAACGACTTGCCATGACTTTCTCCAAGAGAGTTTTATACCGATCGGTAAGTATCTGCACGTGGACGAGCCGAAGTCAATGGTTTAATATACCGACCGGTAAGAAAAGTGACGGATGGGTATGATGGCTACAATCGGAAGACCCAGAGAGTTCGATGCAGATAGAGCCCTTGACTTGGCTCTGGCAGTGTTCTGGGCCAAGGGATACGAGGGCACATCCTTGATGGATCTCGTAGAGGCCGTCGGGATCAACAAGCCAAGTCTTTACGCCACGTTTGGCAGCAAAGAAGAACTGTTCTTCAAGGCACTGGCGCGATATCAGGAGCGTTTGACTGAAGCGGCTGCACCCTCCTTGTCGCAACCTTCCGCACGCGAAGGGGTCGAGGCCTTTTTGCGAGCATTAGCCACATTCCAGAGCATGCCCGGATCGCCACGGGGTTGTTTATTTATCCAAGGCGCGCTTGTCGGCAATGCAGAATCGCAGCGGGTCGCCAAAGCGTTGTGTGAGATTCGCGAGCAGGGTGTGGAGATGTTCCGCACGTGCCTGAAACGAGCTCAGAAACAAGGAGAGCTGGCTGCAGGAGCCGACATCAAGGCACTGGCCCGCTATTTCGGCACAGTGTCCCAGGGCATATCGGTGCAGGCGGCAAGCGGCGTCTCAACGAAAGATCTTCACAAGACCATTCATCTGGCCATGCTCAGCTGGCCTGCACCAAATTGAGCAGCCCCATAGATATTGCGCTCAGCGTTTGTGGATATCTGCGAATATCGAGGACATCCACCGTGGCTATCACTGAACCTTGCTAACCACGCCAGCGGCGACGGATGCTTCGAAACAAAATTCACGGCGGGAAACCCTTTGAGGGGACTCCCGCCGCGGTATTCCATCGAATGCGCAAGCTTCAGGCCGCAACGTTCTCGATCGCCTGCACCATGCCTTCGATGTCCGTCAGAAAGGGCAGGTGACCGGTCTGGAGTGAGACGACCTTTCGCACCGGAGTACGCGAGATCATCTGAGCCTGGAAAGCGGGGCTGATGACCTGGTCCACTTGAGTGGACACATAGATCTTGTCGACCTTGCCAAACCGCTCGGCAGTCACGCGGACCGGAGTAACCAGCGGTGCTGCCGGTTCGTCAAGGATGAGATCGGGCAGTTTTGCCTTCAGCGGAGCGGGGCCGTCATTGGCAAAGAGTTCCGCGCGTGCCGCGTATTCCACCACGGCCATCCCCCGCTCTTTATCAATCGTCAGATGCTGGCCGATCTTGGCGTCATGGTCCTGTTGGGCCAGCGACAGCAGAGAATCACCATCCTGCGGCAGATAGGCAGCGGTGAACACCAGGGTCTTGATCTTCTCTGGCACCTGTTCGGCCGCGGCAGCGATAACGATGCCAGCAAAGCTGTGGCCCACCAGAATCGCCGAGCCCGAAACATTGTTCAAAGCCTGGACAACCGTATCGCGATACAGGTCGAGGCTGACCTGGTCGGCGGCTATGGGCGAGCCCGGACGGCCGGGCAGGTCGACAGTGACGACAGGGTGACCTGCAGCGCGAAGCTTTCCGGCGACGTAGCCCCAGACCTGGCCATCGGAGAAAGCACCGTGCACCAGAATGACGGCCGGCTTTTCTGCAATGTTGCCGTTGTTGTTCGTTTCAACTGAATTTGCGTGGCTCATGACGATTATCCTCTCTTTAGTGTGAGTGAGCGGCTCAATGCCGTGAGAAAATAGTAGTCAGAGCACCGACGATGAGATATATCATGGCCTCCCGTTTACATGATGGATCGTCCGACATGACCGCCGATTTCGGAATGTCCGCAGCGCGTACCGATGTGCTTTCGCAGGTGCTTACCCTGATCAGGCTGCGCGGGGATCTCGTCTACACGACACGCCTGAGCCAGCCATGGGGATTGCGCTTTCCGCCGGGGCCCGCGCATTTTTGTTTCGTGGAGGTTGGTGGAGCCTGGGTGACGCCTGCGGGCCATCCGCCTCTGTGGATCGACGCCGGCGACCTGGTGCTTTTGCCACTCGGGAAAGGTCACACCATCACGGATGCGGCCGGCTCGCCGATCGATAACGTTGACGCCGTTGCTTCCGATCATTTCGATCGCGACAAGCTCATCCTCCACCATGGCGGGGAGGGGCCGACAAGCCAGTTGGTTTGTGGTTTTTTCAGTTTCGAGGGCAGCCCGCTGCCTGCGGTCATGTCGGCGCTTCCTGCCTTGATCCACATCCCGAAGGGAGATGCAGGTGCGCCGGCATGGCTTGCAGCTATCTCGCACTTTCTCGTCGACGAAGCACAGCGGCCCGATCCAGGGTCGTCGCTGATGATCTCCCGGCTGATCGATCTGCTCGTTATCCGGACATTGCGCAGCTGGGCGGCCAGCGAAGCGAACCGCGTAGGATGGCTTGGGGGGTTGGCTGAGGAACGGATCGGACGTGCGCTGGCAGCGATGCACGCAGACCCGTTCAAGCGGTGGACGGTCGAGATGCTTGCCTCCGTAGCGGCGATGTCGCGTTCGATCTTTGCCGAACGCTTTACCGCAGCCGTCGGTGAGCCGCCGCTGCGTTACCTTTCCCGGTGGCGCCTGACCATCGCTGCGGACATGCTTCGCAGTGGCGGGCTCAAGGTGACAGAGGCGGCGTACAAAACAGGCTACGCCTCCGATGCTGCCTTTAGCCGGGCGTTTAAGAGCCACTTCGGATACGCGCCCAGCGAGGCGAAGATTCAGACGACTGCAGTTTGACCGTGCATCAGCCCGGCAGTATTTTTGCTCAAACGCTTTCCGATTTCGGCGGATCTCAAAAAAAAACCTCTCCTACTCGTCATTCCGGCGCAGGCCGGAACCCAGTGGCATCAGTTTTCAGTTTTCGCGATAGAGCAGACGCTTGCAGACTTTCGCGATAACCGAATGCAGAGCCACTAGATTCCGGCCTGCGCCGGAATGACGAGACATAAAAACTGAGGTTATTCGAGGCTCGCTTAGTTGCTTAGGAACGGGTAGCGCTAGCAATGAGAGCGTCGAATTTGGCGTCCAGTAGCGTCGCCATGGCCAGGAGTGGCGGATTCTCCTCGATCACCATCAGCGAAGAGGGACGCACGTACGTCACCATCGTGCCCTGACCGTCCTCGGCTTCCGTGACCAGGATCTCCACGGGCGCGAAAAGACCTGCGGTGATGTCATGCCGAATCATCGTGACGGCGATCACCGGGTTGCCAAGAATCCAGCGAACCGTGCGACGTTGGATTTGGAATTTAGATAGCCAGCCGCCATGGTCGATCTCGGCAAACAGCATGAAACCACTTTCTCCTTCGAACCGCTCTTGCACGGTACGGACGAATTCCGCTTCAGAGATGTCCGTTTGCGCCAGAGTCACGATCTCCGACGTGCTGACACGTCCCATCAGGGAACGAAGGCGGCTTAGTACCTCGTCAAAACCGGTCGAGGTGGTAACTTCGATACGCACGCCATTGAAAGGCTTGTGTTCAATATTGTGAGACATGAGCGACTCCTGCGAGATGTGCAAAATGAGTGCACGTACGGGGCGATACGTCTTACCGCCCCGTACGTGCGAGTGGATCGACGGTATCAGCGGGTGGCGGCGGCTTCGATATCCGCGGCCAGCTCATCGGGCGCCGTCAGGAACGGCGTGTGGCCGGTCTGCACGGTGAATTCGCGGCGCACCGGTGTGCTGGCGACCATCTGAGCCTGGAAGGACGGGCTGATCACCTGGTCGTTGGCGGTGTGGATATAGACCTTGTCGACCTTGCCGAACTTGCCTGCGGTGACGTGCACAGGCGTGGCCAACGGCGCGAGCGGCTCGTCCAGGATCAAGTCGGGGATCGCTTTGCGCAGGCCTTCGGGAGCGCCGTTGGCGAACAGATCCGCGCGCGCCGAGTACTCGATCGAGGCGATGCCCTGTTCCTTCTTGATCTGCAGGTGGGGACCAATCTTGGCATCGGCGTCTTTATTCGCCATCGACACCAGCGAGTCGCCATCGTGCGGCAAGTAGGCAGCCGTGAACACGAGCGTCTTGACCTTCGCCGGCGCCTTTTCAGCCGCGTCGGCGATCACGATACCGCCAAAGCTGTGGCCCACGACCACCGCGGGACGGTTGAGCTTCGTCAGCGCGCCGACGACAGTGTCGCCATACAGGCTCAGGCTGACCTTGTCGGGTGCGGCCGGATTCCCCGGGCGGCCCGGCAGATTGACCTCTACGACCTTATAGCCATCGGCTTGAAGCTTGGCGGTCACGTGGCCCCAGACAGAGGCGTTTTCGAATGCGCCGTGGACCAGCACGATCGGCGGCTTTTCTGCGGCCATGGCATTGGTGCCGAAGGCGAGAGCGGAGGAGATGAGAGCGGCGAGAACGAGTTTCATGAGAGAGATTCCTGTAGTGAAGTTCGAAGCGGTTAGGTCGGTGTGTTGCGGTGGACATAGGTTAGGGTTTTAAAAAAACCGAGCCATACCGGAATCTCCGGAATACATGATGGGTCGTCCGACGCGCGCAAAGCCCGGTCGGGGGAAGGGCAGGGAGCTATAAAACACCAGGAATCCGCACGTGACTTGAGGCGCACGGGGCGAGCGGGTAGCGCGCCAGGTGGCAGGAAACGCTGCTGCACCGCCGGCAAGGATTAGCCTACGGGATGCCATACGTATCCCCGTGCGCTCTTGTAAATATGTCCGAGCCCGGGGAACGGTGCGTGAGCGGCGCCTACGATGTCTCCACGGTGACAGGCCTCTGCCAGAAAGGCTTGCCTTGTCGCTTTCGCCTGCATGGGCTCGCTGTCGTAACAGACGGTCACATCGGGCTCGGCAAGTTGTACGGCGGCCACGTGGAAAAGGTCTCCGCAAAACACGATATCCCGTTCGCCTGTTTGCAGACGGTATCCGGTATGGCCACGGGTGTGGCCCGGCAACCATTCCGGTGTGAGGCCCCCGTACCAGGAGGTCTCTGGGCCGAACCAGCGACAGCGCCCATCAGCGACATACGGCGCAAGCATCCGGTGAGCATGGTCGAACGTCGTCCGCACACTAGGGTCGACAACATCACGATCGGATGTTTCCAGCCAGAACGCGGCCTCCTCACGCGGCACATAGACGACAGCGCGCGGAAATACCGCTTCGCCTTGCCGGGTCAGGCCGCCGATGTGGTCGGCATGGAGATGCGTCACCAACACGATATCGATGTCGGCTGGTTGATAGCCTGCCGATAGCAGGCTCGCTCCCAGTCGACCCAACGTTGCATCCTGAAGTTCGCCCGCGCCGGTATCGATGAGAATGCGGTGCAGGCCATCATCGATCAGAAACGCGTTGACATGACTGGGCACGACATTGCCCAGGCGAGCGTTCATCAAGAGCTTGTCCAGTGGCGATTCGCCACTGCGCAGTATGTCTTGGGCACATAGCGGGAAGTGCCCGTCACACAATGCCGTGATTGTCATCCTTCCGATCTGGAAGCGATGAAAGTCTGCCTCGGCAGACACCGGATGGCTTTCAGGAAAGGACTGCACAGACACGGACAGGCTGTCGTCGCACATCGTCAAGGCTCAGAAGTAAGGGGAGCTCTAGCCTGACGATTACGAACCCAGGTGCACACTGACACGAACGTTCGTCACCCCTTCACTATTGTTCGGGCTCCGCATCATCGGCGTCACCGAGCAGACGTTTAGCGATATCCGCGAGTGCCCGGATCCTGTCCATGCCACGCATGTCCTCGTGGTAGCCCATCCAGATGTGCCGGGAGGGTGGCGCTTCGCCCAGATCAATGTGCATCAGTCCGATCGTCGCGTCGCCGACCACACGGGGCAGCACGGCCAACCCCATGCCCTGCTGGCATAACCGTGCTTGCAGGGCCCGGTGATTGGCGATGACGACCGGATATGCATTCGGCAGGATGTCTCGGAGCCATTCCACTTCGGGATAACTATGCATTGCCGTATCCATGAGCAGCAGGCCCGACTCCTTGCCATCGCCGCGAATGGGGAGCGCCGAACCATCCCTGGCATACAGACCGTAGGCGACACGCAGGAGCCGACATTGGACTACGCCTGGCTCCTCGAAGGGCACCACCCGAAACACCACGTCAGCTTCTCGGCGCGAAAGATCGTATCGCCGGGAACTGACCATGAGTTCTGGCAGCACGCCAGGGTAATCGCGCAGTAGCGTTTCAATGACAGGTGGCAAGACGTAGGTTGCAAACCAGTCTGCCGAGGAGATGCGTAACGGCCCCACAGGTCGACTGTCTTCGCCAGCCAATCGACGTTGGATGGTCAGTGCGGAGATCTCCATTTCTTCCGCGAGCTGAAGCACCGTAGACCCAGCCTCGGTAAGGAGTACCCCGTTGTTATGCCGCTGGAAAAGCGGCTGGCCCACGTCCTGTTCCAACACGCGCATCCGCCGACCGACAGTGGGATGGCTAATATCCATGACGCGAGCAGCGGCCCCTAGCGAGCCCTCGCGGGCGACGGCGAGAAAAATACGAAGGTCGCTCCATTCCACGTCAGGATTCCTTTAGGCCGAGCAACGGCTGTGCGTGAGTGCAGGGCAGTCTGCCGGCTGCAGCAATGACGAGCAACACGCTTGGCGAAATCCGAAACCTGGGACGGAGGTGATTAAATCTTCTTAACCACCCCCATGCCCTTGAGCTAGAAGCACGCCGACGGCGCCAGTGGCCAACACCCGCAACCCTATGCGCCAGGGGCGACGAGCATCTCGATGCCCCACTTATGCAGCAGCTTCCCGATCGCTTCCATTTGCGCCGGCGTCGGCGGCGTGACCGGCGGCATTTCACCCGATTCGGGAATCGGGATGCCCGCTTCCATCACAAAATTCGCGAACTCTCCCGGCGTGGCGATCATGTATGAACGCATGGGCGTGTCTCCCAGGTTGCGTAAGCGGTGCGGAATCCCTCGCGGCGCAAAGTAGGAACTGCCAGCGCCAAGAACTTGTGTCTCGGCGCCGATCGTCACCTCCAGCGATCCCTCCAAGATGTGCATGGATTCGTCTTCACGGTGATGGACATGAAGTCCGCTATCACCACCGCGTGGCATCGTGCCTTCGACGAGGCTGAACTGGCCGTTGGTTTGGTCGGCTGTCAGGAGCACTTTCAAGTGCACGCCAAAGAGCAGGTATTCGTTATTTCTCGTAGATTTGAAGACGGGGATCGCCATTGAGGATATCCAGGGTGGGTAAAATGACGAGGTTAGGGCGGCAACTCGATCCACGTTTATCCCCCCGTGACGGGTTTTATCCGCACCTGCTACAACCCTCCCTCATTGCATCAAATGACACTCATGATCCAAGGCCGAATTTCAGTCCTGCGCAACGATACCTTCGAGCCGTTGTATGCCTTGGGGCCATCGGTCCATTCGCCCTCTCCGAGTTTCCTGGTCGAATCCCAACACATGGAGCGTGGCGAGACCTGCACGAGGGAATTCGCCAGCCATGTGCTTACGTACTTCCCCGCAGGCGCCACTGTGCTGCACGGGAGTGAAGGAAGAGGCACCCAACGGATTCACATTCCACGGCGAGGCGTGGTGGTTTCCTTGCGGCGCCAGGTCGAGTCGGTGGAGTGGATAGAAGCGGCGGACCAGCTTTCCGTACAGATCGACGGCAGAGCGCTCTCGCTCGCTTCGGAGGCCTTGTGGGGAAGGGCGGATATCGAGCTCGCGCCAAGCCCCGGGTTTCTAGACCCCCGGCTGAGCGGATTGCTCGATGTCTTGAATGCCGAAGCCCATGCGGGCTATCCGAGCGGGCGCCTGTTTGTCGATGGAATCGAGCAAGCGATGACGTCGTACCTGGCTCGTCATGCTACGGGACGGAGTGATGTCCCACCGATACGGAGTGCAAGGGGAGGCCTGGCACCCGGCGTTGCGCGGCGTCTGACGGAATACGTGCAGGACAATCTCGCCACGGAGATCTCCATGATCGAACTGGCAACGGTAGCGGACCTCAGCGCTTCCCACCTTTCTCGCGCTTTCCGCATCACCTTCCGATCGACGCCCCATGAGTTCCTGCTAAGTCTTCGGGTTAGTCGCGCGAAGGCACTGCTGCAAGACGAAGACGCTTCCATCCTTGATGTCGCGCAGCGCTGTGGTTTTAAGACACAGCAGCACTTTTCGCGCGTATTCAGTCAGCGCGTCGGCCTGTCGCCGGGCCGCTTCCGGCGGGCCAGCTAAATTCAGCCGATTTCGGAGCCAACAACGATGGTTGACGATCGCCGCGGACCTCCCTAACGTGCCGTTGGGTTTTACCGGAAATAGCCATGGCCGCCAACACTCGGCAGCGCATCCTCGCTGCCACGGAAGATCTGCTTCGTACGCGCGGTGTTGCCCGCCTGACGACCAAGGACATCGCCAAAGCCGCCGGGTTGGCGGAAGGCACGCTGTTTAATCACTTCGCCCGTAAAGACGATCTGGTCCTGGCGGTTATCCTGGAGCGAGCACCGAAGTTTCTGCTCACGATACCTGAAGCGGGCACAAAGACCGTTGAGCGAAATCTTGTTGAGATTGCCGGTGGCGTGATCACGTTCTACGACGATGTGCTTCCGGTCATTCTTTCGGTGTTCGCCGATGCCGAGCTTCTGGCGCGCCACCATGAAGCTGTAGACCTGCGCAAAGGAGGGCCTCAGCACATGATTCGTGCCATTGCTCACTATCTTGAAAACGAGCAGGCACTTGGGCGAATTAATGCAGCAATAGAACCTTCACTCGCAGCATTTGCGCTGATGGCGCCGTGTTTCCAATGGGTGTTCTCCATGCGGTCTACCGGGATGTCGATCTTTCCGGACGTGTCCGCCAAAACATTCGCGCAACGCCTGGTCGCCAGCCAGATCGCAGGGCTTGGTGTGAATCACGATCGCGCCACCCCGGCGACGTCCAGAAAAGTTGCCGGCCCATCGGGCAAGAGTGCTGCCGTCAAAACGAAAGCATCCCGCACCAAACGCTAACCATGCCGCTGATCTGCTATGGAGACGTGTCTTCGTTGGACGCTGTCTCGGGACGCCAGGAGCGTCTATGATCGTTCCCGCGAAACAGTCGACGCTCGACCCAAGGCAGTTTCCCGGAGAGTCTCAGTAAAGTGCGAAATACAACGCGGCTCAAGCGATGGCCTGAACCGGCGCGCTGCGCGTTGCCAAGTGATTTCAATACAGCGGGATTTGCATACTGGCGCATGCGCTCTTCGTAACGAGCGACTTCGTCCTTCAGCGGTACTTCGCCACGAATCACCACCGACAGGCATTGCATCAGGCTAGCCGCATCGCGCAAGGCTGTATTCGCGCCAATGCCAGCCATAGGCGTCATGTTGTGAATGGCATCGCCGAGCAAAGTGACGGACGAGGCGAGCCAGGGTTCGAGGTGCGGCATGCTTTTCAGTGGAATAACCGATAGCGAACCAGGCTCGGCGTCCTGTATGAGGGTGCGTACCTGATCGGACCAGCCGACCGTACGCTTCAGCACCATTTCCTGTAATGCCGCGTCATTCATTGCATCAAGATGGGCGGGTAGTGCACGAGCATTGGCCACGTATGCCCAGACGACATAATCACTGGCGTTACTTGGTGGCTCGTCGCTGGAAGCTCCTTTCGGCGTGAGCCACGCGGAAAAGAACAGCCAGTCAGGCGAGGAGGGCACGAGCATATTGGGCGCCCCATCCACCAGCGCTGCCGGCAATGCTTCTTTGCGTTCCGGCGAGAGCGAGTAGCGTCCGGCGATGGCGGTGACTCCCACATTCATCCGTTCGATATGGGGGAGATACTGCTGGCGTACGCGCGAATTACTGCCATCGGCACCGACAAGGAGATCACCGGTCTCCGAGCTACCGTCTGAAAAATACGCGGTGACCCGGCCATCTGCACCAACCACATATCGCTGAAACGTCTTGTTCCAATGCACATCGGGCAAGTCGGAGAGCAGCAAGCGGTTGAGTAATGCTCGCCCGATGCCGCGGCGTTGTGAAAGGGTGTGACCACCCATTCCGTCGGGTGCCCGTTCGCTTGTGGACGCCAGAAAATGAAGGCGTCGATCAAAAAAGCGTGCGGCCGTACCTGCATAACTCGCTGCACGATCGAGTTCGGGAAAAATCGCCTTCGGCAGACAAGCCTTGAGGGCTGTCATGCCGTGATGGTCCAGATGGATACCGTAGCCTCTGATCTGCGCCTGCGCAGAAGCAGCGCGTTCGAACACGACCGCCTCGACGCCTGAACGTCGAAGACCCTGGGCGAGGCACAGGCCGCCGATGCCCGCGCCGATAATGATGACCCGCATGAATGTCTCCTCGATTAAACCGGGTTCTGAGCCGCGGGGCGGATGTCGAAGCGCGCCATCATGTCGTGGTCCTCGTGCTCCAGGTTGTGGCAATGAAGCAGGTAGCGCCCCGGATAAGCATCGAAACGCACCGCTACCCGAACGTCGTCTCCTTCAACCAGACGCACGGTGTCTTTCCAGCCGCGTTCATGTGGCGCAGGCGGTTCACCGTTGCGAGTAAGGATCTGGAACTGGACCGCGTGAATATGGGCCGGATGGACCGACGTAGGGAACATCGTCCTGGCATAGATGAATCGCCACACTTCCACGTCGCCCAGTACGGGATCGGCGTCGACTCGTTCGGGATCGAACCGCTGACCATTGATGGACCAATAGATAGGCGGCACCCGCAACACAAACTCGGGTCTGGCACCGAAGACAAAGCTGCGCTCGCGAGCATCCTTGGGCGGCGTCAACGGCGCGATGGTGGTCAGTTTCGCCGGTACGGCGGAGTCGTCCGTTCCGGTCGCGTCAGTCACCTCGAAACGCAGAATGTCACCAAGCGCACCGAGTGCTTCCCGATTGTGCAGCATCACCTGGTGCCCGGCCGGATAACGTGAGAAATCGATCACTACTTCGGCGCGCTCCGCCATAGCAAGCGGCAGTGTGTCGAGGGATAACGGTTGCTCCACCAGGCCGCCATCGGTGGCGATAAGTGTCATCGAGCCTTCGCTGAGTGCCAGCGTCAGGGTGGTAGCATTACAGGCATTGAGCAGGCGGAAGCGATAGCGCCGCCGTTCGACGCGGAACACGGGCCACGGTGCGCCATTGACCAGCACCGTGTCGCCGCTCGCGCCGCGCTTGCCATGGTCGGCATAGACCAGTTGCCCCGCATCGTCGAATTGCCTGGTGCAAATCATCAATGGGACATCGAACGCTCCGGCGGGCAACTGCAGTGCGGACGCTTCCTCGTCATCGATCAGGTAAAAGCCCGCCAGACCCATGTAGACGTTTTTGCCGGTGCCACCCATCGCGTGGTCGTGATACCAGAGCGTCGCTGCACGTTGATCGTTCGGATAGGTATAGGTGGCGCTGCTGGCGAAATCCTGCAGCTTCTTCAGGCTGTCCGGATTGCTGGTGCCGCAAATAGGGAAATCAGCCGCCGAAAAGCCACGGGGGATGACAAAGTCATTAGGGAATCCGTCCGAATCGGCTGGCGTGCGCCCGCCATGCAAATGCACGACCGTTGGGGTGCTCAAGTGGTTGGTGTGATGCACATGCACCGGAACGCCACGCCGGGCACGGATGGTAGGCCCGGGAAACAAACCGTTATAGCCCCATATCCGGGTCGCTTGACCTGGAAAGAGATGGGCCACGTCCTCGCGTTGCTCCAGCTCGTAATGGACGCCGGTCTCGTCGACTCGGAACGGTTCCAGCACGGGTGGAATGGGGAGTGGGGTCGAAAACCGGACAGGTAGCTTGGATGGACTGTGCACTCCGAAGCCCGTCAGCCGCGCGAGCGGGGCAGCCGTGAGCAGCAGGCCACCGGTCAGGCCGAGCTTCAAGAATCGGCGACGGGAAGCATTTCCGAAGGAGGGGTCCATGAGCATCAAAAATAAAGTGAGTGCTCACTCTAATTTCTTACCAGTGATAGCGTCAAGTTTTCGAGCGCGGGGCCCTTGAAGTCATCCGCTTGCAAATCACCCAGACGCGCCGTACAGTGAACCACATGGTTCACTATCAAGCCCGCCTCGACGCCACGTTCGCTGCGCTCTCCGATGTCACCCGACGCGGCGTACTGGAGCAGCTTGGAGATTCAGACGCCTCGATCACCGACCTCGCCCAACGGTTTCACATGACCCTCACGGGCATGAAGAAGCACATCAACGTTTTGGAGCAGGCAGGGCTCGTGGCGACGGAAAAGGTTGGGCGCGTACGAACCTGCAAGCTTGGACAGCGCCGGCTGGAAGAAGAGGCCGCCTGGATCGAGCAGCACCGCCAGCTCTGGAGCGCGCGCTTCGATGCGCTGGACAAACTTGTCGAACACTTGAAAAGCAAGGAGAAGGCAGATGACCAACGTAAAAGAAGGTAGCCCCGCCGCCATGAACCGCACCGCCGTGAAACGCAAATCCGATTACGAACTCGTCGTAACGCGAACGTTCGATGCCTCAGCGCACATCGTCTTCGAGGCGTGGAGCAACCCCGATTTGTTCAAGCTCTGGTGGGTGCCGAAGTCCGCGGGCATGTCGCTGGTCTCGTGCGACATGGATGTTCGCGCCGGAGGTACGTATCGCCTTGTGTTCAGCCACCCGGCCTTCGATCAGCCGATGGCGTTCTTCGGTACGTATAAAGAAGTAACGCCGAACAAGCGCCTCGTATGGACGAACGAGGAAAGCGATCAGGGCGCCGTGACTACGGTAACGTTCGAAGAACAGGCCGGCAAAACGCTGGTCACGCTGCACGAACTCTACCCCACGACAGCAGCCCTCGAAGAAGCTCTCGCTGGTTCGGCGGAAGGCCTGCCCGAACAGTTCGCGCAGCTGGATGAGTTGCTCGCTGGCAGATCGTGACCACACCGCAGCCACTGGCGGATCACCGCCGCACTGACTCATTCGGCAGCACGTGAGGACGATATGCTCAGACGTGATTTTCTGAAGACTGTCATGGCGACCGCCGTGCTGACTGCGATCCTTCCCGTTCAAGCCAAGAAGACGCTCGCCGTATCCAACGAGCATTTTGCCGACGTCAACGGCCAGCATCTCTTTTACAGCGTGCATGGCGCCGGTAAGCCGCTCATTCTCCTCCATGGTGGCATCGACCCGGGCAGCTTCGGAAGCAATCTGGTCAAACTGGCCAAGGGACGGCAGGTGATCGCCGTCCATCTCCAGGCACATGGACGCACGCCAGACACTGACAGGCCACTGCGCAGTGAAACGATGGGCGATGACATAGCTGCGCTGATCGGCCATCTGAACCTCCAGAAGGCCGACGTCATGGGCTATTCGCTTGGCGGTAGCGTCGCGCTGCAGACCGCTATCCGACATCCGGATGTGGTCGACCGGCTGGTGCTCGTGTCCGCTGCAATGAAGCAGGACGGCTTTTATCCAGAGGCAGTGGCCGCCTTCAAACAATTGGAGGCCAACGCTGCCACGATCGGCCCTGGCGTCAAGGCATCGCCATTAGGGCAGGCCTATCCCGATGTCGATTGGACCAACCTCTTCAGGAAGGTCGGCGACATGACCAAACGCCCCTTCGACTGGAGCGCCGATGTCGCCAAGCTTCAGGCACACACACTGCTGGTCTTTGCCGACGCTGATGCCATCCGGCCCGAGCATATGATCGAGTTCTGGAAAGCATTGGGAGGTGGCCAGCGCGACGCCGGGATCGATGGCTCCCTGCGGCCCGCAAATGAGCTCGCCATCTTGCCCAACACCACCCACTACACGATCGCCATCGATCCGATGTTGCCGGAGATCGTCGAACGCTTCCTCGGAGCGGCATTGAAGAAGGCAGGTTAGGGGTTCGCGAAGCGCTCGCGGAGCTATCAGCGTTTGCGCGTGTCCTTCGATGTGCAAGGAAAAGCGGCGAGGAAAAAGCGAGACACCCATGTTCCATAGAATGGTGGGTGTCCCGATTGAGTTTCAGAGCCCGAGGGTAGGGCCGGATTATTTCGGCGTGAGGTGGAACAGGCCGCCGGGTGCGTTGTCTTCCAGCAGCCAGAGCGAACCATCCGGCGCTTCTTCGATATCGCGGACACGTTTGCCGACACTCCAACGCTGGGCCGCGGTGGCGCCGCCCTTGCCGTCAAAGGTGACGCGAATGATTCCTTCGCTTACAAGGCCGCTGAGCAAGGCGCTGCCTTTCCAATGCGGGAACAGGCTGCCCTTGTAGAACATGAGATTGCCCGGCGCAATCACCGGTACCCAATAGATCACAGGCTTGACGAGATCGGGCCGCGTATCGGGGCTGGGAATCGGCACGCCGTTATAGTTCATGCCATACGAAACCAGCGGCCAGCCGTAGTTCTTGCCACGCTCGATCAGGTTCAGTTCGTCGCCGCCGCGAGGACCGTGCTCAAGTTCCCACAGTCGGCCGTCAGGACCGAAGGCGAGGCCGTAAGGTGTGCGGTGACCGACGGACCAAGTTTCTGCCGGCGTGAGGTTGGGGCCGGGGAACGTATAGGTGCTGACGACAGGCGCCGTTTTCGCGGCCTCAGTATCTTTCGCCGGATCGATCAACGGAATGGTTCGAGCACCGACCTTTCCTGCCCATGGATTGCCCGGCGCGGGTTTGCCGTCCAGCGTCAGCCGCAGAATCTTGCCCACCGGCTGATCGGGATCCTGCGCGGGCGTGAAGCGCTGGCGATCGCCCACGGTAAGGAAGAGGTACTTGCCGTCCGGCGAAAAGGCGATCTGTGCGCCGGCCTGGCCGCCTTTGCCCGTAGGCATCTGGCGCCACAGCACCTCGAAGCCGTCCAGACGGGGCTGATCGCCATCCAGTACGAGTCGACCCCGGCCCATGACCAGGCCGCCGCCATAGTCACCGGGTGCAACATAGGTGAGGTACACGCTGTGGTCACGGGCGTAGTGGGGCGAAAGGAAGACGCCCAGCATGCCGTTCTGACCTTCGACGTAACTCGCCGGCACACCCTTGATCTCGGTCTTGGCGCCTTGCGGGGTCACCAGATCCAGGCGACCGACTTTCTCTGTCACCAGCATGCGGCCATCGGGCAGGAACGCGATGCGCCAAGGCAGATCGAAGCTGGCTACTTTCGTCATGTTGAAAGGAAGATCGGGATCGGATTTCTGATCGCCTGCGTTGGTTTGTGCGTGGGCGGCGTTTATCAGCAGAGCCCCAAGCAAGAACCCGTTGGCCAGTTTCTTCATTAGCGTGTTTCCTTGCGCACGAGTGATCTGGGCCATTTTAGTGCTCTGAATGCCGTTTGGGTGTGATGGTTTCTTTCAATCCGGGCAGGACATTGAGGACTTCCATGATTCGGTCCGTAGCCGGGTCAGGTCTGGGGTTCATTCTCACGAGCCAGTTACGTCAACATGTTAGGCGCTAATAGGCCAATTGGTATGTTGATTATCCAATGGTGAGGCGTATCGTCAATCTGGTCGTTCTCGCGAGCTGCCAGATTGCAGGCCAGAACGATACTGGATGGGGACAAGTTGATCGACGGATGCGTCTCAGCGAGTGAGAAAGCTCACTTTCGCTAGCACGAGCGTGTCAAGCGTCACGAGAGCGATCCATGGTTGTGCCGCGACGCAGTCGAGAAGTTCGAGCAGTTGCTTCGACTGTAATTAACGACAAAGCCAGTGTTGGCATTTAGCACAGATGGTGAAGCGCAAATCAGTCCTGTAAAGCGAATTTACGGAGCATGGGCCATGTACTTAGGTAACGCACGGGGCGTACTTGTCAGGCACGAGGTGGATTTCCGCATCGATACTCATGTGCCGATTCGAACGCGTGACCTTCGGCGTTCGACCACTCCACAGTTGGAGCGAGCCAATCGCGAACCAGACATGCCGGCAGGAGGCGGCTTCGAATGGACCTCTGTTCCCATGGATGCCGGCACCTTTATTCGAGCGGCGTCGGATACATCTATCGATCCGTCAGCGCAGGGCTGGGACGCGGCGCATGCTGTCGTCGAACACTTGCTCGATGACAATGCTTCGCGCGAGACCTACGCAGAGCCGGATTTTTCTCAGTCTGTAATTCCGCCTGAACTCGAACAACAGATCGAACACTCTGTAGCTCCTTGCCACAGTCAGAAAGGCGAATGGCTATGTATGTGGCCGCCACACGGTTCGGCTGTGGCAAAGGATTGGTTTCTCGACAAATCTGGCTTGCGAATTGCAAGAGAGGCGATCGGAGACATCCCGCCAGAAGCTTTCAGAATCACGATTGGTCATCTGGATACAGGCTATAACCCAAAACACGTTGGCCTGCCCAAAAACATGCTCTGGGAGCTGGGCATGAACTACACCAGCGATCCACCAGATAGGGATGTCTCCGACCCAGGCATGTCACGTTCCTTCCTTTCATCACCTGGGCACGGCACCGGGACGGTTTGCATCCTTGCGGGCGGCTACGCATCGCTGACTGGAAGGGAGCTCGGTGGCGCACCTTTTGCGCAAATCCTGCCCGTACGCATCTCCGATTACGTCTGGCACATCTGGACAAGCGTCATTCCCAAGGGGATCAATTACGCCGTTTCCAAGGGAGTGCAAGTCATTAATCTTTGTCACGGTGGACTGCCAACACGGAGCTGGGCGGACGCGGTAAACGCAGCCTATGAAGCAGGCGTAGTGCTTTGCGCAGCAACCGGAGACAATTTCGGCGGTCAACCGTACAAGCCGGTCGTATGGCCCGCGCGTTATCCGCAAGCTATCGGCGTTGCGGGCGTAACCTTCGATGACGAGCCTTACTACGACTCCCACTTTGGACTGAGTGTGATGGAAGGAAACTGGGGGCCTGTCGAGGATATGGGGCATGTTATCGCCGCATATACGCCGAACGTACCTTGGGCACGATGCCGTACGGATACCGATGGGGATCCGGGTCCCTACGAGACAGATGGCTACGACCTGGACGGCGGCGGCACCTCTGCTTGCACGCCACAGGTCAGCGCGGCTGTGGCGTTATACATGCAGAAATACTGGGCCAACCTCAAGGGCATGCCTGGCTGGCAGCGAGTTGAAGTGGTGCGCCTGGCCTTGAGGAACTCCGTAAGGAAGCCTGGCGAGGATACGGAGCATAAGGGGATGGGCATCCTCGATGCGGAAGCTCTGTTGATGGAAAATCCACTAACGCTTGAGCCGCTTGCCAAGAAATTGGATCCCGCCGAGTTCAACTACGCTTTTTTGACACACCAACCAGGCTGGAGGGATATCCCGGCTGGCCAGCAGCGGATGCTCGAAATTGAGCTTACACATATTGCTCTGTCCGTCTCCGGACTATGGCAAGCGGTGAGCGCATGGCAGAAAGCGGGGGCGGTAACAAGTGATCCGCAGTTCACGGAGCTCCGGCGCGCATTTCTCGACAGTCGTTCGCCCCGTGCATCAAAGCGGCTCAGAGATTTACTATCGAGCTGAAGCTTGTGATTATTTGGAAGCCCAGGTGCATTGATCATGCGTGCTACATTCGAATGCGTTGGATCGTCAGTTGTATGTGCCAAAAGTTGTTCCAGTAGTAGCCGAGGCGATCATTGGCGAACACGAAAAGCACGCCGGCGTACTCAGCAGTTATCTTGGCCGACCGACCTATGGGGAACGTCTTGACCACATCATCCATGTTCGGAACTTTCCCATCCTCGACAATGCGCCCCATCAGACGGAAGTATCGATTCCCATCGGGAATTCGAGGCGGTCGGTTGGCTGCGTACAGAAAGCCAGCGGCATAACCATCAGCAGTGCAGGGAATAAATGCATCAATCCACTTGCCAGTGGATTCAAAAATCAACTGATCATACTTATTTATCTCCAAGTTTGTAGCGACCCAGGGCTCGCTACTTGGCACTTTCAAGGTTAGCGATGAGACTGTCATGGGCTGGTCTGCTCAAAGATCTGGCGAGCTGGAAGTTTCGCACGCGGCACCCCGTAGAATGTATCTTTGGGGGTGAACCTTTGGGACACCCGTGTGGGATACCTGGGACACCCACCATCTCGATCATTCGTCATTGCCAGCTGCACAAGCAGCGACCAATGCAGTGGTATCGGATAGGGGGCCGAATTGCCAATCATTAGATCAGCCTTCGAAGCAGTGGTCCGGTCATGCCAAGCTGGAAGGCAGTAGCAGCATTGACGTGATCGATGCCCTGAAAAGTGACGACCAAACCACTTACAACGACAGCTATTACCCACCAAGCCCAGTCTTTTAGCTTGTAGGCTTCTACGCGCTTTCGACCACGGCGTATTTGAAGCATCACCATGACGATGCCACCGAGGCAGCTGATTCCAAAGACCTGCAGGAATCCACGGACAATTAAGGGGCTTGTGGTCGTCGACGGCGCGGCGACTCGCAATAGCACTCGTCCGGCGGACGGACGGAGGACTATTTCAGCGCCTATTTGGGTTTCTGGAGCCTGGCCGTCTTCGGGATTTAGCTGCAGCCGAATTTCGTCTGCGAGAAGTCCGAGGAATATGCCGTATTCCAGCACAGTGAAGGGTGATTGCGGCTGGTAGTCCACGAAAGTGAAATAGAGCCCTGTCAGGCACCCTGCAGCAATGACCGAGATAGCTGCGAGCCTCCAATGAAATGATCTTTGGTGCTTCCTTAAGTAAAAGAGCACCCACAACTGACCCAATCCGGCTCCCGCCATGCCAAGCGCGAGGCACATCAGCACATCTACCATGTCAACGCTCCGTTTTGGAACAACACGAACGACGCCAATTGCCTAAGCTGAGCCATCGTGGAGTGCAACTCCGTAAATGAGATTGATCGCCAGCCCTCAGGCGAAGCTCTTCGCTTCGCTTGATCGTCGAGCCAGCGCTAAGGACCATTGATGACATTCCATGCCCAGCGGCGCATGCCAGCTCCGACCTCGATGTGAATCGAAGTCTCTAGGTAATATCGCAACGCGTGAAACAATGTACCAGCAAGCGATTCGGATCAATCGACCGTTCGGCGTAGTCTGATTTTTGAGAACCTCTTGCTGCCCCACTTACGACGCAGACTTTGCCGCGGGCTTTGGCGACACGACCATCACGGGGATATCTGGCAAACCCACTATCTCGATCACTCAACATGGCCAACTGCACCCGCAGCCGCCCATGCAGTGATATTGGACACTGGTTGTTTCAAACTGGTGCTTTATATCGCTTGCGCAGCACTGTGGTTCTAAAACGCAGCGGCATTTTTCGCGCGTGTTCAGTCGCCGCGTCGCTTCCGACGAGCCAGATAAATCCGAGGTCGGAAATAGTCCATCCATCCCCTTAAGCTGCGGATAAAAACGGCATATACAGAGTCTTCTTACAAGCGCGGGTGCATTTCGACATCTTAACGCCGTCTTTACGTAACACTTACTAAGTTAAATAATGTGCAGACACTATGTCTGCCTGGCATTCATTTGGCTTGCTTTCTAGGGGAAACGCATGTCGACCGTTGAACTTAATACGACCGTTACGCTCAGTCTCGATACGAACCAGCTTGCCCAGCGCTTTCTGGATTTGCAACCGACCGGTCAGCAGCCGGGATGGAGCGATAAGAATTATCAGGCGCTTTACTTTATTTCCGCCGGCAGCGAATACCGCATCTGGCTTCCGCAGCAACGGGAAGAAAGCTCAACGCTCGACAGCACGACCGTCGCCACGTATCAGCAATTGCTCAACGATGCGCAACAGTGGGTCGATAGTAACCTGACTGGCAGCGAGCAATCCGATCAACTCGCACGTATTGCGGCAGCGCGCGATGAACTTGCCAGCAATGCCACCTATCCGACGCTACGTATCTCCACGACGCTTGATCATATTCGCGGCGCTGCGCTGGACGATCACGCTGCCGTGCAAATCGAGGTGTTTTGGTCCGAAGCGTTGCAGACCTGGCTGCCTGCAGATATTGCAGTAGGTTTCACCTGGGGCACCAGCACAGTAGCGGTGCCCGAAAATCTGATGGAACGGATCGGTTTGCCGCCGCCGTTTCCGTATCTGATACGCAAAGTGCTCAAGAAAGTGCCTGTCATCGGCTGGGCGGTACAGGCAGTAAGCATTTCGATCATGATGGTGCGCGCGTGGAACGTGGCCGTAACGATTCTAGGTCAGCTTACCGATGACGGCGGCCGCCTGTATTTTCCTACCGTGGTCAGCGAAGCTGTCGCGCGCATCCTGGAAAGTATTGCGCCGGCGACAACGGCGACAGCACCTGTCTTGAACACACCCGACATCCTGCAGCTGGCACGCCCGTGGGCGGCCATCTACGACCAGTCGCTGTATTTGACCGACCAGTACCGTTATTTCGCCAACCCCATTGCACAAGACTTTACGTACACCGCCGGCGGTGGATCGACCAACTACTACCACATCACCTTGCCCGACCTCGTGTATCTGCCGGGCGGTGGCGCGACGATGGTCAGCTTTAAAACCTCATCGGACGATCAGGCAGTTTTCGCCACGACATCGCTGCTGTTCGCGATCAACGGCGAGCTGATGATGGTGTCGGGCCTGGCGCAATTCGTCACCGGCTCGATCTGTTCCTGCGCGCCGGTCTGGGCCGATGACAACCTGACGGCCAATGAGATGTGCCAGATGATGGTGCAAACGCTGTTTAGCGAAGACAACCTACCGACCATCGACCCCAACAATGTGGCGAGCGTGATGGCCGATGCGCTATCGGGATTTCTTACCGATCTTGTGCGCAGCACGCGCGGCGCGACGGTATCGTCTGCCGCATTGCTCTGTGCTCTACCTGCGTTGCCATCGGTCAAATTCACCGGCGCCACCACGCTTGCTACCAGCAAGCAGCGTCCTGCCGTGGCGGTAGCCAGTTCCGGCTATGGTGTAGTCGTATGCGTCGACACCGGTGGCGAAGATTCCATGTGGGAGATCACCATATCCTCCAGCGCATCAGGCGTATCAAAAAGTTCCGCACAAAGCAGCTCGTATCAAAACGGGCAGGATCCCGCACTGGCGATGTATGGTGACAGCACCGTGGTGGAAGTGCACGGCGGCAACGGTAATAACAAGCTTTACTACAACCTGATCACACTATCAGGCAGTTCGGTCACCACGCCCGACAGCGGCGAGGATTACGAGAAAGGCGAAAACCCCGCTGTTGGCGTAGTCGGTTCACGTGCGTATGAATTCCATCGCGACCAAAACGCGGGCAATGACACGCTTTATTACGATGTGGGCAGTATCTCTAGTAAGGGCGTGGATTTCTCGGGCAAAGAAACCTCCTATGCGGAAGGCGATAACGTCTGTGCGTCGCCCATTCCCAATCACTGGAACCTGGTGCTTGGCCATGTTCGTAATGGCACCATCTACACGATCAACGCGACCGTCAGCTCGGCCGACGCATCAATCACCTTCGGCGACGAAGCGGAGCTCTGCGACGGTGACGGCCCTGCGTTAGCGGTGTTGAGCAACCAATATATTCTCGCATTCCATTCGGGGTCTGACGACCAATCCAACGACCTTTGCAGCAGTATCGGCCTCTGGTCGACCGGCGGCATTCAATGGATTGTCATCGGCGTTGTCGCCTGCACCGGAGGCTTTCCCGGTGCATCGCGTCGCAGCGACGACACCGTGGTCGTGGTGTACGAAACCAACGATGGGAATGGCGGTATAGCGGGGCGCGTTGCGTCGCTGTCGTTGCCAGATGGGTTTGCATGATGCGCGCCATTGGTAGCTAGACGATCCAGGCAGGAGATTTGGAACACCCACTATCTTGGTCACGCAACATTGCTAACTGCCTCAGCAGCGAACAATGCGGTGGCGTCGGTTAGTGGTATCCAAATTTTGTGCCTATTTTTCTCGCAGTCAGGGAGGGGGCCATGGAAAGCATTACTCATATTGTCCGCATCGCAATACGATTCGCCGCAACTCTAAGTGTGCTGCTTGCAGTGCCAGCAGTAGCTCAAACGACTTTTGTACCACCCTTGAAAGCTGCACAGCCCACACCTTCAACGCGGGTTGATCAGCTTTATTATTTGCAGCCGCACAATACCTACATGCATGGCAAGGACTTCAGTGGATGGCTCAATGCGGGCTATCGCGCTGTCGAAATCGACGTGATCGATCGAGGCAACTGGGAAAACGAGGCTGCCGGCCCGTTTGTAGCCCACGACTTGAACCCCATGAAGGCCAATTGCGGGAACGCCCAACAAACCCGCTTGAAAGATTGCCTGGATGTGATCCTTGCATGGAAGGCAAGCCATGCCAGCGATACCACGCCGCTGCTTGTTTTTGTGGACATGAAGGCCAGCTGGGATCCAGCCAGCGCCTGGAAGAGCGACGAGGTCGGCATGCTGGATGAGTACATCGGCAAAGCGATTCCAGCACAGAATCGCTACACCTATGCCGAACTTATGAGTTACATCAACAGTGCGCCTGGCGCTTCGCCTCGCCTGAAACTGAAAAGTCGCGGCTTTCCAGCCATCAGCGCGCTCGGCAACAAAGTCATCGTACTGCTGACGGGCGGGCACATAGGGTCCGTCAACCAGAACATGAACGGTGGGCGTAAATGGCTTTCGGATCACGGCAAGAGCCAGAACACGTTTTTCTGTCCGGATGTCGATGCCGGTGACCCTGGAGAGATTACGACCCAGATCGACGGGATGAGTGCCGCCGACTCCGGCTATTTCTTCTGCGCCAATGTGAAGGCTGGCGACCACGATGAGCAGGTGCTCAATCGGTCGGCTGAATATCGCCAGCTGTTACATCTATGGGATCATTCCGGCGATTTCACCAATACGGACTATGCCTACGCCTATATCGGCGTCGCGCATGGCGTTGGCGCATTGGGCATGGACTTAAGCGAGAGCCTGTCCAGTACGACTTACTACCGGCCTGAATGGATCAACAGCATTCCGTTTGTAGGTGTTCGGCGCAGCCTACCTGGCTACTTCATGATGCCCACCGTGACCAGCCAGCAAAGAGGTTGTATCGACGTGGAGGGTGGCTCGTATGGGAATGGCAAATCCATCGTCCAGTGGACTTGCGGCAACGGCGCCGATAATCAGCAGTTTGTGTATACCGCCGAAGGGCAGCTAAGGCCAAAGGGCAACAACAAATATTGCCTGGACATCAAGGGCGGCACAGCGGGGCAGAACAAGGAGATGAATCTGTGGGACTGTGATGGGGGAAGGTCGGAAAAATGGTACATCACCCCCGATGGCCTGATGGCAAGCCGCGACCAGGACCGGAAATTCTGCATGGACGTCTATGGAAACTCGCCCGCCAATGGCACCCGCATGAAGCTGTGGACATGCGACAGGAATGACACTGCCCAGAAATTCATTTTCCGGCAGGTGCCCGACTGGTATCCCACCAGCTTCTGAAAGGCACAACAGTGAGCTCCTGACGAAGCGATGTTTGCTTCGTCAGGAGCTCAGCCAGGCATCACCTGAGATCTGACTAGAGGCGAGTTACGAAGAGTTGATCGAGACTTCCCAAGTTTTTCATAGCGCCTGGAGGTTTATCATGAAAACGTTCTTCGTCCGAGCATTGAGTATCCTTGTGTTTGCAACATCGATGACTGTCGCAGCTGGTGCACACGCTCAAACGACCTATGCGCAATATATCCAGCTCTGGAAAACGAACTGGGCGGCGTACGAGGCTGAAGAGGCCATCCCTTTATCGAAACGCGGCGTTGTCGTGCAATCCGTGGACCTTCGTATCGTCATCAATCGCCCCATCGATAAGGTATATGCCATCTACGCCAACGTTTACACGGCGACCGGTCTTCATCCTTATTTGAGCGGAATCATTCCCATAAACCATCACCAGCGCGGCAATGTCGCAACGTTTGATTTCGTGGCGCTCGAAAATATTCCTATGCCCGATGGCACGATTTATAACGGGCAAACGATTTCGCGGCAGCGATTCCACAGCGACGAGTTCTACTACGATGCGGACACCTACGACGCGCCCGGCGTCATCACGCATCAGCACATCGTTTTTACGGCTATCGGGCGCGGACAGACCCAGGTGATAGAGCACCTGACCTTCGAGGCGCCAGCGCAGTATATCGATGAAGAAGTACAAGGCGGCGCGTACGCGCATCAACTCGTACAGCAAGGACTCAAGGCAGAGATCGAAGCAGGCGAGCTTGACACGACCTCGTTCGATCCGTGGCTTGAGGGTAAATAGTGGAACCGAGGGGAATGGCAGATTGCTGCGATACGCGTTGGCAGTCATCGCGGTGGAGCAGGGCGTGCAAACCCTGCCCATCGCGTCCTTCGGCCTTGCTGAAGGGCAATTGCTTCAAGAATTCGAATAAACCGGAGATCCGGAGATTGGCGTCTTACAATTTTGGGTCTTGAGCATCAGGCCACTGCTGCGGAACCTTGCGCACGTCCTGAAGCGAATAACCCAGCTGTCTGACGCGCACCATCAACGCGTCGTAGTCAACCTGGGAAATCGTCGGTGTGCGCGCCATGATCCAGGTGTAATCCCGAGCGTCGCGAGCGACGATGGTCTGGCTGTAGTCCTCTTTCAAGTACGCCACGATATATTGTGCCTTGACCGGCCAGAACACCTGTACGCCCCATACCGCATTGCCGCTGTCCGCTTTGACGAAGGCCGTGGAATGAATGGCCTTCACCGGCCCCTTGTACGAACCGTTGTTGAAGCGAAACGCTGTATAGATATTGCCATCCGGTTGCGCTTTATAGGTTTCCACCGCGTTATAGGCGTTCTTTTCGAAACGAGTGGGAATGGTCGCAATGACGTACCAGTCGCCCATGAAGCGGGTGAGGTCGACATGCTCGACCGGCTTGATCGGCGGCAGGCTGCCGGCATGAACGCAGGCACAGACGAGAGCGACCCCGCAGGCCAGCAACATTTTTTTCGGCACGTTCATAGGATGGCTCCGAAATGATGGGAGGCCGTCATGAGCGGTCACGGCCGCGCAAACAGGTAGTGCGCTACCAGCCATTCCTGGCCATGGGCGTAACCGAACAGCTCCGCGCAGGACATCCAGAACATGCGCCAGCGCTGGAACCATAGCGGCGCAGCTTTGTGTCCGTAGGCCTCGGTGAGAACGGCCATCACCTGATCCTTATGTCGGTCCTGATTGGCCAGCCAGTGATTGGCGCTGCGCTGGTAATGCGTGCCGTCGACAAGCCAACGCTGCTCGATCTTCAATTCCCGCTGGAACCACAACAGGGTGTCGACTGCCGGCATCAAGCCGCCGGTAAAGAAGTGCCGTCCCATCCAGTCGTCTTTCCCGGTGGTCTCGAACGGATACATAAGGGCTTTGTGCGCGAAGATGTGCACGAACAGCTTGCCGCCCGGACGCAGCCAGCGGGCGATACGACCCAGCAGGATCTCGTAGTTGCGCATATGTTCGAACATCTCGATCGAGACGCAGCGATCGAACTGCGCCGCATCGAGCTCGAGCCTGTTGACGTCCTGGGTGATGACATCCACGTTGGACAGCCCAAGCTGACGACATTGCACCTCGATATGCTGGCGTTGCTGGTTCGAATTTGAAACGGCGACGATCTTCGCGCCCGGATAGCGCTCGGCCATCCACAGCGTAAGCGAGCCCCATCCGCAACCGAGCTCCAGGATGGTCTGGCCATCGGCCAGTTCGGCACGTTCGCCATAAAGGGCAAGCATGGCCTCTTCGGCCTGATCCAATGATTCGTCGCCGCGCGGGTAATAGCAGCCGGAATACTTCAGACGCTTGCCCAGGCAAAGTTCGAAGAAGGCCGGCGGCAGTTCGTAATGCTGAGCGTTGGCGGCATCGGTATGAATCGCCACCGGGCTATGCCGTAGCATGTCGATGCGTTCCGCAAAGCGCGCCGCTTGTGCTTCTAGGCCGTCAGTACTTTCCTCACGCAGGCGCTGCGCGCACAGGTGGCGAATGCCTTGCCGCAATAAGGCATCGGGCAGAAGGCCTCGCTCTGCCAGACCGAGCAGTCCAGCGGCAGGGCCATCCTGCGGCCGTTCGTCGAAAGCCGTGGCGGCAGTGTTCATGAGGCGCTCCTTTTCGGAAACCAGGGAATCAGCATGGAGGTGCTCTGTTGATAGGCGCGATAGTCGTCGCCACGGCTGCGCAACGCCTGCTTCTCGGTATATGGAATGCCGCTGATCCAGCGCAGGAAGACGTACATCGTCAGCGGTCCAGCCCAGGCCAGCCATGCGACTGGAGAGCCGACGGCCATGCAGACATAAACGAACCAGTGAATCCATTCGAAGAAATAATTCGGATGACGCGAGTAGCGCCACAGGCCATCCCGGCAAGTCTGGCCGCGATGCGTGCGATCCGCGCGAAATCGCGCCAGTTGCCGATCGGCGATCGATTCGCCCATCACGCTCACCAGCCAGATCGCCATGCCAGCCAGCAGCCAAGGACCGAACCCATGCGGGTTGCGTGCCACCGCCAGGAACGGCAACGAGAACAGCGCGATCAGCAGCGCCTGGAACTGGAAGAACAGAAAGAATTTCAGCTGGCTTCCTTGCCAGTGCGCTCGCAGATTCTGGTAGCGCCCGTCCTCAGGCTCACCACGGACCCGCTTCCACAGATGCATGGCAAGCCGCATGCCCCAGAGGCCGCCAAGCACGGCGACGGCTACGCGTGGCCATGGCGCACCGTCACCAAACGCGGCAAACAACACCGCGCTACCACCCAGGCCGCCGGCCCATAACGCATCGACGATACCGGCATTGGCGCGGGCGCGTTGCCACCGCCAGCCCAGGCTCATCATCACGGCGGCAAGCAGCCACAGCACGGCCAGCTGAATCCATGGGTTCATGATGTTTTTCCACGCAAAGCGATCGATGCCGGCGTCGCATCGCTAGACCAGCGCGTGGCTAGCCACGCCAACATCGGCGTCGCCAGCGCCCAGCCGATGCCGAGCCACAACAGCGCGCGCCACTGGGGATCGGCAAAGCGCACCACCTGCCAGCCGCGCGATGCTCCCAGATAGGCCAACGGACCACCGATGGCGCCGAGCAGGGCGGCAGCGTAGAGACGCTTCTGCAGCCAGCGCAGCGATTGAGTGAAGGTCAACGCGAACGTGGCCCACAGCGCCAGAATCCATGCCGGGGCCCACGCGGCCGACGGCCACGCTGCGGCATAGTTCGCCAGCCCCATGCGAATCAGTCCGCCATCGACCAGCAGCCCCAGCGCCACGGCGGTCGCCATCAATGACAAGTCGGCTTTATAGTGACGCGCAGCCGCCAGTTGGCACGCGGCGTAGAGCAGCATGCCGACGACTCCCGGCCACGCCAGCCCATGGCCAGCGCCGATAACGGCGGCGAACCAGACCAACTGATAGCCGATGAGGCTGGCCCAGAATGTCATGCAGGCATCCTTTCGGCCGGCTCGAGCGCCGGTAGCAACGTCGCGCCGCGATACCCGGGCTTGGCCAGCAGCAAGTGCGACACGCCGATCGAGCGCTCACGAAAGCCGCCTTCACAATAGGCGAGGTAAAACTCCCACATGCGAATGAAGCGCTCGTCGAAACCTTGCGCGCGCACCTGCGGCAGACGCGCCATGAAGCGTTCGCGCCAGGCTTTCAAGGTCAGTGCGTACGAGTGGCCGAAATCTTCCAGCTGGACCAGGGCCAGGTCGCTGCTGCGGGTTTTTGCCGCCATGAGCGAATGGATCGATGGAATGAAGCTGCCGGGAAACACATGACGCTTGATGAAGTCGACCGAACCCAGCGCCTGTACGTAGCGGTGGTCCTCGATGGTGATCGCCTGCAGCAACGCCAGGCCATCAGGCTTCAGCAGGCGGCCAACCTTCTCGAAATAGACATCCAGATATGCCGCGCCGATCGCCTCGACCATCTCGATCGAGACCAGCTTGTCGTACTGACCTTGCAGATCGCGATAATCCTCAAGCAGCAGGCTGATGCGATCGCCAAGGCCGGCGGCCGCCACGCGTTCACTGGCCAGCGTGTGCTGCTCGCGCGAAATCGTGGTGGTGGTGACATGGCAGCCGTAGTGCTGCGCGGCGTACAAGGCAAAGCCTCCCCAGCCGGTGCCGATTTCGATCACCCGGTCGGTCGGTTTGAGATCGAGCTTCTGGCAGATGCGTTCGAGCTTGCGTGTGGAAGCGGTATCAAGCGTGTCCGATGCCTCTGCCCAGATCGCCGACGAGTACATCAGGTCCTGCGACAGGAACAGCCGGAAGAAATCGTTACCCAGGTCGTAGTGCGCGGCGATATTGCGGCGACTGCCATCGCGCGTATTGCGACGTAGCGCGTGCCAACCACGCATCGCCATGCCGCCAAGGCGCGCCAAGCCGCTTTCCATGCCGTCGAGCATGTCGCGGTTACGGACCAGCAACTGCACCAGGCCAACCAGATCGTCGCAGCGCCACAGATCATCCATATAGGCTTCACCGGCGCCGACGCTGCCATTGCTCGCGACAGCACGGTAGAAGGCTGAATCCAGTACATCCAGGTGAACGTGCAGGTCGGCCGTGGCGTCGCCGAATTGAAGTTGCTCGCCATCGCCGGTCAGCAGCAGTCTTCCGTGTCGCAGCTGGCTCAACTGGTGAAGCAGTTGCCGGCGCAGAAAGCGATCAATATTGCCGATCTCGGGGCTTTCATGGTCGGCAGTTCTGGCGATGTCGTTCATGGAAAACCTCGGGATGTCAGGAAAGGGCGGGGTGATCGTGGACAGGGTTGCGCTTGAGCCATAGCCGCAGCGCTTGCCAGTGAATGGCGCCAACGACCTGCGCCGTCATGAGCGGGTAGCGCCAAAGAACACGGGCGAGCGATGCGCCGTTCAAGGGTTTGCGTTGCAGGACGAGGGTGGCGTCGAACTCGCGCTCACCCTCGCGCAGCACGTCCATGTGCACGCGCAGGTGGTCGCCCGGCACGGTAAAGCTCCAGTCGTACTGGCGCGCCATCGGCATGAACGGCGACACATGAAAGGTCTTGGGAAAGGCCCAGTGCAGCGCCGCCCCTCGCGCTTGTGCGGTCTCGATGGGCAGCACATAGGCGTGACGCTCTTTCCAGGGCGTGTTGGTTATCTCCGCCACGATACAGACCAGGGTCACCCCATCGTCGGCGTAGCAGTAGTAGAAGCTGACCGGGTTGAACACCAGGCCGCCATAGCGCAGATGGGTCAGTAGACGAATCGGCCCTACGGGACGATGGCCAGTGGCCAGCTCGACGCGTCGACGCACGGCCTCGGCCAACGGCAGCTCGGCCGGACCGAGATAGTCCCTGCGCCGAAACTGCGCGAGATTGCTGCGTTCGTTCGACCACAGCCAGCGATGCGTGAATACCTGATCGATTTCGTCCAGGTCCAGGTAGAGCTGGGCCATCCGGTAATCAAAAGCATGAGGACGCGGCGCCAGCCGGCGATGGCGCACCACGCCTTCGTACACGGCGCTTGCCAGCGGGCTGCATGCTTGGGCATTCACGCGGGAACCCTCTTTGCGCGTGATTCGGCAACCGGGGGAGGCGCCGCGCCTGGCGACCATCTCACGCCCAGCGCCGCCGCGACATCGACGGCGCTGCGCATGCCGTCCTCATGAAAGCCCCAGCCCCAGTACGCACCGGCGAACCAGGTGCGGCGACGGCCTTGGATCTCGGGTTTGCGCGCCTGGGCCAGTACGGCCGCGTGGTTGTAGACCGGGTGGTGATATTGCATGCGGGCAAGGATCTTGTCTGGATCGATCACGGCGCTGCGATTGAGCGTCACCACAAAAGGCTCCGGCGATTCGATGCCCTGCAGCAGGTTCATGCAGTAGCTGACCGTGCACGCCTCGTTGGCGTCGCGCGGCAACCACGCGTTCCATGCCGCCCACGCCTTGCGTCGCTTCGGCAGCACGCTGGCATCGGTGTGCAGCACAGTGTCGTTGGCCTGATACGGCATCGCGGCGAGAATGGCTGCCTCGCGTTCATCGGCGTCAACGAGCAAGGCCAATGCCTGATCGCTGTGGCAAGCCAGTACGACGTGGTCGAAATGTTCGACACCGGCGGGGCTGGTAATCTCGACACCCGTCGCGAGCCGGCGAATCGAGCGAACGGCGCACTGCAGGCGTTCGCGCACCGACCAGCGCTCGCGCAGCGCGTGCACGTAGCTGGACGAGCCGTCGGTCACCACACGCCACTGCGGACGGTCGCTGATCTGCAGCATCTGGTGGTTGGCCATGAACCGCACCAGATAACGCGCGGGGAAACCGAGAATCTGCGTGGCCGGTGACGACCACAGTGCCGACGCCATCGGCACCAGATGCTCGTCACGAAACGCGACGCCGTAGCTGTGTTCCAGGAGATAGTCGCCCAGGGTAGGGCCTTCTCCCGGCAGGTCGAGCAGGGCGGGAGCCTCGCGATAGAACCGCATCAAGTCGCGCACCATGCCGATGAAACGCGGCGAGCACAGATTGCGTCGCTGGCAGAACAGCGAATCGAGCGTGGTCGCGTTGTATTCGAGTCCGCTGGCTTCGCTATGCACCGAAAAACTCATGGTGGTGGGTTTTGACGCCACGCCGAGTTGATCAAACATGCGGGTAAGCAGCGGATAATGAATCGGGTTGTGCACGATGAAACCGCTGTCGATTCGATAGCGGCGACCTTGCTGGGCCACGTCATGGGTATGCGTGTGGCCGCCGAGGTAGTTGCCGGCCTCGAATAACGTGACGTCATGCTGGGACGACAGCAGCCAGGACGATGCCAGCCCTGAGATACCTGACCCGATCACGGCGATGCGCATGGCTCAGTTCCGTGCCCGGTTCAGTACCCAGGCAGGTACCGGCTTCAACCCGCGCACCAGGCCTAGCGCCGACATCAGCTTCAATCCGTACCAGGTGAGGTCCACCTCCCACCAGCGGAAACCCTGTCGGCTAGAGCCGGGGAAGAAGTGGTGGTTGTTATGCCAGCCTTCGCCGAATGTGAGCAGCGCCAACCAGAGGTTGTTGCGGCTATCGTCCTTCGTGTCGAAGCGACGCTTGCCGAAGCGATGCGCCAGCGAATTGATCGTCACGGTGGCATGGAAGAGCAGGGTGGTGGAGACAAAAAAGCCCCAGATCAGCAACTGCCCGCCGCTGGTGCCCAACGATGGCGCGATGTGATGCAGAAGCACCCCGAGCGCATACAGGATGACCGCCAACACCACCGGAATGGCGATGTCGTAGCGATCGAGCCAGCGCAACTCCGGGTATGCCGCTAGGTCCGGCACGCGCGACAAATCGGTGCGAAAGTTGCGCGGCGTCAGAAACCAGCCGACATGACTCCACAGAAAGCCGTGGACGTTCGGCGAGTGCGGGTCGGCTGTCGTATCGGTCACGCGATGATGGTGACGATGATGCGCCGCCCACCACAACGGCCCGCGCTGTACGCAGGCCGCGCCGATCAGCGCAAACACGAACTGCACCTTGCGTGAGGTCTGGAACGTACGATGCGAGAAATAGCGGTGATAGAACGCAGTCAGCGCGAACATGCGCACGACATACAGCGAACCGGCCACGATCAGAGCGAAGGGCGAAACACCCACCCAGATCACACCCAGACAGGCCAGATGCATCGCTACGAAGGGTGCGGCGCGCAGCCAGTCGATGCGATCCTCGCGACTATCGTCCACGTCGACCGTCACGCCGGTATCGAACCAGCGGCGCATCGTGCGAATCAGCCAGGAGCGGCGTTCAGCCGATGGCTCTATCCCGACGGGAGGCGATATCAGGGGCGATCTGGAACGAGTCATGGAAACGTACCTGTCTGCGTGTCATAGACAGATACGGACCTGATGGCAGTACGGATGCACGGCCCGGAATGGGATCGATCAAACCCGCGTGTGATCCGCCTGGCCGTTGCCCGTTGCGGCGACCTTGCCGCCAGCGCTGGGCGCGGCTCCGATCGCACCCTTGCCGATCACCGCACCGGTGGGTTGACCTGTTGGCGAGCCACCGATCGGCTCAACGGACACGGCAAGGATGGCCGTTGGGCCCAGTTGGGCCAGCAGCGTCGGATCGAGTGCCAGCGTCGTGGGCTTGTCGCGCTCGATCATGCCTACCGAGATGGGCTTGCCACCCGCTGGGATCAGCCAAAGCTCGGGCGCACGCCCTTGCTCCAAGGCCACTGGCGTCGCGGGCACCACCACCATGCGGGCGTGCTGCAGATCCATCGTGGCGGTCCAGCCGGTGGAGCCGTTGTCCTGCTGGATGGTTGATGCCATGTAGCCGGCGTTGACCACGGCAGAGGGCGGCCCAGATCGTGGCAGTGACACCACGACGAGCAACGCCACGGCCACGGCGCTGGCACCGATGCCGAGCCATCGCCACCACTGCAGGTTGTCCCACAGGCCTTTGCGTGGCGTGATCGGGGCCGGCGTATCCAGCTGCAATGCGTCGTGAATTCGCGCCCACACATAAGCGGGCGGTGCAACGTCACCGATCGTGTCGGCCAGAGGCATCAGGCGGCGCTGCCACAAGGCTACCGCGGTCGCAGCTTCGCCCGAATCCAGAACCTCACGCGCCACGTCAGCGCGCGCATCGGCATCGAGCACGCCAAGCACGTACTCGGCGTAACGCAGGTTGTTGCCGTCTTCGAGGGGCGTATTCATTGATCCAGGCACGTGCGGAGTTGCATCAGGCTGCGGCGGATCCAGCTTTTCATGGTTCCCAGCGGCACCTTGCAGCGCGCCGCCAATTCGTTATACGTAGCTCCGGTGAAAAAGGCTTCACGCACCGAATTCTGCTGCTGCGGCTCCAGCTCATCCAGGCACCGTTGCAGCCGCTGATATTCCTGGCTGGTTTCCGCGCCGGCCGCCGGCGTGGGCTGCTCGTCGACAGCCTCGTCCAGCTTCGACGGGTCATCCAGCAACTCCTCGCGAGACTGGCGCAACCGGTCGATTGCCTTGTTACGTGACAGCGTGACCAGCCAGGTGATCGCACTGGCCTTCGCCGAGTCGAAGCTGGCGGCACGACGCCACACCGTGGTGAAGGTTTCCTGCAAGACCTCTTCGGCTTCGCCACGGTCATGCAACATGCGCAGGCACACACCGAAGAGTTTGGACGAGGTGCGTTTGTAGAGCTCGGCAAACGCCTTCTGATCGCTGCGGCCGACCTGCTGCAACAGCTTGTTCAGCTCATCACGATCAGCGGGACTGGTGACACTCATGGGCAACCTATCCAGTAGTCGTGAGCCATTTTGCGGACGCTTCCGTCGGTTTCACTTGGCGAAGATAGCAGGGAAGACAGGTTTCGACATGCCAGGTGTCTCACTTCAAAGCGTATGCGACGAATGCTCGGTGGGGCGCCCTAGCCATACTGCAGAACTCATTCTTGGATCGCGACTCTCATGCGCCAATCTCATGAAACGGTAGAAATATCTGGGATACCCACGATCTCGATCATTTACCGTTCCTAGCCGGCGGTATGGCCGGGATGCCTAATTTGAGTGATCACTTCACTAGAAAGATGCTTTCCCTACAGTCTCGGTATGGATCGTGTTTGGTAAACGTCTTCTTACAGCTTTCGCAAAGGCGTCGAAATTTTCGATGCCTCCCTCGAAGATCGCAATCCGCTTGTTGTTGTCGAAAAGTTTGAGATTGATGCCATTCCCAACCCAAAAATACTTAATTGACGTGACTCGCCTAAGATCAACAGCAGTCAGGAAAAAAGCGCCATGTTTGATGACGTCAGGCTCAACAACGATCCGATATTGATGCAAGTACGCCCATGCGTAGAGCAAAAGGCCACCTAAAACCACGGCACCAAAATTGAATAATGGCCTTGCATCCTGTACTGCTTCATCCGGCAACAGAAAGAAAACTAAAGGTAGAATGATCGCGGAAGCAAGGACGGCTTTTAGTATCCCTCGCGGGTATTGAAAGATTTGAACCGCTTGTTCGCTACCCTCAGTCGCCAATCCCGACGCCGGGGATTCGCGGCGCGATGTCAGATAGAGAGCTATAAGCCCCCCAACAAGGGGAGCCATTGGCAGCAGATTAGTGACGTGATTCATTTCCAAGCCTTCAATGTACAGCCTCCGAAGCCTCATTGGCCGCGACCTGAGTTTGAACGGCCCCGGCAGTTGTACCAGACAGCGCCGCAGTGGCGTACGACGCAACCCCTTCAAGCGGCTCCACCCCTGCTGTCTCAAACGCGCTTACGCCCGTTCCGGCAGCCAATGCTCCCAATCCACCAGCCACGCCGATATCTGTATAGGAAGAAATGCAGCGCCGACAACGGCGTGGCACTGGCGCTCAGCGACGCACAGGGACGCCCGCGTATCGAGATGAAAGTGGCGCCGGACGGCACGCCCTCGCTTCAGATGCTCGATGGGTCTGGCGAAGTTATCGGCGAACTGGCCCCCAAACACTGATGCATCACAAGGCGCAACAGTCCAGGTGGTCGTCGCGCCTAGCGGATAAACAGAAGAGCGTTGACTGCCACACTACCTACTAGTAGATTGGCTGCATTGCATCAGGAGGCCGCCCCATGACCTAGTTGCAACAGTTCTACTTTCTTCGAGCTGGCGTAGCCGTTTAATGGATTTCGCTCGTCGTGATTAGGACCCATCGGGATTGCCACTCTTAGGCACGCTGCTTGCGTTCTATCCGGGTAGGGGGCTTTACAAATTGTCTCGATGCACGGCAAAGCGGTGGCCTTGCGTTGCCACCATGGCTTCCGGCACTGCAGGTCGGACCTCAGTCCATCTGGATGGTCGTGAGGCACCCCAGGCATGTCACCATATCGCTCCAACCCTGGTCATTCGCTACAGAGATCGACCGCTGTTGCCGCTTCGGCTGAGTTACTGTTTCTAATCGACGTGGCGTCGATTCCAGGCACCTGAGGCCGTCTTTCTTTGAATACATCGTATCGACTGCGTGAGATTTTCTGGTTCTTGTTTTGGCTCGTGGTGTTCACCACACCGGTGTCTCTCTTCGAAATCTATTTGAAGGCCGAACCGCCGATGATGTCCCGCATCGTCATGTGGTGTCCGGCCGCTGCCACGTTGGTCACGTGTCTGATGTGTGGGGTCAGCGTGCGCTCGCTAGGTTGGGCCTGGCCCAAACGCGTCTTCACCGCATGGGGCTATGGCTTCGCCTGGCTGTATGCCATCCCTGTCTATCTGCTGACCTGGATGATTGTCCCAAATGCGTTTCAATGGGGACAGTTCGCGGCTCCTTTCGCCAACACCTTTCACATCAGCCAACACACCAGCGCTTTCGCAGCACTCTTTGGCATCCCCTCCACCATGATCTTCATCGTGATCGGGACCATGGCCTGGGCACTGGGAGAGGAATTGGGCTGGCGAGGCTTCTTGGTTCCTCGCCTCTATGAGCGCCTTGGCCTGGTCAAGACTAGCCTGATCAGCGGACTAATCTGGGCGGTTTGGCATTACCCGGTCTTGCTAGGCGCTGACTACAACGCGGGCACACAACCAGCGTATGCAGTGGCGTGTTTCACTGTGATGGTCATCGGAATGGCGTTTCTGATGACTTGGCTGCGCATGGCATCGGGCAGCATTTGGCCCTGCGTGTTGTTGCATGCCACCCACAACACCCTCGTCCAGGGCGTGCTCGACGCCATGACCGCGCGCACGGGCACCGCCCCTTACATCACGACGGAATTTGGCTGTGGAATGGCGCTCACTATATTGCTGATTCTGGGCGCGGGGGCTGTTTTAGCCCGACGCCGGCGCGTCGTCTAGATCTGGGATGCGATATCTGGGACAGGATTAATTAAATCTTCTTAATCAACCCGTCCCCTTAAGCTCGTCGTACTCGCATTAAGTAAGGGCAGGCGATAAGCGATCGTTATCAGGGGTAGAGAAGGAGCTATCTTCCGCCGTAGACAAAGGTCCGCTCCCGACGGCGGCCGCAACCCAATGCGGACATAAAGGGCCGGGTATTGGCGTTCGCACGCTGCAGGATTCCCATCACCTGATCCTGTCGTGGCGTACAGCGCAGCTCCCCTTGGTGGACATACAGCGAATCAGTGCAGGTATGAAACGTATCAGCGCAAGCACCATCACTACGATGGCGACAGCGCCGGATATCGACAGAATCATGCGGTCACCATGTGCCTGATACCAGGCCAGGGCGATCAGAGCACAGGCGGCGACAAGACCGAAAAGAATGGATGCGATGCGTGCGTTCGACATGGGTTCCTCCAAGTGTGGATGCCGGATCGACCTGTGTTGATCTTGATCCGTCGGAACCAAAGTCGCGGCTACGTGGGATTTCTTACAGACTTTCTTCCAGCGACTTCAGTTTTCCGGTGAGTTCCAGCAGTTGGCGCCGTCTGATGCGCGCCAGCACGAGTCCCGAGATGATCATGGCGACCAGGGCTATCAGACCGACGATCGTTTGCATCAGCGTCAGATTGGATTGGGCCATATGCTCACTCGGCGCCGCCCCTGGTGCCAGAACCCTCGTCAGAGCTGCACCCGTCACTGCACCCATGGGAGTTCCCAGGTAAAGACAGCGCGCCTGGAAGAGTCCCCGCTTTGCCCGGGTGACCATGCGCTTGAGAAGGCTGACCGTATCGAGATCGAGCGGATCCACGGAGCGGCAGCGCACGCGCTGATACCCGATCGCACCGGCAACGAAGGCGATCCACAACACGCTGATCAGCCCGTGGGTACCGGATCGTCCGGTGGCCTCCTCGAAAATAAAAAACAATGCAATGCCACAGAGAATGATAGTGAGGATTCGGCTGTGCCACCGCTGCGCTTTCTGCAGCCGCTGCAGGTCTTGCAGGAGCTGCCCGGTGTCCGGTTTGGGCGCGGATTGCCAAAGCGTGGCGAAAGGATCAGTTTGCGATGGTTCGCTCATGTCTAGGCTCCGAAGTTCAGCCGGATGAAAGTTTTGGCGCGATGCAGTCGCACCGACGTGTTGCTTTCACTGATGCCGAGGATCGTTGCGATCTCCTTGATTGGTATCTCCTCGAGATAGAGGCCGGCGACGGCCTTTAAAGGCTCTGGCAATTGACGTATCACCTCGGTCAGGCGCGCCAGTTGCCTGGCGTGATCGGTGGCCTCGTCGACAGGCATGGACATATCCGCAATGCCGTCACCCAGGGGTTCGTCCTTGCGTACGAGTGCGCGACGCACATGGGTGACACAAATGTTCTGGGTGATACGGGCGATATAGGGTTTGAGCATCGACGGATTGTCCAGGCGAGGTAGCGCCTGCCAGACCGCCAGCCAGACTTCCTGCACGAGATCGTCGATCCGGTCGGGATGGCGCTCATAGACCGTCGCAATGCGGCGGACCATGCCGGCGTGCTTATCGACGATCTCTTCGAGGCTCAACACGGCGTTGGTATCCCATCCCTTTGGGGGCCTTAGTCGCTTGAACGGGAATCTTCTTACAAGGCAGGCAATAAAAAAAATCGCGGCCCGTGCTGTAAGACCCGTGTCTGGCCCTCGACTACCAGTCTGACGCCAACCCGGCGTTCTTGCAGAGGGGTATGACCTTGAAAACGCATGGGACGAAACGATCGGTGGCGAAACGCATGTTTGCCGTCGGAAGCCTGTTGGCTCTGGTGGTCGGTGCGGTTTCGGCCGAAGACGCAGCAGGTGATTGGGGTGGCCTCCTGGCTGGCCAGTACCACATCGTGGTGCACGTAACCAAAGAGGGGGCAGGCCACTACAAGGCGGCGCTTGAAAGTCTCGATCAGGGAAGCGTTGTTCTGCCCGCCGATGATGTCGTAACCGATGCCGACCATTTGAGCTTCACCATCCCAAGGATCAGTGCCACCTATACGGGACACTGGGACGCCGGCAAAAAGGGCTGGGTCGGGACGTGGACACAGGGCGTCATCATGTCGCTATCCCTGACCCGGATGACTGGCCAGACGTCGGGTGCCGCACCTCCGAAGCGTCCACAGGAAGAAGCCATTGCCGCCGGCACCCGTCCTTACCGGCAGCAGGAGGTCACCTTCGACAACGCATCGGCGGGGATAAGGCTGGCCGGCACGCTCAGCGTGCCCGACGGTACCGGCCCCTTTCCGGCCGTCGTGCTGATCGGAGGGACCGGGCCGGGAACGCGTGACGAAAACAGTTTCGGCCACAAACTGTTCGTTGTCCTCGCCGATGCTCTCAATCGTCGCGGCATAGCCGTGTTGCGCTATGACAAACGAGGTGTTGGTGGTTCGGGTGGTGACTTTGCCACGGCGACGATCCCCGACTTTGCCTCCGATGCCGAAGCGGCCATGACCTTTCTTATGTCGCGCCCTGAGATCGGGGCGAAGCATATCGGCCTTATCGGCCACTCGGAGGGCGGTGCCATCGCCCCCATGATCGCCGTTCGCAATCCGGCAGCGCGATTCGCTGTACTTATGGCCGGTCCGGGCATGCGCATCGGCAGGCTTTTGAACGTACAAGACGCCCGAATTGCCAGGGCATCCGGTGTTCCCGAAGAACAGATTGCAAAGCGAAGCGCTTTTTTCAACAAACTCTATGCCGATCTTGCGACTACGGCCAGCAACACGGCAGCGTTGTCAGTTGCCAACACGGACATTGCGCAGGGAGTCACTGACAAGCTCATCCGACCCGAAAATGCGGACACGCTTGCCCATCAGGTCACCAGCCCCTGGGCGCGGCAGGCCTTCAACTACGATCCCATCCCGACCCTTCGCGCCCTCCTGGTGCCGGTCCTTGTCCTCGATGGCAGCCTCGATCTCTTCGTACCACCCGAAGACAATCTGCCTGCCATCAAGGCGGCTCTGAAGGGCAATCCAGGTGCGACGATTGTCGAACTCCCGAACGTCAACCACATGTTTCAGACGGCCAACATCGGGACGCCAGCGGAATCGGCCAGCATTGAGGAAACCATGTCGCCGATTGCCCTGAAAATGATTACTGACTGGGTGGCGATGCACGGTTCTTGACGATAGGAGGGCTTTCAGTGAGATCAACTCTCACTGAAAGCCCTCGCAATCGGTTGATTTGCTCGCCGCACGAATGTCGGACTGGCTGAATCGGCATGAGTTCTGGACACCCACCGGCATGAGTTCTGGACACCCACAATCTCGATCACTAAGCGCTGCCAGCCGCACGAACCGGCGAGCGATTCAGCGCCATCGGACTGGGAGAGGGAGGACGAACAGGACTCATGTATTCCATTGAATAATGAGTATCCCGCCTCAGCTCCAGTCCTTGGGAGCAGGGCAGGCCAACAACGCTGCCGAATAGTGGGTGTCCCAAACTTGGTCCCAAACTTGGCGGTTAAGCTCGTCATGCGCGCATTAAGTAAGGGCAGGCGATAAGCGATCGTTATCGGGGGTAGGTGCCGGGCGTCAGCGGATAACGCCGTGTAGTCGAAACAGACGAGCAAAGAAGTCGAGGACCGTTGCAGGTGCCTGCTCATCCATCAGTTGCAATGCGCCGAATCGGTAGACCTCGTACCCCGACAGACGCATATCACGATCAGCTTCGACCATCCGCGCGTAGCGCTTCGGGTCGGCTTTCCCATTGTCCGAATAGTGCTGCTGCCCGTCGACTTCAACCACTACGCGTACGTTGTTGGGCATGAGCAGCAAGAAGTCCATTCGGGAGTGAAGTAAAGCATCTCGACCTCTCATCCGAATGGTCTTGGGATCCCAGTGCAACCAGACCTCGGGTAAGAGTGCCGGGAGATGCGGCGAGTCCGCTTTGAATCCGTTATAGAAGCCATCGAATAGCGCCAGTTGGGGTGGCGACGAGTTCGGAAGGCTCGCGCGCAAGCGTCGGTAGAGCGTTTTCTTTGCGCGGTCGTTATCACCGATTTGCTGGTTTTCCTTCCACCAGGCTTGTAGGTCACACCATCGCAAGCCGTTGTACCCGATGGGGCGATCGTAGATCAGCACTTGGTCAGCGCCGGTAACGATTTCGACCTCATTGTCGATGGCATCTCGGAACCTCAGATCCGGCTTGACCGATGACCCAAAGATCAGATTCTTGGGGCGCCCACGTGGTGTCGCATGGATTGAAACCACCACGAACGTCGGATAGCCACCTTCGCTCCCGGCCTCCTGAAGCTCAAGACCCAGTTTCTTTAGCGGGCCATTAACCAGTTCAACGAAGCGACGCTGCTCGTCTTCATCGGGTCTGACATCGGGCGACGCCAGTCCCTCCAGGAACAGCGCAAAGCGATGATCCGAGGCCTCGTATGCGCCGAGATGGTTGAAGAGTTCGACACCAGACCAGTCGGGGTTACGATGGATATGCTGCTCAATCTCTCCCCGCAAACTCCGATCTGGGAGACCAAACATGGTAGAGACTGCTTGGATCGGATCATCACCAAGCACCCAGAGATCGGTCAGTAGCGTGTCGAACGAGCTGGCATCAATAAAGAGGTCAGAATGACCTAGTGCTTCCGCAATCTCTCGGCGGGTTCGCTTGGGGATATCTGGATAACCAGAGTTGACCCATAGCGCATCCTGCAACGCATTGCGATCTGATGCGCGTAGGGGAAACGTAGAAAGCAATTGCTGGGCCAGTTCTTCTGCCTGATCATCCGTGATTCCACCAACGGCTTCTGCTGAGCGTTCGGCCTTGGTCTTCGCCGTATCAGGAACGGGTAATCCTATTTTCTGGCAAGTAGCTGAAATTCCATTATGCGTGCAAAAGCCAAATTGGTGGTGCAGTACCTTGCGTACAACGCTTCCAAGACGCTCCAGATCCATCCGTTTTCCTTTCGCATAGTGACGCCGAGCCATTTTGCCGCGACAAGCCGGGACCAGTCTATGACGGCCAACAGAGTAGGGTGATTAGGGCTGGTTATCGGGGGTAGGGGAGGGCTACTTCCGACCCAAGGCGGCCCGCGGATACTCAAGCCAACCGGTGCTTCGCGCTGTGGATCAAAATCGAAATACAGCAGGCCAATTGATTCGATGGCTTACGCGTGAGACCTTAGCTTTCAGCCCGCTACGAATCGCGGAAGGGGAGCACGGAGCGAAATGATTCTCACGGATAATGAGACTAAAGTTGATCTCCTCAACAACGAGGCGATCGCCAAGACTATTATCGAGCTGCTGCGCGAAAAGCCTGAGCGCGCCGTGACGATCGGTGTTCACGGTGACTGGGGCGCCGGCAAATCCAGCATCCTGGAGATGATCGAAAATGGCCTTGCTTCAGACAAGGACGTGCTCTGCATCAAATTCAACGGGTGGCGTTTTCAAGGATTCGAAGACGCGAAGATCGCGCTGATCGAGGGCATCGTTACCGGCCTTATCGAAAAACGACCGTTGCTCACCCAAGCCGGCATAGCCATCAAAGACATCTTCCGGCGGATCGACTGGCTAAAAATCGCGCGGCACGGAGGCGGTCTCGCATTCACCGCGTTCACGGGCATCCCCACTGCCGATCAGATGGGCGCGGTGGTTGGCGCCTTGAAGGGGATTTTCTCCGATCCCTCGAAACTTGCGACGAAGGAGAACTATGACAAAGCTATCGACGGTGTGCAGGGTTTGCTCAAACCCGGAGAGTCAAAAAATGTTCCGGAAGAGATCGAGGCGTTCCGGAAAGCTTTTGACGACCTACTCAAGCAGGCAGGCATTAAACAACTGATCGTCCTCATCGACGACCTCGACCGCTGCCTGCCGGACACTGCTATCGAAACGCTCGAAGCCGTCCGGTTGTTCGTCTTCACCGCCCGCACCGCGTTCATCGTTGCCGCCGACGAAGCGATGATCGAATATTCTGTGCGCAAGCATTTCCCTGAGCTGCCGGACACGACCGGACCGCGCGACTATGCGCGGAACTATCTCGAAAAGCTGATTCAAATCCCATTCCGTATCCCGGCTTTGGGCGAGACCGAAACCCGCATCTACGTTACCCTGTTGCTCATCGGCGCCGAGCTGGGCGAGGACGATCCCGCTTACTCGGCGCTCATCACCGTCGCGCGTGAATTGCTCAAAAGGCCTTGGAAGACCGCCGGACTTGACGCGCAGACGGTCAAGACCGCCTTGGGTGAAAAGGCCGGCCAGGTCCAGAACTCGCTTACCTTGAGCGATCAGATCGGTCCGATCCTGGCCAGCGGAACTCAGGGCAATCCGCGGCAGATCAAACGCTTCCTGAACACCCTGCTGTTGCGCCATCAGACCGCGCTCGCACGCGGTTTCGGAGATGAGGTGAAACTGCCCGTCTTGGCGAAGCTGATGCTGGCCGAACGGTTCCTCTCAAGATTATTCGACCAGATCGCCAACGCCGCCGCCCGTGACCCGGACGGCCGTTGCGTAGATTTGGCGGCGCTCGAAACCGCCGCGTCGGATGAGAAGCCTGCCCGCAAGGTGAAGCGGGCCGGGGCGAAGGACAGTTCCATCGATGGTGCCAAGCCGACCGCCGTGCGGGACTCCAAGGACAGCGCCGTCCTGACGGAGTGGAAGGCGGCCGACGCGATACGGGCCTGGGCGCGGTTGTCACCGGCCTTGGCTGAAGTCGATCTACGCCCCTATCTGTTCGTGACCAAGGATCGCAAGGACTATTTCGGAGCGGCGTCGGTTCTCGGGCGGCTCGCCGCGGTAGTCGAAAAGCTGCTCGGCCCGAAACTCGCTGTCCAGGCGTTCGAGGGTGAACTCAAGCAGCTCGTTCCGGCCGAAGCCGCGCAGGTCTTCGAGGAGTTGCGCGGCCGTGTCATGGGCGGAGACGCCTTTGATACCGTCCCGCCAGGCGTAGATGGACTCGCCGTGCTGGTTCGCGCGCATTCGACACTGCAAGCCAATCTCCTTGACCTGCTCGAAGCCCTGCCATCCGATCGGTGCGGTCCGTGGCCAGCGTCGGGTTGGGAGGGCGTCATCAAGGATTCCGACGCCGTGGCGCGCTTCGAGAATCTACTCCAACGGTGGTCTACCGCCGGTTCGGCCTTCTTGAAGCCGACGGCGAGCGCTGCTCTTCGCACGCGGAAGGGTGGTCGCTGATGGGCACCTCGAACGCATATGGAGGAGCAGGCGGCGGCACACCGCTCATCCCGAGTTGGTTGCAGGGTGATGGCGACGGTGGGGCCGGCACGGGCGATGGTGACGGAACACAGTCCACGCCGCCTGATGGATCGTCTCCTGCGGTTCCTCCCGCGCCGGCGCCCCGGCCGACCGCGCCGGCAGGAGCGTCGGATCGCTTCACATCGGCCAGAAACAATTTCACGCGCTTCGCAAGTTCGGGCGGAAGCGACCGTCGGAGCCTCGGCCGCGCTGTCTCGCAATATGTGTCCAGATCGGCGGGCGGTTCGCGCCAAGCTGCGCAACGGATGGGTTCATCGCGGGGTGCTGGCGCTGGACTTGTCCGATTCCTCACCGACGCCAGCGCGAATGGCGTTCGAGAGGCACTACGAACGCTCAACCTCGAAAGCCTCGCTGGGAGGCCAATCGAGGAGGTGTTCGCGGGGCTCGCTGATTACATTTGCCCTGAAGGCGGGTCGATCGACGAGGGGATCGCGCGAGACGCCTTCGTCGAGACCATCGCCGATCTCGCCGGCGCCGGCATTACCGACATCGACGCGCTGACACCGGGTCAGATCCAAACCGTCTTCGAGCTATATGCGACACACGCGATCGAAGCGCGCATCTGCAACGACATTGGCACTAAGGTTGTGACTTTACCTGCCGACCCACGCTCGGCCGAGAGAGTTCAGGCGCAACTGCGTGATTTCATCCAGCGTGGGGTCAGCGACGCGATCAACGCCGCGGGTATCAACATCCAGTCGCTGACCCCTGATGCGGTGATGGGCTTCGTGACCAACGTATATCAATCCGCCTTCGACGTATTGCAGACGATTGGCGATAGGGAGGCAGCGAAATGAGGCGCCATGTAATCATCGGCCGTTTCGGGCCGGACGATAAGACCCGCGTCCCCAAGGCGCGCGACGAGGTCGCATCGACCTTGCAGTTGGTTGCGGGCAAGCGTCTCGATCATGGGATCGGCCATGCCTTGGCCGACCTCAAAGCTTTGCATCTGACACCGAGCGAGATCGGCGCGGACATACTGGTGGTTGCTGCCCATGTTCATGCTGCGGATACCCGCATCTCTCGCTCGACCGAATCGCAGGATGCCTGGACTCGCGAAATTCGACTGGTCATTCCGGTGAGCGATCCAGTGCGATGGACCTCCGCCGCGCCCATCCTGGTTCGTGCACTGAACTTCCTAACCGGCGATCGATGGGATGTTGGATTCCGCAAGCGGGCCAAAGATTACGCGAAGCTGATTCCCAACGCGGCTCCATCGCTCATTCCCGTGCAGTTCGATGGTGTGAGTTTGTTTTCTGGTGGCTTGGACAGTCTGATCGGCGCGATCGACAGCTTGAACGCCGGTGAGAATCCGCTCCTGGTCAGCCATGCGGGCGAAGGGCTGGTGAGCAAGTCGCAAGACCAGTGCTTCGAAGGTTTGAAAGCCGCTTACAAATCATCCGTATTTGATCGACTCCGGGTGTGGATGAGTTTCGAGAGCGGGCTCGTCGAGGATGTCGGATCGGAGGACACCACACGCGGCCGCTCGTTCCTATTCTTTTCCCTAGGGATCGCCGCTGGCACTGCGCTCGGGCGCAACTTCGTGCTCAAGGTTCCGGAAAACGGATTGATTGCACTCAACGTGCCTCTCGATAGGCTCCGGCTCGGCGCGCTCAGCACCCGAACCACGCACCCGTTTTACATGGCCAGGTGGAACGATTTGCTCCACGCGCTCGGAGTCGGAGGGAAGGTCGAAAATCCGTATTGGAACAAGACCAAAGGGGAGATGGTTGCCCAATGTGCCAATCCAGTACTGTTGAAGCAGCTCGCCCCACTATCCCTATCGTGTTCGTCACCAGCGAAGGGCCGCTGGACCAAAAAGCCGCAGGGGCACTGTGGATACTGCCTGCCATGTCTTATTCGGCGTTCATCTCTGCGAGGCAACGATTCGACATCATATGGTGTGCCCGACCTGAAGGCTGCCGTATTGGACACCAGGCAGGCAGAAGGTCAGCAGGTCCGATCCTTCCAGATCGCGATCGCGCGGCTATCCAAGCGCCCGGAACTTGCCAAGGCCCTCATCCACAAGCCAGGGCCACTCTATGATGATCCCTCCCGCTACGACGACCTTGCCGATGTTTATCGCCGCGGTTTGGAGGAGGTTGGACGCCTGCTGACTGGCGTTCGCGCCGGACCGTTATAAGAGACACCATGCGACCTGGTCTCGTCGATTTTCATTGCCACCTCGATCTCTATCCCGACCATGCTGCCGCTGTGGAGCGTTGCGAGCGCGATGGCGTGTTCACCCTCACCGTGACCACCACGCCCAAGGCTTGGCTGCGGAACCACGATCTGGCATCTGCCACCCGTCATGTTCGTGCGGCACTCGGCCTGCATCCTCAATTAGTCGCCGAACGCGCTCATGAGATTGGGCTATGGGAGGAATTGCTGCCGCAAACGCGCTATGTGGGTGAGGTCGGGCTTGACGCCAGCCCACGATTCTACAAGTCGTTCGAAATGCAAAAGGAGATTTTTGCTCGTGTATTGTCACTCTGCGCGGCGGCGGGAAACAAAATTGTCACAACGCATAGCGTCAGGGCGACCAAAGCCGTGCTCGACATGATGGAGCAATACATGCCACCTACGCGCGGTCGTGTGGTGCTTCATTGGTTCACCGGCACCGCAGCGGAAGCCAAGAGAGCGGTAGATCTCGGCTGCTATTTTTCGGTGAACGCGGAGATGCTTGCCAATGAAAAGCGCGCCGCGATAACCAAGGCGCTGCCGTTGGATCGTGTTCTGACGGAAACAGATGGGCCGTTCACCCAGACCGATGCCCGTCCAACCACACCGAGCGATGTCTGGATTGCCGTGGAAGGTTTGGCGCGTTTGCACGGAATGCCACCGGCTGACATATCCGCCACCATCTTGCGGAACCTGAAAAGCCTGCTAGTAGAGCAGGATTAAATTACGCGCTGCACCGAATGCTCGTCCTGGTGGGCGGGCATCGTGCGCATGCGGTTTTCAACGTCTCTTGCGCGGATAGATTCGTCTATCCGATCACGTAATAGCAGTTCCTAGGCCCAGGGAATCCTCTCCAAAATCCGGGTAGGAAGGGCATAGTTTCAAACGTCGGCTTCTGGCCGATTTCGGACCCAGGGCAGGGCGATTAGTCGGTGTTATCGGGGGTAGGGTGGCGCTCTGTACCGTCGCCCCTCACCAATGCCGCGGCGGGCGTGGGTTCGCAGCCAATGAGACCTCAGTTGCCTAGTGTGGCCAGTGAGTATCGTGCTCGAATCGGAACGGCCCAGCACGGTCGCCGCGCACGACATCTACCTGGTCCGGCTCATCGAGCCCCACGTGACAGAGTCCTTCGCCACGTTGGTACACGGGCGTGAGGACAAATATGGGGCACCTGACGATCACAACAGCAGCGTGATCACGAAACTGCTTCAGTGCCACCACGACGGTGATCAGATTGACTATTTGGCCATCGGCACGATGATGAGCCTTGACTACAAGCAGCTCATTGATGCTGACAACAAAGGCCTGTAACAGCTTTCGGGTGCAGTGCGCCCGTTGAGCACGTCATGCTGCCGAACAAACTCCGCACTGCTCGTGCGCATTTGGAGCTGATTCGAAATGACCCATCCCCCACTGCCCGCAGGCCTGACGCCGCAACAACTGGCTACGTTCGGCGCGATCCGCGATAAGTACGCCGGCATGTCGGTGCCAGCCTTGGGCAAGTGGCGAGCGATGTCGGACGACGATATCTGGTTGCGTGTGGTCAGCCAGGTAGTGGTGGTCGGTAAGGAAGCGCCGGCACATCATCTGCGGCAACAAGACGTTCGTGACCGGCTGGCCTACGCAAGGTTGATCGCCATGTCGCCGCGCGCTGCGGCCAAAGCGATTGGTGGTGTGCTGGCCAGCATCGGAACCAGGTACGTCGGGGCCCGCGCCCCCGAAAGCACCGACAAGGTAAAGGCGCTGGTGAAGAACTTGCAGGTGCTCAAAGACTATCCGCGAGGTCCTCGTGGATTTGTTCGGCATTTGGCCGCAATGCACACCAGCCCCGAGCGCGTCGCCTACATCGGGAAACACTTCGGTTTCATGAAAGAGAAGGGTGCGCGAGATTTCCTCACGACAGGCCTGGGAATGGCATCCGACGTTATCGCACTCGACAGCCGGGTCATGAGAATCGCGACCCGCATCGTTCCCGATTTGCCGCGCAAGGTGACCGCCAAGAACTATGGCGCGATCGAGGCATTCCTGATCGAGCACGTGTGCACGCCGCTGGGTCTGTCCGCCGTGCAGTTCGATCAGATTCTTTTCCACAGGCAGGCCGCGATCGAGGGTTATCTGCTGCACGGGTCCTTTCCGGAGGATGCCTTGAACCTAGCCGAGCTGAGTTTGTCCGAACTGCAGACGTGGCAATCGCGTATCGCGGCAGAGATCCAGCGTCGACAGGCGGTTGCCGCGTGACCTCGCAAAGTGCGCTCAGCGCCCGATGCTAACCCACGACCGTCGGCAAGGCCCGGTACCAGTCGCCGATGCCGATGATGCGGCCCTCGCGATAGTGCAGGTAGTGGACGGGAATGCCGAAGCGCTCGCGCATGGTAGCCAGGTACGCGCGGTCCCTCGCGCTGGCGACACCGGGCCCGACGATCAGCAGGGTGTCGCACCGCGTGGTGGTGGGCCAGTAGGCGTATTCCATTAGCTGACCGAATGCTTCCCGAATCACCTCGGTGGGCGTGCCGCGCGGCTTCAGTTCGATGAAGACCGTACGGTCCGACGCCTTCAGGCGGATATCGACGCGATTGCGGCCCAGCCTGAACTCCCGCCTCGGCTTCACTTCTGCCGGCAGATCCACACGAAGGGTCCGCATCAGCGCGTTCTGCCATTGGGTCTGGATGAGCCTCACATCGCCGCCACCCGATGGCGCGCGGGTCGCGGTCGTCGCTCCGTCGGTGTCATCCGATTCCTCGTCGGACTCGTCTGGCTCACCGGGCTCGCTGTAGGCATCCGTATTGGCGTCGACGTCGGTGAGGTGCTCCCAGGCGGGAGGGACGAGCTGCAGAATCCCGTAGTAATCCGCCGGCACATCTTCAGCTGGGAAAGGAATGGGTGGGTCAAACATGCGGAGCGCGTCGGGACGGAAGCGGACGTTGAACAGCTCCGTACGACCGGTATCCGTGACGGCGGCCTTGTCCAGGCCAAGCGCTTCGACCTGCTGCTCCATCATGCGCAGCCAGCCCTCGCGTTTGAATTCGCGCGCCACGCGCACGGCTTCGCGTTCGGTCATGGTCTGCACGCCATCAATCGCGCCGGCCCAGTAGCGCTGACCGGTGGTTCCATCGATCGCGTACAACAACAGAGCCAGACGCTTGCTGGCGTAGGCATCGTGGTTGGCGTTCATGGGCTGGATGAAGGCGTGCTTGTACCCACACACCAGCGTGGATAGATCGCCGATCCATTCTTCGTGGCCAAACCCGTGCTTGCGTTCGAAGGTGTCTTTGGAGCGAGCCTTGCCAAGGGGCCCGGACGGGCGCGTCCACATGTGCGTGTTCCAGCAGATGCGCGCTACGCGATATTCGAGCGCGCGCGCCTCGGCACCGGTTTCGTCGAGCAGCGCTAGGTACAACGGATAGATCAGGTTAAGCACGGTCACTGCGCGGCTGATAACTTCCGGCCCGATGCCGTCCACGCCGACCGGCACGCCCTCTCCGAAGAAGATGAAGACACCTTCGTGAATCTGCGCGTCGGAAATCGTGCGCACGGGGCCCACCGGCACACGCTGCCGAGCCTCGGGCAGGCGTTTGTCCACGTACCACATCTCCAGGCCTGCCAAGGCGGGGTACTGGGAGAGGATGGCGTTGAACCGATGAATGATGGGCGTGAGCACCTCGACCGGGTTCTCGTAGTACGGGCCTCGCTCGATGGAGAAGGCGGCGCCGTAGCGAAAGTGCGTGCGCTCCTTCTCGAAGCCGATGTTGAGCTGCAGCTCGCGGCGACCGCCCCAGTGGTAGGCGTACCCCGAGCGCGGGCCGTCCTCGTCGTGGATCTCCTCGAACAGGGATTCACGACTGCCGGGTACTTGCCGGATCTCCGCTCGATCTTCGTAGAAGTGCGCGAGCGGCGTTCCGACGCGTGCGAAGTCGATCGCGGCGGCAATGTCCCTGATGTTCTCCATCCCTGTTCCCCTCGGTAGCCAAGATGGCAGGTTCGCGTGCAAAAAAGGCTTTCCTGTTGAGCATGGAACGCTAAGCGGCCAACTGCCCGTGTTTCTCCAAAAGTCGCATCAAGACGGAGTTGGCATGGGTAAAGTTGGCGAGCTGACCCTGAAGCTGGTAGGCCCATTTTTCGCCATGGAACAGGTTGTTGCGAAACCGCCAAACAATCATCACCACAGTGAGAAGCTGATCGCGCGAATCGTTATTGCTGCCGTCGAGAACTGACTGAACGACAGCTGGTTGGTCGGCGGGGCGCAGATGCAAGTGCGGGAAGTGATGAGTGAAGGCGCCGTTGTCAAAATAGCGCTGCCGGAAGTAGGCCAGCTCCGGGGCGTACTGGTCGGCTTCGAGCGTTCCGGCGTCACGCCATTCATCAACCTTTGCGCAGATCAGGTCGGCGCGCGCGAACTTGCCCATGACCTGGCCTTCAAACAGGCTCCACAGGAAGGTGAAGTTGAAGATTGCGGTGCGATCTGATTCGGGCAGCGCCTGAAATCCAGGCGCTTTTGCCAATAACCATTGCATGCTCATTCGGTGCCAGTTCCTTACTGTCTTTCACTCTGGGAATAAGGGGTCAGAAACATGGGAATAAGGGGTCAGAATGGATCACCCCTGATTTCTCGGACACCTAAAAGCGAGGACAATCCTCGCACGGAGGTGTTCGATGGAAAAGCGCCAGCGATTC
>NZ_JBVJLZ010000010.1:0-200365 GCF_055584465.1 Dyella sp. NPDC103356
GCTTGCACAGCAGTCTTGACTATCAATCGCCGGACAGTTTTGAGCGTATGCTCACGGTGACGATTTAAACCGTCCGAGAAATCGGGGGTAGTCCACTCCGTCCCCTTATCCACCTTATCCACTTATCCGTTAAGGTTTGAGGCGGTTCAACAGCGGCGTAGCCATACAGGCAACGACTCCAACTCTTAAGCACGGGCCATCGCTCGCAGATTTAGCTCAAATACCCTTGGGAAAAGCATGGATTTTGAACCGCAGGAGCCCGAGGAGGGCCTCCTTTATCATTACTGCGATGCCACCGCTTTCGAATCAATGATTCGAACAAATACGCTGTGGATGTCCCCATTTCGTCATTCGAACGACTCCGACGAAGGGATAAGAGCGCAAAAAATGTTGATTGAGCTTACCTCGAAGCGGGGGCTCAAAAGCGACACTCTGGAAAGCTTCCGCGACGAACTGGACGTGATGTCGAAATTTTACGATTGTTATGGCCTATGTCTGTCAAAGCATGGAGATCTACTTAGCCAGTGGCGGGGATATGCAGCAGACGGAGCTGGTTTCTCTATTGGCTTTAAGCAATCTGAACTCCAATCTTTGCATACACATAACTCGTTCACCATGAAGCGGGACTCCGTACGAGGCCCCGTGTTGCACGAGGTGATGTACCACGAAGAAGACCAACTTCGCGAACTGGCTCCTTGGTTCCAGTCCATGGAACAACACATAAAGCTAGGCCACATTCCATATGCGGAGCGAATGCGCCATCTGGCCGGGAACATTTCACCGCCAGATTACCTGTTGGCAAAATGGAAGTTACACGACACTCTGACCGATACTTGGGACCGTCTTTACACGGTCAAGAGTTCAGCTTTCGCGGAGGAGGCTGAGTGGCGACTGGTAATGACTGCCTTCCACTTCGGCCAGGTACCGTTCAAATATCGTAGTAGTCGCGGCATGGTCGTGCCCTATATCGAATATGTCCTGCCAGACCGCGCACTGCCGCAACCAGCTATTTCCCACGTGTACCTCGGCCCAAAGAACCGCACGCCCCCTTACATAGTGCGCATGTTGTTGAATCAGTTCGGCCTCGAAGAGGTCACCGTGAAGCAATCAGTGGCAACTTATCGATAGCTTGCAGACAGCCCCAGTCTTATAGACTGGCTGCACCAGCATGCAACTCACTACGGGTTGTACCATGGAGCGAACCACCAGCTTGATGACCAAGCGAGTGCGCCCGACCTCACTCTGCCTTCGGCCGTCCAAACATTACTCCCATTCTGCACTCGCATTGAGTCGCTCAGTTTGCTCCAAACTCTGTCCGTGATCCTAATTCTCCCACTGACACTGTCCGAGCAAAGCTTGGCGGCATGGTTGGCAGCCGACCCCACCCACACGATGTCATTGCCGCCACGAACACCGATACGTGCGGCTAGAATCGCACTTGAGTCTATGCCGACAGTGTGGCCAGGCAGGTAAGGACTCCCGGATTTATAATCCTCTGGATAACATTCGGCGAGGGCCGGAGAAATGATGTAATCAAGGGCATAGCTTATGCGCAGCGCAGCAAGGGTCGCTGAACTCTCCTTCTCCTCGCCAAGGAAAATAGCCATCACGCGGTCGCCGTCATACGCAGTTATTACTCCACCGGCATCCGTGATCAGCCTACCGGCGCATTGCATATAAGCCTTATAAATTTCAGCAGCGAACTCGTCCTTATAGTTGTCGACCAGCCCTGTCGAGTCCGACATATCGGCGTAAAGGACGCATGCGTCAAGACGAATACCGTGATTTGCGTTGAGGCGTAGATCATCAAGTCCTGGAACGACTCTCCCCCACCGGTCGCTGTCCCAACGCTCCCTAAAGATTCCGGACACCGTTGCCTTCAGCTCGTCCTCATTCACCATGGCAGTCTCCCACGCTATTCGCCGTGCCTTATCATTGCCCAATCCGGAGGGGAAGGGGCCTATGACAACCGACATGTCGACAAAGGGTACTGCAAGCAAGGTGGATGCCGCGGCGGCAAAGAACCAGCTCGACCTAGTGCTAAGCTTCTTTCCACGCATCGACGCCAAATTTTCCGTCGTTCTCAGCCTCGACATCGGCATGCTCGGGGTACTGGCAGCAAATGTTCCGAACCCTGTTTCCGCTGTGCCTACGATGACTTGGTATGTCATCGCCGGTTTTGTAGTCGCACTGGTGTTCAGTCTTCTGCAGCTTTACCGCGGCTCCTATCCAAACGTCAAAGGCGGCGAGGACTCAGTGATCTTCTTCCGTTACATTGCAAAGCAAACCGAACACAAGTTCATAGAGTCGTTTAAAGCAATGACGACTGACCAGCTGGGCGACGAACTGCTCGGACAGGCCTGGCGAAATGCACAAATCCTTGACCAAAAAATTGCTGCGCTGAAATGGGCCTATATCTTTATGGCCGTGGCGGTAGTTCCTTGGGCGTTCGCGCTGGCCCGCTTCGCCGCATCTACAGCCTAGCTAAGGTGCATCAATCCGCATCACTCGATACGTTTTCGAATGGCCGAGCGGTGCCCACAGTGACGCCGTTCGGCTGACTGCATCACCTGCATCAAAAGTGGGGGAATAAGCGCGCAGGCGAGGAAAAGGGACGACCGCGCGCCGTCGCAGGACAGCACCAATCTGTACATTTTTTGACCAGGCCACTGGACCGCGCTTGCGCAGCCCAGCGCCCGTCGCCTTGCCAGCATGGCGACCGCTTGGCAATGAGACTCGGAACGTCGCTCGCCCCCGCACAGCACCGAATCGCCAGGACTGAGACTTCCGGGTCGCACCCTGCCGACCATGGGCCGATACATCCATCAACCAAGATAACCCTCCGGCATCTGCGACAACTGCGGCCGACTCGCCTACATGGCGATGCATGCAGGCATCACCTGTTTTCATTGCCACGTTGGAGTGTTCATGGAGCCCGACTGGTGGAACCTTTAGCTATGCCCGTCGCGCCAAGGCGAGCGCTTTGCCGCATGCATAATGTGCAGTGGCGAAGGCTGGGTAGCCACACCGCGTGAAGACAACGACATAGAGGATTTACGCAAGGCTTGGCGAGCGCGTTCGCTGGGCTGATCTGCCCTAAATGTTCGACGACGCGCCAGTCGACGCTTAAGGCATAATGAAACGGCAACTGGAATGTCTGCGATCCAAAGAAATGGCATGGGCATTGAACCAATTCGATCACGGAGCACCGAGTGGACAAGAAATTCCAAGTCTTCATTTCTTCCACCTACAAGGACATGAAAGCGGAACGGCAAGCAGCTGTTATGGCAGTTCTTGATGCCGGCCACATTCCAGCCGGCATGGAGTTATTTGCGGCCTCCGATAAGAAGCAAATCGAAGTCATCCAAAAATGGATAGACCGAAGCGACATCTTCATGCTCATTCTTGGCGGGAGGTACGGCAGCATCGATCCCGATTCGAAGAAAAGCTACATACACCTCGAATACGAATACGCGATGCAAACCGGAAAGCCGTTGTTCGCGTTATACCTAACTGGTGAGGCGATCGAGCGCAAGGTCAAAGGCGACTTAGGCATGTCTGCGATTGAGCAAGGTGATTCTAGGGCGCTCGGTGAGTTCCGAAACTTGGTAAAAAGCAAGCTTTGCAGCGAAATAAATGACCTTAAAGACATCTATATTCAGGTTCAAAAGTCCATTCGAGAGCTTTCCGCAACAAATAACTTAGAGGGCTGGATTAGAGCGCGGAGTGCTTCTAACACCACCCCGGCGATGAATAGTCAGATCACGCGAGAACCCAAAATCGAAATCATCACTGGACCGGAGGCTCCATACAATGTTGAGGAGCTTCGTTCCGGCCATATGCTAAGTACCGTGCGGATTGGCATCAAGAACATTGGTGGCAATACGCTCTCAAACTGCAGAGTGTACGTCGAACATATAAGCCCACCGTCCGATTCACCAGGAGGGAGCGATTCTAAGCTGCTTGATGGACCAGGATTTCGTCTACGGCACGATGACTCAGAGCAACTCGTTGATATCGCCGCACACTGGGATCACCACGATATGTTCAGATTCAATACTCCGTTCCCAGGCGGAGGATTCGCCAATCCCTTCGATATGAAAGACATTGGCAAACGCACCTTTTCAGTGAGGGTCGTAGCAACAGAATGCCAACGCTCCGCTAAATTTGAGCTTGAAACGGACGATTCAAAGAAGCTGCACCTCAAATTCCTCGGCTACGCCGATTGACGCCGCGCGCCTCGCTCGGTGGAACGGGACATCCATCATTTAACGGGGAACCCCATAAGGGGACGGGGGCAGTTAAATGAAACGGTTACGCCCGTAAGGCCCCACGTCTTCTCGACTCATGTCCAGTTATCCTGAAGCTCCCCCGAAGTGGAGACTTCCCATGGCTAAGCTTGTCTTCGCATTAAACCAGTCGCTGGATGGCTACATCGACCATCAGAAATTTGCGCCTCCCGCGGCGCTTTTCCAGCACTTCATAGAGCAAGTCCGCGGTCTGACCGGCATGCTGTACGGTCGTGGCATGTACGAGGTCATGCGTTATTGGGACGATGACCTTCCGGATTGGGACGAAGGGGATCGCGAGTACGCCGCGGTGTGGCGAAGCAAACCGAAGTGGGTTGTGTCGCGCTCGCTGAAGTCAGTCGGTCCGAACGCAACGCTTATCGCAGATGATGTCGAGGCGGCGATAAGGGGGCTAAAGTCCGAGCTCGCCGGAGAGATCTACGTTGCCGGGCCAAATCTCGCGCAAAGTCTGACCGAGCTTGGTCTCATCGATGAGTATCAAATCTATCTCCACCCCGTCGTGCTTGGTCAAGGCAAACCATTCTTCGCAGGCCCTCGGCCACCGCTTCGCCTCGTGGCGACCGATTTGCTTGTCGAGAGCGTAATTAAATTGACGTACGTTCCCGCTTAATGGCGCGATGCCGACGACCCCGCCGCGTCAGGTGCAATTGGTAGCAAATTAATGGCCTGCCACAAGGGCGATGCACGCACTCAGTAATCGCGAATATCCAGCGCAACAAAGCAACGCGCGCTGTACCCCTGCTCCGTCGACGGCCAAGCCAGCTGACTCAGCAGGCGATCACCGCCCGGCCATGGCTGGTTATCCAGCAACGCCTCGGTAACCACCGAGCCGTCATCGGCACGGCGGTGGAACAGGCGGATCCAGTGCAACTCGCCGCTCAATGATTCGTTGCGCAGCGCATCCTGCAGGCCCGACAACAGGCCTTCGGGTGCGGCCACATCGTCACGGCTGAAGGTCAGCGGGCCGACAAACACATCCCAGCTCCGCAGCCCCAGGTCCCAGCTTTGCAGTTGAATACGCCGATCGTCGGTGACGTACCAGCAAGCAGCCAAGAGCACATACAAGGCATTGCGCTCGAATGCTTTCAGTGCATCGCGGGCACCGGCGTCACCGCCTCCCTGGCCGGCAAAGCTCTCCTCGATGTGCCGCTCTTCGCTGAGCACCACATCCACGTCCAGCCGGCCCGGCGCACCTTCCGTACCCTCATGCCAGCTGGCGCGCACAGCGGGAAAATCGCCGTCGGTGACGAGCCAGTCTTCGTCGGGCTCCAGCTCCACGTCATGGCGCTCGAACAAACGAACCAGGTCTGCTTGCAAGGTGTTGCCGTTCATCGGGGGAATTCCTGAGCGATAAGCTGCAATAGGCTCTCATAAATGACTGGCTGTTCCCAGCCAGCCTGCATGCATCGGCGTGGTCCTACCTACTTGAATCGCCCAAAATCCACCGTTTCTTTGACAAACTTGCCCGATGCAAGCAGAGCCTGCTCGATATCGGCAATTATCGCGGTGTTGTCGACTTTCGCGGTCACGAAGAGCGACCAGATGTCATCGTCGATCTCGTAGTAGCCGTCAGCGTATTTCCAATAGCTGAAGTAGCGATCCTGAAGCATCGCAACGTTTGGATCATCCAGATTTTCGGGATGTGACTCTCTGGTCGAGCGCAGCGCGCCTTGCAGAATCGCGGCGACATCGGGAAAACCGTCGGCACGATGATCACCCAACACTTCCACCAGTAGCTCGCTGCCGTGATACACGGGGCGCACCCAGAACCGAGCCGGACTCGTCACGCTTACGACAGCCGGTTACTGGTTGGAGAATGGGCGTCGGCATGGTTCAGATGCCGACGCTCGAAGCAGATATCGAAGCGGGATGTATCCATCGCTGATATGTCGCCCTGGAACAAAACGCTTACTTGGCGTTTTTCTTCTTTTCCTGCTTGGCCGCCTTTTTTTCCTTCATGGTTTTGGCAGGCTTTTTCTTGTCGCTTTTCTTCGAATCCAGACTCTTGCTCATGTCGCTTTCTCCATTATGGTCACGCCCCCTGCCCTGCACGTTGAAGTGCACCGTCCGGGAGTTTCCCGTTCAAGACTACGCTTATCCGCAGCGGCGTTCTATCAACTCGAAACGCAAGGGACACCTGTACGCAATTTCATGCCTCGGCCCACCCCTGAGCGAGATGATCGGAAAAGGCTCTGACCTTGGCCGAGTGGCGTCGCTCTTGCGGCATGACGACATGGATAGGCGAGCGTACCGACCAATCGGGCAACACACGGACCACCTCGCCGCGAGCGATTTCATCCCCGAATAGCCACGAAGGCGCATAGCCGATGCCCATGCCTGCGAGCACCGACGTGCGGATGACTTCGCTACTGTCAGTCTGCAAATTGCCCTCAACCTTGATGATGCGCACGGTACCCTCGGGATCGGCCGCACCCGGTCCAGCGCTAAGGCGCCAGGCATTGCGCATGGTCGCTTCGGTATAGACGATGCAGTTGTGCTGCCCCAGGTCGTCCGGCGACTTGGGTGGCTTGATCCCCTTGGGCAGGTTGCGCAGATAGTTGCGATGCGCCACCAATTCACGCCGCGATACTCCGATGGGCCGCGCGATCAGACTGCTGTCCGGCAGCTCGCCAATGCGCACCGCCACGTCGATGCCGCGTTCCACCAGATCGATAAAACCATCATTGAGCCGCACGTCGATCTTTACCGCCGGATGCGCAGCCAGAAAGGTCTGAACCAGGGGCATCAGTTTCAACCGGCCAAAGCCGACCGATGCGGCGACGCGCAGCCAGCCCTTCAATTGCTGCTCGCCATGCTTCAGCGACGTTTCCGCTTCGGCGATTTCCGCAACCACGCGCCTGACTTGCTCAAAGTAGCGCTCGCCCTCTTCGGTCAGCGCAAGCGAACGCGTCGTGCGAATCAGCAGCTTCGCGCCGAGAACATTTTCAAGTGCGGCCACCTGCTTGCTCACCGCACTTTGCGTGGTGTTGGACTCCTTGGCCACGGCGGAAAAGCTCCCCGCTTCGACGACACGGACAAAGGTCCTCATGGCTTGCAGCTTGTCCATCGGAACACCCTTTTTATTCCCATTCGGACTGAATGATATGACAAGTCGAGCAGTAGAAGTCGGACGCGGAATCAATCAAAGTCTCTTCAGGCCAGCCAGTCCATCGCTGTCGATGGCGGCTACGTCCCTTTCCATCCACCCATCTTCAGCAACCCATGGGCGTCATGCCCCAAGGAAAGCCATCATGTCCAAGTTCAACGTCCCCACTCGCGATGAAGTCTCTCCGGCCAATCAGGTGTTGTTCGACAACCTCACGAAGGGCTTGGGTAAAGTGCCCAATCTCTATGCCGCCCTGGCCTATTCCGAGCACGCACTCGGCAGCTACCTCGCGTTGCAGAATGCCAAGAGCAGCGTGACCGGCAAGGCCCGTGAAGTCGTCAACCTGGTAGTCAGCGAAGTCAATCGCTGCGAGTACTGCCTTGCCGCACATACGGTCATCGGCAAGATGAATGGGTTCACGGATGCGCAGGTGTTGGAAATCCGTGGCGGCACAGCAAGTTTTGACAGCAAGCTCGACGCGTTGGCTCGCCTGGTGAAGAACATCGCGACCGAGCGCGGTCATGCCGATCCGGCGCTGGTCGATGCTTTTCTCGCTGCTGGTTGGACCAAGGAAAATCTTGTCGATGTCATCGTCATCATCGGCGACAAGACGGTGACCAATTATCTGCACGGCGTTACCGGTGTGGCTGTGGATTTTCCGGCTGCGGACAAGCTTGCTGCTTGATCGGAAATGTCGGTCTCGCGGGAGCGGGTTCAGTTAACCTCAGTTTTTCCTATCGTCATTCCGGCGCAGGCCAGACAAGCGGTTGCGCGTAGAACGCCCAGAGGGTGGCCCCGAAGGGGCGAGCGAAGCGAGTAACCCAGTGGGATCGGTTTTCAGTTTTCGCGATAGAGCTGATTCTTGCAGGCTCTCGCGACAACCGATCGCAAAGCCACTGGGTTCCGGCCTGCGCCGGAATGACGAGTAGGAAGGGTTATTCGAGATTCTCTGAAGTCGCTCCTACAACGACGACATATCTCGTGGAGGAGTTTGGTACGGAGGTGATCTCTCGCATTGAGCATTACCCATAAATCTGGCTCGGTTCTGGCATGCCGCGATCTTTCCTGAGGCATGAATCCACTCTGGAACGGCTACGACACATTTCCAGGCCAAAGGTAAACACGGTCTCTCTACCGTATTAGGATGCCGTCATTACGCACGCCATACCCAAAAGAGAGATCACTACATGGATCGTCGAAGCTTGCTGAAAGGCACCTTGCTTGGCGCAGCCGCGCTTGCGCTGCGCCCTCAGTTCTCACTTGCCAACAGCGCGCATGGCACGGACAGCAGGCTGGCGGCATTGGAACGCCAGCACGGCGGACGGCTGGGCGTTGCAGTGCTCGATACCGGCAACGGCCAACGCATCGCGTATCGTGCCGACGAACGTTTCCTGATGTGCAGCACGTTCAAGTTGCTGGCAGCGAGCGCGGTATTGGCGCGAGTGGACCAGGGCATGGAGAAGCTCGATCGACGCGTGGTGTTCGGCAAGGATGTGGTGCTGTCCTATGCCCCCATTACCTCGCAGCACGTTGGCGGCCAGGGCATGACGGTCGGCGAGCTGTGCGAGGCCGCGATTACCGTCAGCGACAACACCGCGGCCAATCTGCTGCTGACCAGCCTTAATGGACCGCCGGCGATCACCGCGTTCGCGCGCCGCATAGGTGACAACATAACGCGGCTGGATCGCACGGAGCCTGAGCTCAATGTGTCGAGCCCGGGCGATATACGCGATACGACGACGCCCAACGCCATGCTTGCCGACTTGCAGAAGTTATCGCTGGGGGATGTGCTTTCCAAGGCGTCTCGCGAACAACTGACTACGTGGCTGCGCGCGACATCCACCGGGAAAGATGCATTACGCGCCGGCTTGCCTGCTGGGTGGACCGCCGGCGATAAAACCGGAAGCGGCGCCCATGGCGAGCGTAATGACGTCGCGATTGTCTGGCCGCCGAATCGCAAGGCCCTGTTGATCGCTGCGTATTACGTCAATCCGAATACCGACGACGCCGGCCGCAACCGTGTGCTTGCCGAGGTGGGGCGCATTGCTTCGATGCCTATGACTGGCGTGACGTGAGCCCCAGCCGTCCTTCTTCATCAGTGCTCACATGCAACGCGCGATATCCCTCGATCGTTGCATGAAGCGTATCCATGGGATGGGTATGCGTGGACGTCACCACCATCACCGTCGCACCAGCCGACTCGGCGGCGCGAATGCCGACCGTCGCATCCTCGAAGATCAAGCACTCGGCCGCATCGACTCCCAGTTTCCGGGCGGCCAGTAAATAGCCATCCGGGCTAGGCTTGCCGTTGACGACATCCTCGGCGGTCACCAGGATCGCGGGCATGGGAATCCCCGCGGCCTCAAGGCGGCGCTTCGCCAAAGCCAGTGGCGCCGATGTGACGATGGCCCAGCGATCGCCAGGCAACGCGCGCAGGAACGCCGCGGCACCGTCGATTTCGACCACACCTTCGACATCGTCAATTTCCGCCTGCGTTATAGCGGAGGCTTCGGCCACGGCATCGACACCGGGTAAATCCAGTTTCGCTACCGTATCGACGGAACGTGCACCGTGGATGGTCGGCAGAAAGGCGGCGACATCAAGGCCGTGACGCACAGCCCATGCTGCCCAGATACGCTCAGCCGCTGCGATCGAGTTGAGGACCGTGCCATCCATGTCGAACAGGAAAGCACGATAGCGACGACGCGTTGCTGCGCCTTGGTCGATCGACATGAATGGTTTCTCGCATCGTTGGGACACAGAACTCAAAGAGTTGGTCCCATCATGTGAATCTTCAAGCCAATGGACTGAGCCTCAATGCCCGACCGAAGCCACCAGCGAGACACCCGGCGCCACCGTGCGCGGCTGCATCTCCTGCTGCAACGCCGCCTTGGCGGCCTCGTCGGTCATCACGACGATACTGATGCGGCGATTGGAAGGATCGTCCGGGTGGGCGCGATCGAACGGCACGGCTTCGGCCAGGCCCACCACGCGGGTGACCTTTTCCGAGGGCATGCCACCATCGAGCAAGGCACGACGCGCCGCATTGGCGCGGTCGGCCGATAGCTCCCAGTTGCCGTAATGCGCGGGCCCGCCGGTCATGCTGTATGGCGTGGAGTCGGTATGGCCGGAGATGCTGATGCGGTTGGGCACCTGGTCGATAAAGCTGGCCAGTTCGTTGAGGATTTCCACCGTATAGGGCTTGAGTGTCGCGCTGCCGGTGTCGAACATGGGGCGGTTCTGCTTGTCGACAATCTGGATGCGCAGGCCTTCGGCCGTGATATCGAGCAGCAGCTGATCCTTGAACGGCGCCAATGCCTGGCTGCGATCGAGCGCTGCGTTGAGGTCCTTGCGCAACTCGTCCAGACGCGCCTTGTCGCGCTCTTGCGCGAGCTTGACGTCATCGACCGTGGGCGACTTGCCGGGGGTGGCCTGACGTACGTCCTTGCCCTCCCCCTTGGGCAGATCCATCGAGCCACCGAGCTTGATCATGCTGGAGCTGGGACCGCCCGGCCCCATCACACCGGGAACGGCACGCATGGAGGAGCCCGCCGTCATCGAGGGGTTCTTGAAGTAATCGGCAATCGCGGCTTTTTGTTCGCGCGAACCCACGCCGAGAATCCACATGACGAGGAAGAACGCCATCATGGCGGTGACGAAGTCGGCATAGGCGACTTTCCATGCACCGCCATGATGGCCGTGTTTTGGTTTTTTTCGTCGCTTGACGATAATGATCGGCTGATCGTCGCTCATCAGCGCGCAGCCTTCAGATGACCTTCCAGGCTCTGGAATGTGGGCCGCGTCCTGGACGAAAGCGACTTGCGGCCGAACTCCACCGCGATCATCGGGTTGTAACCGCGCAAGCTGGCCATCAGCGCCACCTTGACGCATTCGAACGCACGGCCGTCTTCCTGCACGCGCGCCTCCATGGCGGCAGCGAGCGGACCGATGAAGCCGTAGCTGAGCAAGATGCCCAGGAAGGTACCGACCAGGGCGCCGGCAATGTGTTCGCCGATGCGTGAAGTATCCCCACCGAGCTGCGACATGGTCGTGACGATACCGAGCACGGCCGCCACGATGCCGAAGCCGGGCATGGCATCGGCGACCTTGGCTACAGCAAGACTCGGCGCTTCGGCCTCGGCATGGTGCGTTTCGATTTCGACGTCGAGCAGCGCTTCGAGCTCGTGCGCGTTCATATTGCCGCCGACGATCAAACGCAGGCAGTCGGTGAGAAAGTCGATCAGATGATGCTCACGAATCAGCCGCGGATAGGCCGAAAAGACCGGACTGGAGGCTGGGTCTTCGATATGTTCCTCCAACGCCAGCAGCCCTTCCTTGCGCATGACGCTGAACAGATCGTAGAGCAGCGAAAGCAGGTCGACATAATCCTGCTTGCCATAGGTGGGCCCCTTGAACAGGCCAAGCACACCGGCAAAGCTCGCTTTCAGCACCGATGGCGGATTGGCGACCACAAAGGCCCCCAGCGCACCACCGATGATGATGAGCACCTCATAGGGTTGCCACAGCGCGAGCAGGCTGCCATGGGACAGCACAAAGCCGCCAATCACGCTGACCAGCACAACGATCGATCCAATAATGACAAACATGGGTCCGCCCCGTTCCGTTATGGGATGTATCGGCCCGGCAGGCGTGAAATTGAGGAGAAATATCGCGGCGGAGGGCGCATTGGGATATGACGGCAAACTTGCTCGCGACGCTTTTTTGGCGCGGGCACCGAGATGCAGGCCTACGCTCAAAATCGGACTGCCCCGAATCCGTTTTGATATCGATGTGAACAGCATGGTTATACGACCGCGACGCTTTGTACGCAGTCGCAGCCGCAATCTCTTGCGCGAAAGGACACCGCCATGCTGATTATCGATATCCCCTTCGCGCCCGACCGTGGCGCCCACTGGACCATAGCGATTGGACGAGAGCGCCGACGATCCTTTGCGAGCCGACAGGATGCGATCCAGTTCGCCGCTGATGAGGCCGAGCGCATCCAGCGGATCGAGAATCGGTCTGTCGTTATCAATATCGAAGGGGCCGATGGGTTATGGCGGCCGTTTCGGACGTCGCTGGAGTCGATTACTTAGAAAGCATTGAGCAGCCTCGACCTCCCCTATCGTCATCCCGGCGCAGGCCGGGATCCAGTGACTTTGTGATCGGTTATCGCGAAAGCCGAAAACCGAAGCCACTGGATCCCGGCCTGCGCCGGGATGACGACTAGGTGGGGTTTTCCAGTGTTGGCGTGCCCACGCTAGCCCACTACCTCTCCAGTTTTAGCAAATAACCCCTTTTCCCGATTTCCAGCGAATATGGAGGATCGGATTTCAGGAAAGGGAAGCATGTCGGGGACAGCCACCTATTTATGGATACCGCCCCAGGGGGGCACCATGGAAGGCCTTCCGTGGCGATGGTTGAACGAGGCCTTGGGCGACAAAGAGCTAGCCGCCGCCGTTGCGTTGAGTGACGAGGCCTGCATGCAACGCTACCGGCAAGGCGATGACCAGGCGTTTCGCCTGCTTTATCAGCGCTATCGGGAAAAGCTGCATCGCTATGTCTTGCGCCTGTCCACACGCGAAAGCGAAGCCGAAGAAGTGTTTCAGGAAGTCTGGATCGCGGTCATTCGCAGCCGCGACAGCTACGACAGTTCCGCATCGTTTGCGACCTGGCTTTTTTCGATTGCGCACCGCCGCGCCGCCGATCGCTGGCGTGCGTTGACCCGGCATGCGCCTGATGGCTTGAATGCCACGGACGATCTCGATACGGCACTCCCACTGTCAGCTAACGACGCCATAGCCACACCGGAGCGCGAATGGCAAAGCCAGTCACTGGGTGAGGCACTGCTCGATGCCATCGGCAAACTTCCGTTGCCGCAACGCGAGGCTTTTTTGATGAAGGCCGAGGGCGAGCTGAGCCTGGACGAGATCGCGCTTGCTACCGGTACCCATCGCGAAACGGTGAAAAGCCGGCTGCGCTATGCGCAGAAGCGTTTGCGCGAGGTCATGCTGCCATGGCGATGAACGAGGACACCGACGACACGTCGCTGGAGGAGGCCATTGCGCATTATCGGCGCCACGCCAGAGAGGCGCCCGAAGTCGTGGTCGACGCGCGCATCTTGCGCATCGCCCTGAACAGCAACCGCCAGCAGCGCGCGATGCGACAACTGCCCTGGCTCATCGCGGCTGCGGCCAGCGTGATGATCTGGTTGGGTATCACGCAACCGTTCGCAGCGCACAACGCCACATCGTCCCGCCATGTCGAAACCCATCCACCCGGTTATCTGGAAGGAAGCTCACGCGCCTACCTCCTTGGCATGGACGTTAGCCCGCCGACATCGGATGTCGCTGCCTATCTTCGCCACCCTCCATACACATCGCCCTGAAGCTACGGAGTCATCATGAAACGCCACATCGGAAAAATCGTCGCTATCGCCCTGCTGCTCGGTTCGATGGCCACGAGCGCCTACGCCGCCATGCCGCAGGGATGGTTCAAGACCGGCTCGGCGCCCGCAGATTACGACATGGGTAGCGAGACGGGTAGCCGTCATGCTGGCGACAACAATGGCTTTATCCGCGCAAAACGCGACTCCAGTGGTTTCGGCACCATGATGCAAACGATCGATGCGCACGCTTATCACGGCCAACGGTTGCGCCTTTCCGGCTGGTTGAAAACCAGCGGTGCAAACAAGGCCGGCATGTGGATGCGCATCGACGGCACGGACAAGAAAGTCGTCGGCTTCGACAATATGGACGACCGCTCGCTGCATGGCGACAACGACTGGAAGCGCTACGACATCGTGCTGGATGTTCCCGGTGATGCCGTCGATATCGCCTTCGGCTTTTTGCTCAATGGCAAGGGCGAGGCTCTGGCCGACGACTTCAAGCTGGAGCCGGTCGGCAAGGATGTCGCCGTGACCGGAGGCGCCCTGCCGACCCATTTGCCGGAGGCGCCGGTCAACCTCGATTTCTCGAACTGAGTCACCACGCCGTCCGCATCATGCGGACGGCGTTTTCTCGCGAGCCGCGCGCGCGCCGTACCAGCGGCAGGCCAGCGCAATCACGCTGGCGACCGCCAGGCCAATCATCTGATGGCTGGTATAGAACACGATCGCGATAAAGGCGAACACGACAAACAGCGATTCGCAGAGCCACGACAGCGCCAGGCCCTTACGTATATCCGGCGCCAGTTTGGCGACAAAAGCGAGGTAGCCCCATAGCACCGCCATGCAGGCATACGTCACCGCGATGCCGGCGCCATAAACCTGGGTCGCCTGGTTGGAGCCTTCCGCACTCAACGCAAAGCGGATGATCACCGGCATCAACGCCACCAGGCTGAGCAACAGCAGATTGATCGCTGCACCGATGCCGTCGACATCGCGCAGGTGCGCCACGATCCGGCGATGCATCAGCCAAAGCTGGCCGATGATGAAGAAGCTGATGAAATAGACGAACAGCGGCGTGGACCAGATCTGCCAAAGCGTCTTGCCCGGCACTGCCTCCGGCTTCAGTTCGATCGCGGACAAGGTAATGGCGATGGCGAAAATGCCATCGGACAACATCACCATGCGGTCCAGGTGCCGCTGCGCTACGTGCCGGTCCTCGACCGGCTGATCCGTGCGAACACTCATGCGTTTTTGCACTCCCCATGCACACCGCGCTGAAGACAACCTACCCCCAGGCTGCCCTGCCATCCATCATGCCGCATCCGACGGGTGAAAAAAAACGCCCCGGATGACCCGGGGCGTTTTGGTACAAGCTGCTGCCGATCGGAACGGATCGATCAGAACTTGTAGGTAATCATCACGCGGTTGTACACGAACGGCTCGTTGCTCGGGTTCAAGTTGTTGGTACCGCCCGTCGAGCGCTCCCAGCGGTCACGAACCGTCAGGCCCTTCACCCACTGGTCGAGGTTGTAGATGATGTCGAAGTAGACGTCGTGGCTGTCGCCGCGCAGGTCGGTGACGTACTTGGCATAGGCCGCGACAAGCTGCAGCTTCTTGTCGAAGAAGTTGTACTGCGCGCGCGCCTTCCAGGCATGGCCCGGGCCTTCTTCGACCAGACCGCGGATCATCGAGGTGGTGTAAAGCGGGTCGGTCGCGTAGTTGGTGGTGTAGGGCGAGATCAACGCGCCGCCGCCGACGGCACCCTTCTCGTTGTCGAGCTTGTTGTACGAGAAATCGATCTTGCCGTCGTAGATGCTAGTACCGATGTCCGCGCCCCACAGCTGCGCGTCCACACGATTACCGGTCAAACCGAACAGCTTGGTCTGCGTCTCGACCAGGATGTTGTCGCTGCCGCTGGTCTCGTGCAGGTACTGCACCTGCAGGAAGGGGTTGAACGGCGAATCGGTCTTCAACGTGTAACCACCATCGAGGTAGGTCATCTTCGCGAAGCCGAGGAAGTTGTAGTACCACGCCTGGGCCTTGATGCCGCCGTTGACATAGGTGGTGCCGAAGGCAGACGTACCGTTCGAGCGGCGAGCATTCGCCGGCAGCGAGCCGTTGTTGCCGAAGCTCGAGTCGCCGTCATAGGTCGACGGGTAGTACAGGTTGTCGTGGAACATGTCCGTCGACGTGCGGCTCTTCCAGGTGAAAGCGCGGATAGCGTAGATGTCCCAGCCCTTGATCGGCGTGACGTCGAACGACAGTGCGTTGTACGACGAAGGAATCACGCGCGAGTCGTTCTTGCCCATCCACGGGTTATCCAGGTACTGGTAGCCGCCGCGCACGCCGATGTACTGGTTCTTGAACTGCGCATACAGCTGGCTGAACGCGCCGATCGAATTGTTCGGGCCGGCCAGCGTGGTGTCGATGCGCGACACCGCGTCCGAATGCGTGCCGAACGAGTTGGCCATCACGAACGACGTGCCGAAACCGAAGCCGCCCCAGAACGAACCGGTCTGTGCGTTGACCAGCGCGGCACCCGAGAACGCATGTGCATCGGGCGTGGTCTTGCTGTCGTACAGACGGTCAAAATTGTACGCACGCAGTTCGCCATCGATATGGCCGCGCACAAAGATATCGTCGACACCGCCGTCATCGGTGGCGTGGGCCGCACCCATCGCACCAAATGCCAGCAGCAATGCCGCCGTGATCGCCGACTTACGCATGATTGTTTTCCCTTAAATTAAAAAAAGCCTGAAAGGCGCAAGAAATTACGCTCAACCCCTTGTATTCCCCGGGATTAACGAGCCCTTCCCAAATACTGGTGGCGGATAATGACAGTTACGTGACAACGTTCCACAAAACCCGCCATGTTTCGCCTGGATTTGTGATGACGTACCGGTTCCCGACCCCCATCCGACCCCAGGTTAGCGGGTGCCCCGCGCGCTGAAATATGAAGATGCGACATAAACTTATGTCGCATATCGGCGATAGAAACCCTTAGGGATTTCTACCTCGCGGATGCCGAAAACCACCGTTTGTTATTATTTCAGATCGTCGCGTCGGCTTGAGTTCCGGCGGCTTCAAGCCGCCGGGCCATTGGCATCGCACGGCACGACGGCAGCGCTGTCGCGACGGTCGAGCGATGCCGACAGCAGCACCACGCCGAGGCCAAGCACGGCTACCGACGCGCCCACCCAGGGCAGGTAAGTCAGCGGCAAGCCCGCTCCGATCACCAAGGCACCCAGCCACGCTCCGGTGGCATTGCCCAGATTGAATGCCCCCTGGTTCAAGGTCGAGGCGATATTGCTCGCCTCGCGCGCCTGGTCGAGCACGCGCACCTGCGAAGCCGGCACGACCGCGAACGACACCACGCCCCATACGAACAAGGTGATCAGCGTGGGAATCTGGTAGTGGCTGGTATAGGCGAACGTGACCAGCACCAGCGCAATGGCAACGAACAAACCCGCCAGCACCGGCATCAGGCGCCAGTCGGCAAGCTTGCCGCCGACCAGGCCGCCGACAGTGATGCCGGCACCGAACAGCAATAACACCCAGCTCTCGGCCGATGCGGAGAAACCGCTGACGTCGCGCAAGATATAAGCAATGTAGGTAAACACGCTGAACATCCCGACCGATGCCAAGGTGCTGATCAACAGCGCCAATTGCACCTGCGGGCCGAGCAAGGAGCGGAATTCTCGCAGAAGGTTGCCCGGCGCCGGACGCGGCAGATGCCGCGGCAACCAGACCTGCAAGGCAACCAGCGCAGCCATGCCGATCACCGTCACCGCCCAGAACGTCGCACGCCAGCCGGCCCATTGGCCCAGCGCGGTACCGAACGGCACACCTAGCACATTGGCCAGTGTCAGGCCGGTAAACATCAGCGCAACAGCCTGCGCGCGCTTGTCGCGCGGCACCAGATCGGCCGCAACCACGGCGCCGATGCCAAAGAACGCGGCATGGCAGAACGCGGTCACGACGCGCGCGCCCATCAGCGACCAGTAGCCCGGTGCCATGGCGCACAACGCGTTGCCGAGAATAAACAGGCCAATCAGGCTGAGCAGCGCGCGGCGACGCGGCCAGCGCGAGGTCACCATCGCCAGGATCGGCGCGCCGCCGGCCACGCCCAGCGCATAACCCGACACCAGCATGCCGGCGGCCGGCGCAGTCACGCCCAGATCCTTCGCCACCTCGGGCAGCAGCCCCATGATCACGAACTCGGTCGTGCCAATGCCGAAGGCGGCAATCGCCAGCGCCAGAAGCGGTAGATACATCGTTGATTTGGACATGCGGGATCGCCGAAAACCGGCGCGGTGGGCCGGATGGAACATAAGGGGAAGATCGGCCCGGCATCCTGTCGGGCAGTGTGGCTATTTTAGCGCATTTGGCCGATATTTTGTGCAGTGCAATATGAGAACTGGCCGGTTGTTTTGCCCTGGTTACAAACCGAGAGATGCCCCAAGGTCACCGCCCCGCCTTTGATGGCATAATGTGCACTTGTCGCTGCACTCCTGGCAGCGCTCGTCAGGCCGCGGCGTCCTGCTGCAACCCCACACGAGCCCAGACACCGGATTTTCCGGTAGCGCCGTCGTGCAGCACTCTCCCTCTCACAGTCTTTGGTAACGGTAACCGGCATGGTGGCATTGGCGACGGAGCACGTAATCGACGTGCACCACTGGAACGACAGTCTTTTCAGCTTCCGCACGACGCGTGACCCGGGTTTTCGCTTCGACAGCGGTCATTTCGTGATGATCGGCCTGGAGGTCGAAGGGCGCCCGCTGATGCGCGCATATTCGATCGCGAGCGCACATTACGAAGAGCATCTGGAGTTCTTCAGCATCAAGGTGCCCAACGGCCCGCTGACCTCGCGCCTGCAACATCTGAAACCGGGCGACCCGGTCATTGTCAGTCGCAAGCCGACCGGCACCCTGGTGCTCAACGATCTCAAGCCCGGCAAGCATCTGTATCTGCTTGGCACGGGTACCGGGCTGGCGCCATTCCTGAGCATCATCCGCGACCCGGAAACCTACGAGCGTTTCGACAAGATCGTGCTGGCGCACGGCGTGCGCCATATCGACGACCTCGCCTATGCCGATTATCTCGAGCGCGAACTGCCGCAGCACGATTACCTGGGTGAGCTGGTCCGCGAAAAGCTGATCTATTACCCCACGGTCACGCGCGAAGCGTTTCGCAACCGCGGGCGCATTACCGATGCGATCGCCGATGGCGTCATGAGCACCGTCACCGGTCTGCCGTCGCTCAATCCCGAAACCGACCGCGTCATGCTGTGCGGCAGCCCCGCCATGCTGGACGACATCTGCGCCCTGCTCGATGGCCGTGGTTTTCAAGCCTCGCCGCGCACGCGCGAACCGGGCGACTACGTGATCGAACGCGCTTTCGTCGAGAAGTAATGCAACAAGGCCCGCCACTCCCGGCGGGCCTTTTGCTATCGCCTGCTACCACACACGATAGATCTGGCCGTTCTCCACGCCTTCGACACTACGCTGATAAGCCAACGCCGCACGCGCGGCCGGCACCGGTTCGAAGCCGGCGAAATACGGACCATAACCTTCCCATGACTCGGTCAAGACGCTTGGGCTGACCACGTTGATGCGCTGGCCGCGCGGCAGCTCGCAGGCAGCCGATTGCACAAACCCCTCGATCGCGCGATTGGTGGTCATCATTGCCACGCCCTGCCGGATCGGCTGCTGCGCGACGATGCCGCTGGTCAGCGTGAACGAACCGCCATCGCGCAAATAACGCTGGCCGGCCAGCACCACGTTGACCTGTCCCATCAGCTTGTCGCCAAGGCCAAGCTGGACCTGCGCCGGCGTCATCTCGCCCAACGGCCCGACATGCACGCCACCGGCGGTCATCACCACCGCATCCAGCGGGCCGGCTTGCTCGAACATAGCCTGGACGCTGGACGGATCTTTCGCATCCACCTTCAACTCGCCGGAATTGCGCCCGGCGCGCAGCACTTCATGATGGTCGGCGAAAAGGGCAGTAACGGCACGGCCGATCGTGCCAGTTGCGCCGATGATCAGAATACGCATGGTGGGTTCCTTTGAGTGTCTGGGAATAGCCCAGTGTCCCGCCATTTCGCCAGTTGATAAACAGCGCTAGGATTACAACATTACGAACCATCAGGTTTCGAATCATGGACAAACTCGCCAACATGGCCATGTTCGTGCGCGTAGTCGACACCGGGAGCTTCGCGGCGGCGGCTAGCGAGGCGGGGGTCTCGGCAACCATGGCAGGCAAACACATCCGCAGCATCGAACAACGCCTGGGCGCGCGGCTTCTGCATCGAACGACACGACGCCAGCAACTGACCGAGGTCGGCAGGCTCTACTACGAGCGTTGCAAGCAGGTACTGGCGGATATCGAGCTGGCCGAAGCCAGCGCATCGGAACTCCAGGCAACGCCACGCGGCGTACTGCGCATGACCGCTCCGCTCACCTTCGGCAGCCGCCGTCTGGTGCCGGCGCTGACCGAGTACCTGGAACAGCATCCTGAAGTGAGCATCGAGCTATCGCTGGATAACCGCGTCTACGACATGGTCAGCGAGGGCTTCGAATTGGCGCTGCGTATTGGCGATGTCACCGACGACACGCTGGTAGCGCGGCCGATGCAGCCCTTTCGCATGTTGCTTGCTGCAACGCCGACGTATCTCGCACGATACGGCACACCGAAAACGCCTGCTGATTTGAGCGCGCACAACTGCATCAGTCTGAGCAGTTGGTCTCCGCGCGATCGCTGGCGACTGATCGGACCCAAAGGCGAGATCGAAGTCCCTGTCAAAGGCCGTTTCGCCGCAAACAATGGCGAAGCCTTGCGCGTTGCCGCGCTGGCGCACGCAGGCATCATCCTGCAACCGGAAGTGCTGCTCGGCGAAGATCTTGAAGCGGGCCGTCTGATTAACGTGCTGCCCGACTGGGGTTCGCGCCCGATGCCGATGAATCTGTTGTATCCGCCGGATCGACGGCCGACGGCAAAGCTGCGCAGCGTGATTGAGTTTTTAGTGGCGCAGTTTCCGCCTGAAGAATAGGAACGAGTGGAGTGCAATAAGCAACGAGTGAGAGCACGAGACTCAACTTCCCGCCCTATTCCCTCCCATCCGTCATTCCGGCGCAGGCCGGAATCCATGCCTCGGCGTTTCCGCTTGCGAAACGTTGCCTGACGAGCGAGAGACTGAGGAGTGGATTCCGGCCTGCGCCGAAACGACGAAAAAGGAAACACTACGCACACCGAAGTGCGAATCAATCCCGCACCCGCCCCTTCCCTTCGTTATCCCAATACCCAAACACCCGCCGCGCGATCAACTTGTACAAACGCTTTCCGGTAGCCCGCCACAAGCGCGAATGCGGCGCGGGCGTGTTCAACATGGCGATCTGGCGCGCACTCAAAGCCTCGGGACAATAAGTACGTTTGTGCTTCAGCAAATGACGCAAATCCTCTCGCGCCAACAAACGAAACAACGCACCACGCCGCCCGCGCGTCCAGGCAATCTGAAAATCCACCAGCGCCGGCCGACCATCATCGCGAACCAGCCAGTTCGGTTCTTTAGCCAGGTCGTTGTGCACGATGCCGCGACGATGCAGCACTGCCAACAAACGCAACGCACGGCGGTAGTAGTCGCGGTCGCGCGGTTGCGCCTGCTGCATCGGCAAGCCACCGATGTATCCACGCAACAGTTCCTTGCCATCCCAACCGAGCAAGGCAGGCACGCCATCGATACCTGCCAGCTTGCTCAGCGCACGCGCCTCACGCGCTGCCGCACGACGCGCGAACCAGCGCGCCCACCAGCGCGCAGCGGCGACGTCGCGACGGATCATGCGGATGCCGTCGCGCTCGGTGATTTCGATACGACCGAGCTCGTCAGCCTTAAGTAATATTGTTTTGGGCACGCGGATAGGCACTTCTATAGCATCACGCCCGGTACACTCGGCACCGGGTCGCCAAGGGCTATTGTGGCCGATCCGTACGGCATCACGCCACGAAACAGGTACAAGGAATTCCCCGCTTGAGCTATATGGATATCGCGCTCTATGTATTGTCCGCCGTACTGGTCCTGATCGGCCTGGCCGGCACCATCCTGCCTGCGCTGCCGGGTATTCCGCTGATCTTCGGTGGACTGTGGCTGGCCGCCGGGGTGGATCGATACCAGCATGTCGGAGCCTGGTCGCTGGGCATCATCGCCGTGCTGGGTGCTATCGGCTTTATCGTGGATTTCGTCGCCACCGCACTGGGCGCCAAACGCGTGGGCGCAAGCAAACTGGCGATATGGGGCGCCGCGATCGGCACGCTGGTTGGGATCTTTTTCGGTATTCCAGGACTGGTGCTCGGGCCTTTTATCGGCGCCGTGGCGGGCGAGCTGATGTCCGGCACCAGCGTGTTGCGTTCGACCCATGTCGGCATCGCCACCTGGCTTGGCCTCCTTTTCGGGACCATCGTGAAGCTGGTGATCTCGCTGATGATGGTCGGCCTGTTTGCCTTCGCCTGGTGGATCGCCTAGCTCCAACGGCACAGGCGGATTCCCCTCCCCCACCGTAGTCTCGCTCGCACCTTATAGGGAGCTTCTTATGTCCAAACGACTCGCAGCCGTCATCGCGGCCACGTTATTGAGCGCCGGCGCAGCGCATGCGCAGACCGCCTCGCAGGCTTGGGTGGAGCGCAGCAATGCCGATGCGCAAGTACTCCTCCAGGCCATCTCGCGTTTCAGCCCGGAGTTCGCCTCGCAGGTGGGGCTACCCGGCTACGACGACAAAGCGGCCGATCTGGGCCCTGACATCGATGCACGCTCGCGCCAGGCGCTGGTCGAGGCAAAGACGAAGCTCGAAGGCATGCTTGCCGGCGAGAAGGACACCAACGTGCGCCAGGATCTGCAGATCATGATCAAGGCGGCCGGCGATCAGATCGAAGGCATCGATCTCAATCACAAATACCTGTTGCCATACCAGGACGTCAGCAACCTGATCTTCGGCGGCGAGTTCGCGCTGCTGAAAGACGATGTACCGGCCGAGCGCCGCGCCAAGGCCGTGACGCGCCTGGAATGCTATGTCGGCAAGGCGCCGGGCTGCACAGCGCTGGCCGATCAGGCCAAGGCACTGATGGCTGCGAGCCTCAAGGACAAAGCCCTGCTGGGCCCCTACAAAGGCGATGTCGAGCAAAAGCTCGCCAACAGCGCGCGTTATACCCAGGGCATCCACCAACTGTTCCAGAAATACAAACTCGACGGCACGCCCGAAGCCAAGGCCGCGCTCGCTGCACTCGATCAGCAGATGAAAAGCTACGACGCCTGGGTACGCAGCACGGTGTTGCCACGCGCGCGCACCGATTTCCGCCTGCCCGAAGCGCTATACGCGTACAACCTGCGGCAAGTCGGTATCGATATTGCGCCGGAAGAACTGATCAAGCAGGCACAGCTCGAATTTGTCGAACTGCGTAGCTGGATGCGCACGCTGGCACCCGAAGTCGCCAAGGCCGAAGGCATTCAAAGCACCGACTATCGCGACGTGCTCAAGGCATTGAAGAAAGAACAGCTGGGCAAGAACGATGTCGAGCCGTGGTATCACGAAGTGATCGGCAAGATCGAAGACACGATCCGCCGCGAAAACATCGTGACCCTGCCGCAACGCAAGATGCAGATGCGCCTGGCATCGGAAGCCGAAGCCGCCGCAGTACCCGCACCGCACATGGACCCGCCGCCGTTCATCAACAATCACGGCGAGCAAGGCACCTTCGTACTGACCATGGGCAACCCTGCCGCCAACGGCGACAAGAGCCAGGCCTACGACGACTTCACCTTCAAGGCCGCTGCCTGGACCTTGACCGCGCACGAAGGTCGCCCGGGCCACGAGCTGCAATTTGCGGCGATGGTCGAACGCGGCGTGTCGCTGGCGCGCAGCCTGTTTGCCTTCAACAGCGTCAACGTCGAAGGCTGGGCGCTGTATTCCGAGTCGGAGATGCTTCAGTACGAACCGCCGGCCGGCCAGTTCGCCGCCTTGCAGGCGCGCCTGTTGCGCGCGGCGCGCGCCTATCTCGACCCGATGCTCAACCTGGGCATGATCACGCGTGAGCGTGCGCATGACGTGCTGACCCAGGACGTCGGCCTATCCGAAGCCATGGCACGCCAGGAACTCGATCGCTATACCTTCAATAGCCCGGGCCAGGCCACCGCCTATTTTTATGGCTATATGCGCCTGCAGCAGCTGCGCCTGGATACCGAACTCGTGCTCGGTTCGAAGTTCGATCGCAAGGCGTTCAACGACTTCGTCATCAACCAGGGCCTGCTGCCGCCGCAGCAACTGGCCGAGGCCGTGCGCACGCAGTTCATTCCGTCGATTCAGGGCAAGAAATAAGCCACAAGGCATGCGTACAAGAGCGGGGCTTCGGCCCCGTTCTTTTTGGCGCGCGCCTCGCGTGACGTAATTCGCACAAATTACACGCGCTTTGGCGCGAAGTAGCAGGCGCACAGGGAGCGGTCGATAAAACGGGTTCAGTGGGTTGTTGGCTCAACGCGTTGGCAGTTGCGCGTGAGTCTTTGTTTACCCCGAACACGCGACAGCAAGGAGTTTCCCATGTGCAAAGGCCTCATCCCGCTCGCTTTGTTGGCCTCGATGTTTACCCCTGCGGCATCGGCCTCGAACAGCCAGCCCTCCGTCGACGACACCGCGCACCAAGCCGCCTGCCTATCGGTACGTGACGCAGGTAATCGCGAGCCCTGCCGAGCCGCCGAAGCAAGCATTCATGTCGACGCACCCACGCAGTACTGGATCTGCTCAGTGGAAAGCATCTACTTCAGCGATTGCCTGGCGCAGCTGGCCGACGAGGTCGTACGCATCGATCCGAAGCAGCCGCCGGCCCAGGCGCTCTACCGCATCGTGGTGAAAAACCCGGCAACCGGAACGACTGAACAAGCCGATGTGCTGACCGCCGACGATGGCGAGATCAGCGACATCGTCGGTGCGACACGGTTTACCCTGGCCACCCACCGCGCGGTCGATGGATCGATCATGCTGAACTACCGCCTGGCCGGCGCGGGCCAGGCGCAGGGCTCACGCAGCTTGCGGGCGGGCGAGCAGGAGTCGGTAGCGCTGGGGTCGGAGGTGGTGACGATTTCCCGGCTTTGACCGGGGAACGCACTTAGGCGGCGTGGTCCGGCAGCACGTAGAGCAGTACCGCAAGGTAGTGCAATACGCTGCCGGCGAGCACGAAGACGTGCCATATCGTGTGGTGGTAAGGCAGCTTGCGCGCCAGGTAGAACGGCACGCCCAAGGTATACGCCACGCCGCCACCGATCAGCAACGCCAGGCCGCCTGTTTGCAATGACGCCATCAATGGCTTGAAAGCGATCAGGCCAACCCAGCCCATGGCCACATAAAGCAGCACGGCAAATTTGCGATAGCGCTTGAGCATGCCCAGCTCCAGCGCGCTACCCATGCATGCCAGCGCCCAGATGGTGCCGAACAGGCTCCAACCCCATGCGCCGGGTAAAGCCATCAGCGTGAAAGGCGTATAGGTGCCGGCAATCAGCAGGAAAATCGCGATGTGATCGAGTGTGCGCAATACACGCTTGGCACCCTCACCGGGAATCGAGTGATAGAGCGTGGACGCGGTGTACAACAAAATCAGCGTCGTCCCGAATACCGCACTGGCAACCACGGCGCGTACATCGCCATACCTGGCGGAAAACGCCACCAGGGTCGCCAACCCGGCAATGCTCAGCACAATACCGATGCCGTGGATAACGCTACTCGCCAGCTCATCGCCGAAGGCGTAGCGCGGACCGGCGGTACTGGTTGCAACAGACATGTGACCTTTCCCGTGAGTGTGCTTGAGTGACCGCCCATCCCTGGGCGGCCGTCTATCTTAACGTCGCTCGATCTTGAACGCGCCGAGCGCCACGCCCAAATCCCAACCATGGCCCGTGCCACTGAGCGCCAGCGAAACGGTGCCCTTGGTCAGCACCTGCGCGCCCGCCGACCGTTCGGCCCCGGCGTGCGCGTTAGCGTTGGCATAGCTACCGAGCAGATCGTTGATGCTGTGCACGCCGGTGAAATCGCCGCGACCGTTGGTGATCGAGCTCTTGCCGACGGTCAGCCCGCCACCCTTGGCGCTCAGCTTGACGCGCATGCTCTTGCCGTCATTGCAACGGATCGTGCCGTAGCCGTCCGCTGTCTGGTAGATCGCCGACCAGCCCTTCATCTCGAACGACATCTTGCAGGAAAGGTCCGCGGCCTGGGCCGGCAACACTACTACCCCGGCTGCGATCAGTGCCGTAGCCATAATCCATTTACGCATTTTCATTGCTGTAACTCCTTGCGACTTCCGGTCGTGCCGGACCGCTCATTGTCGCAAGAATCGGATGAACGTGTTTTTTACGGAATTTGCACGCCAGTACACCTGCCTGACCCGGAGACTGATGGTTACCGAGCATCCCCTTTCCCCCCGATGCCCGGTCATTCCTGCCCCGCTCCCTGTGCGGGGTTTTTTTTGTCCGTCCATCCGGGCGCGAAACTCTCCCGAAGCCGACGCGCGACGCGCTAAGCTGGTTCCAGCGTCGCTTATGGGAGATGTCTATGTCCGGCACCGATCTGCTGTTGTTTATGGATCACCTCGACCTGCAATGCGCAGGCGCGCGTGCCGCCCTGGCTCTGGCGCGGCGGCTGGAGGCCCGACTGGACGCACTCTATGTGGCCGATTTACCCGCTGCCGCCTTCAGCCTTCCGGAAGCCGTGCCGGTACAGCTGGAAGAAACCCGTCGCCGCTGCGCCGAAGCCGAACTGCACGGCGAGGCCTGGCGCACACTGCTCTCGTCCCAGGGTTTGACCGGCGTATGGCGTGTCGCCCAGGGCGACAGTGTGCAGACGGTTTGCCAGGCCGCCTCCGGCTACGACCTGCTGGTGATGGAACGCAGCCAGCAGCGCAGCGATGCACCGGTCGGCTTCGGCAAGGTCTCGCGCAGCGTGTTCGGCACCGGCCGCCCGGTGCTGGTGGTACCCGATACTGTCACCATCGGCGAAATCGGCGCACGCGTCCTGGTTGCCTGGAACGGCAGCCGCGAATCGGCGATTGCCCTGGCCGCTGCCGCACCGCTGCTGCGTCAGGCCGCCGAAGTGATCGTGCTCGACGGCAGCAGCATGCTTCCGGACGACGCGATTCCCGTCCTGCCGCCACCGGGGTTGGCTGACTGGCTGCAGCGCCACGGAATCCGTGCTCATATCGAAGAGTTCGATTCCGGCCCAACACATGCGGCCGGGCCCCTGCTGCTGGAAGCGGCGCACGCACGTCGGACGGACCTGATCGTCATGGGAGCCTGGAGCCGCTCCCGGTTGGCGGAGATGATGCTTGGGGGAACGACCCGGCATCTGTTTATGCATAGCGATTTGCCGATGTTGGTTGCGCATTAGGGTTTGCCGGAAAACTGATCTGCGGAGGTGGGCTTAGCGGCCAACGTTTCAAACAGCCACCTATACCGCCAACCCCATCGTCTCCCCTCTTGCGTTGGATCCCGCGGAAAGTACAGACTGGCGTCGACCGGGCGAATTCCCCAGCGACCCGTTTCCAATGCAACTTTCAGGGCCGTTATTCGTTCGGCGCCGTGCTTTCCTCTTACCTACATCAGGAGGTGGCTTTATGGTGTCTGCAGGTGTTGCCGTTGCACATCGTTCGCATCCCGATAGCGTTCGTATTACTGCGCTCAGCGCAGCTATCGCCCTCAACCTTGCTGCTTTGCTTTTAGTGCTACGACCGATGGCTCCGCAGATCGCGGAAGTTTTCCATGTGCCTGCGCAAATGCAGGTCCGCTGGATTACGGCCGAACCGCTGCCGCCGTTGCCGCCGGACGTTGTGATGCCCAAGCCGAAACCGGTTGTTGTACCCAGCATCACGCATGCACCGCCCAAGAAGGTCGAACAACCGCCGCCGGCGCAGATGCAAACTACCGAAACGAATACCAACGCCGTGCCCGCCGTCGATGGACCGCAAACATTGGAACCACCCGCTCCAACGGTGCCGGCTCAGCCGGTGGAAACATCACTCGCGTACCGCACCGCACCATTGGCTTACCCGAAAGATGGTTTGACTCATCGCCTCGAAGGCACGGTGCTATTGCGCGTGCTGGTCGATGAAACCGGCAAGCCGATCGATGTCGTCATCGAGAAAAGTAGCGGCCAGTTGTTACTCGACCGTAGTGCACGCGATCAGGTGTTGAAGAAATGGCTGTTCCAGCCGGCGGTGGTACAAGGGCAGCACGTGAAGGCCTGGGCACGCGTGCCGGTGACGTTCAACCTCAACCAGCTGTGATGTGACGTTTCAGGTGAGTGCATAAGAAAAGGCCCGGTCCGCACGAGGGCGAACCGGGCCTTTCCACGGCTAACAGAATGTCAGTGCGCTGTCGTGCTTTGTTTCGGCGCCGCGTGTGTCGAACGGGTAGCGTGCACAATCAGCCACACCGCACCGACCACGAACAACAGAGGCAGCAGGGCCGGCAACATCGCCAATATGATCAGCGGCGCGATGCAAAGCAGCACAACCGCGCCAATCACCAGGCCGAACAACGCACCGATCACGCTGAACACGCCGCCGACAATGGCGAAGGCCAGCTTGAAGACGAAACCGATGGCCGCCACGACCAGCCACAGCGTCGCTACCACCATCACCAGCATACCGATCGCGATCATCACTACTCTCCTTGCGAATGCGGCCGATTGAAGCCGTACACACCTTGGATGCCGTCATGAACTCAAGGGTTTAACTACCCACGCACCCAGATTACGACGGCCCGGCAAGGTCCACATGGTGCGAAAGTCATACCTTTATCCGCAGGAATCCGCGGTTACAGGTCTTTAACGACTGCCATGTTCCACTCCGCCCATTCCTGCAGGGTTTTTAGAGCATGGGCAAACATTCACATACCCTCAAGGCGTTGCGTGAAATCGCCTTGGAGCATGGGATCGGCGATCAGCCGGACCTCGCCACGATGGCGCGCGAACTGGGCGCTGTGATTCATCGCAACGGTGCGTTGCCGATGAACGCCGTGTCGCGCCTGAGCAAGCCACAAGGCGGGCTGGCGCGCTGGTTGCTGGCCGAGCGCAATAAACCCGGGATCAGCGTACTGGTGATGGCCTGGCCGCCGAATCATCACACGCCCGTGCACGACCATGGCGGCCTGTGGGGACTGGAGCTGGCGCTGCATGGCGCGCTCGAAGTGGAATCGTATGAACGTGACCCGGTCACCGAGAGCTTGCGCACGCTGGGCCGGGACTGGCTAGCCCCTGGCGACTCGTCCTGGTTCGACCGCGGGGAGCATCACGTGCACCGCTGCCGCAACCTCTCTCGCCATGAAACCGCCCTGACGCTTCACGTTTACGGCGGAAATCTGGCAGAGTACTTCACCTACGAGCGAGCCGAGCAAGCCGATCGTTGGCTGGCACGCCCGCAACGCGCGGTGGTGGCCGGCTCGCTGCTTGCCTGAGCTTGAGCTTTCCATCAAGCGCAAATCACAAGGAATTGCATGTTTCGACGGGTCGCCATTATCGGCGGCGGTGCAGCTGCCGCCACAGTAATCAGCGAACTGCTGGATCGTCCGTCCGCGCAATCCCTGCATCTGGATTGGTATATCGGTAGCGGTGCCACCGCACGTGGCGTGGCCTATAGCACAACCTCCGAACGTCATCTGTTGAACGTCCGTGCTGCCTCGATGAGCATGTTCACCGGGAAGCCACGCGGCTTTCTGGAATTCGCCCAACGCGGAGACAGCACCATCGCCGGCACCGACTTTCTGCCCAGGCGTCTGTACGGCGATTACCTGGAAGCGGAGGTCAAACGGGCCCTCGAGCAAGCCGCCAAGGCTGGTCACGACGTGCACGTCATGCCCTTCGACGTCGATGCGCTAGTGCCCGAGAACGATGGTGTCACCGTCATTCAAGGCGACGAGAGCCGACGCGTAGACGCAGCCATTCTCGCGATCGGCTCGCTGCCACCGCAACCGCTGAACGGCGTGAGCGATAGCGTGCTTGCCAGCGGCAACTACATCGTCGACCCGTGGCAGTTCATGGCGAACGTCAAGTCCGACACTGCCGCACGCGACATCGTGATCGTCGGCATGGGGCTGACCGCAGCCGATGTTTTGCTGGAGTTGAGTGTGCAATGGCCTAATGCACGCTTCACAGCGATATCCCGCCACGGCAAATTGCCCGAAGCACACACGCTCAATCCTTCCGCTCCGCTGGATGATGGCGGCGAACTGTTCGAATCGATGCGCGATGCGCCGGATATGCGCACCTGGATGCACCTGGTCCGCGAATCGATCGAAGGCACCAACGACTGGCGAACCGTGGTCGATGGTTTGCGGCCCCATCTACCGGGCTTGTGGCAAGAACTACCCGATGCCGAGCGCGCACGTTTTCTGCGCCACGCACGCTGGGCCTGGGAACGCGTGCGACACCGTCTACCGCCCAAAGCCGCCGACACGTTGAAAACGCTTGAACGCGAGGGTCGCCTGCAACGCCGTCAAGGACGGTTGCAGGAGGTGCAACTGGAGGGTCAGCATCTGCGCCTGGATGTAACGCCACGTGGCGTTGGCCCGGCAACCACAATCCACGCGGACCTGGTGATCCAGACTGTCGGCCTCAATACCGATGTACGCCGCACACCGCACGCACTGATCCGCCAGCTGAGCACCAACGGCCACGTGACCGCCGATCCGCTGGGTTTGGGCCTGGAAGCCGAACCCGATGGGCGCCTGCGTCACGGCAATGGCGCATGGCCCAACTTTTTCGCGATCGGCAGCATGCTGCGCGGCACGCTTTGGGAAACCACGGCGATCCCGGAAATCCGCCAGCAGGCGCGCAGCCTGGCCGAACGCATCCTGGCGCCATAAACGCGGCAGCAAGCACCGCAAGCGCATGGCCTGCGGTGCTCTTTTCGATTTAGAAGCCGCTCAACACCAGCTTGCCGGTGGTGCCGTGGCTTTCCAGTTGCGCGTGCGCCTTGCGCAAATTGGCCGCGTTGATCGTGCCCAGGTTTCCACTGATGGTGCTGCGCAGCGCGCCAGCGTCCACCAGGTCGGCAACCTCGTTCAAGATGCGATGCTGCGCCTGCATGTCCGGCGTATGGAACAGGGAACGCGTGTACATGAACTCCCAGTGCAGCGAGATACTTTTCTGCTTGAGCCTGGTCACGTCCAGCGGCGTGGAGGGATCGTCGATCAGGCCGAGCTTGCCTTGCGGCTTGAGCATCTCGACGATGGCCGCGAAATGCTGCTCGGTATGGGTCAGGCTGAGCACATAGTCCACGCCCTGCGGGGCAATCGCCTTGATCTGCGATGCCAGATCGCCGCGATGATCGACCACATGATGCGCACCCAGGCCCAGCACCCACTCGCGGCTTTCGGCGCGCGAGGCCGTGCCGATGACGGTTGCGCCGGTGAGTTTGCGCGCCAGTTGTACTGCGATCGAACCGACGCCGCCGGCTGCACCGATGATCAGTACGGCCCCTGCCGGCCGCGTACCGTCACGCGGCACGCCAAGGCGGTCGAATAACAGTTCCCATGCGGTTACCGCGGTCAACGGCAAAGCCGCAGCCTCGGCAAAATCCAGCGTGCCGGGCTTGCGACCGACGATGCGTTCGTCGACAACCTGCAACTGGGCGTTGCCGCCGGGCCGGTCGATAGCGCCGGCATAGAACACTTGGTCGCCAGGTTTGAACAGGCTGACTTCGCTCCCCACCGCGACCACTGTACCGGCCACATCCCAGCCCAATACCTTGTCGGCACCCTGCGGATCGACGCGCTGACGAATCTTGGTGTCGACCGGATTGACCGAGATCGCCTCGACCTGCACCAGCAGGTCGCGGGCCTCCGGCTTGGGCTCGGGCAGCTCGACGTCGATCAGGCTGTTGGGGTCGCTGCTGGGCAGCGAAGTACGGTAGGCCACGGCTTTCATGGGAGGCTCCAGGCTAAGGGCGAATGGGGGATGGATCGGACCCGCACACTATGAAGCTTGCCGCCTTGGCTGTGAATTGACCAAACTAGGCAAGCATCTTTTCCACCAGATTGAAGATGATCGACCTCGAAGACATGCGTCTGTTCGCTCGGGCGGTGACCGATGGCAGCCTTTCGGCCGCCGGGCGCGAGCTTGGGCTGTCGCCCGCCGTCGCCAGCAAGCGCCTGACGCGGCTGGAAAATGTGCTCGGCGTGCGGCTGCTGCAGCGGAGCTCGCGACGCCTCGCCCTGACCGCCGAAGGCAGCGTCTACTACGAGCGCTGCCTCAATATCCTGGGCGACATCGACGAAGCCAACGCCGCCGTGGGCGCGGGTCTTATGGAGGCTCGCGGCAGCCTGCACGTGTCGGCACCGCTGGATCTGGGACGGCAGTGGATCGGACCGACCGCCGCCCGCTTCGCCGCCGAGCAACCGGATTTGCGCCTGCGGCTGAGTATTTCAGACGCCACTCTCGACGTGCTCGAACATGGCATCGATGTCGCCGTACGCAGCGGCAACATGACCGATTCGCGCCTGATCTCCCGCCGCATCGCACGCAACGTAAGAGTGCTGTGCGCGTCGCCGGCCTATCTGGACCGGCGTGGCCGACCTCGCACTCTCGACGACCTGCAGCATCACGCCTGCCTGATGCTGCACCGTCCCGGCCGAGGCATCCTGCCCTGGACCTTGCAGACCGCCGATGGCCCGCGCGCGGTGCGTGTAGAGGCGGCGATCACCTGCGACAGCGGCGATCTGATGCGCGAACTGGCCATTGCCGGGCATGGCATCACGATCAAGTCGATCTGGGATATCGCCCAGGACATTCGCGAAGGCCGGCTGGTGCCTTTGCTGACCGATATCGCCATGATCGACGCGCCGATCTATGCGATCTACCCCAGCCGTCGATTTCTGCCCACGCGGATTCGGCTGTTTGTCGATTATCTTCAAACCGAGATGGAGCGCCACGAGAGCGCCGTCCTGGAAACGATGGAAGGAAAGACCCCTCATGCTTAGTACCGCGATCGGCCTGATCGTCCTGCTGTTCCACCTCGCGGGGATCGTCGCGGCAGTCAATGCAGTCATGAATACGCGCACCGCGCAGGGCGCGTTCGCCTGGGCATTGGGGTTGATCCTGCTGCCCTATATCACGCTGATTCCGTATCTGTATCTCGGTCGCAGCCGGTTTCGTGGCTACATCAACCGACATCGCGCCAGTCGCCTGCAGTCGCGTGAAGCCACCAGCCTGCTGATGGCCGCCGATGCTTCGGATGCCGCCGAGGCGATGCGTTACCAGTCGATCGCCAACCTGCTCGATACGCGCTTTTACGTTGGCCAACGCCTGCGTCTGTTGATCGATGGCGAGGCCACATTCGACGCCATCTTTGCCGCGATCGGCAAGGCGCAGCACTATGTCCTGGTGCAGTTTTTCATTTTTCACGATGACGAACTGGGCCGGCGCATGCAGGCATTGCTGCTCGAACGCGCCGCGGCTGGCGTCGAGGTCTGCGTGTTGTTCGACGGCATCGGCAGCCATGCCTTGCCCAAGCACTATGTGCAGACGTTGTGCGCGGGCGGCGTTACGATCCACGCGTTCACGACGCGCAAGAAAAGCAATCGTTTCCAACTCAATTTTCGCAATCATCGCAAGGTGGTCGTGGTGGACGGCCAAATCGGCTTCACCGGCGGGCTCAATGTCGGCGACGAATACATGGGGCTGAAACCGCCACTTGCGCCCTGGCGTGACACGCATATACAGATCGAAGGCCCAGCCGTCGCCGAATTGCAGCGTAGTTTTGCCGAAGACTGGTACTGGGTGACCGGTGAATTACCCCCCATGGCGGCACCCCAGCAGATCGAGGGATCCGCGCTCACCCTGATCGCCGCGACCGGCCCAGCCGATGCACAGGAAAGCTGTTCGCTCTACTTTGTCAGTGCGATTCATGCGGCGACTCAGCGCGTGTGGTTGACCACACCTTACTTTGTGCCTGATCAGGCCGTGATGTCCGCGCTGCGTCTGGCGGTCGCTCGCGGCGTGGACGTGCGCGTGCTGATTCCATCGCGCCCCGACCACTACGCCGTGTTCCAGGCCTCGGGCCTGTACGCACATGACGCCGTGCTGGCCGGCGTGCGGGTATTTCGTTACCAGCCCGGTTTTATTCACGAGAAGGTGATGCTGGTCGATGACGACACCGCATCGATCGGCAGCATGAATCTGGATAATCGTTCGTTTCGGCTCAACTTCGAAATCAGTTCGTTGAATATCGATCGCCACTTTGCTTCCGAGGTCGAGACGATGCTCCTTGCCGACTTTGCGCAGTCACGTGAGGTAAGCGCCGACGACTACACCAAGGCACCGTATCTGCGGCGCCTGATCATGCACGTGGCGCGGCTCTTCGACCCTGTTCTTTAGAAGGCATCCCATGACCATACGTTCCATTCTGCTGGCCTTGCTGCTGATGACATCCTCCATCACCGCCCACGCCGAGGCGTCGCATTTCGTCGAGCGCGACGTCACCGTCGCCGGCCACCATTACCGTTACCAGGTCTTTATCCCAACAGGATGGACGGCCAAACAGAGATGGCCGGTGGTGCTGTTTCTGCATGGCAGCGGCGAACGCGGCAACGACAACCAGAAGCAGATGACCCAGGGGCTGCCACCGTGGCTGCGCGAACATGGCGCCGATTTCCCCGCGGTCGTGGTGATTCCGCAAGCTCCCGACGATACGTACTGGACCGGCGACAGCGAACGCATGGCGATGCAGGCGCTACGCGACAGCGTGCGCGAGTTTCACGGCGATACGCATCGCCTGTACCTGACCGGCCTGTCGATGGGCGGCTACGGCTCATGGGAGATCGCTATCCATCATCCCGGTATCTTCGCCGCGGCGGCGATCATCTGCGGCGACATCGCGCCAGCGAGTGACGAACCCGGCCTGCAGGTCGAGGGTTTGCCGGCACAACGCGACCCCTACGGCTGGGCGGCTGACCGCATAAGTTTGCCGGTGTGGATTTTCCACGGCAGCGCCGACAACGTCGTCCCACCGGAAGGCTCACGGCGCATGTATGCCGCACTGAAGAAACGCAATGCGGATGTCCGCTTTACTGAGTTTCCGGGCGTGAACCATGGCTCCTGGATTCCCGCTTATGCCTTGCCGGAGCTGTGGCCCTGGATGTTCAGCCACCGGGTTGCCGATCCGAAGCTTTGAAGCATTGGGGGGAGCGGTCACGACTTCAGTCGCGACCGTCCGATTTGACCCCGCCCTATCAACAAATGATAATAAATCTCATTTGTAACTAGGCAGCTCGCCCCAGGATTCTCCGAGTGATCACAGCCTGCGCGCTTCTGCTCTGCCTTGCCGGCGGCACCAGCATCTATCTCGCCAGCCCACAGCAGCAATGGCGAGCCGAGCCGTGGCCGCCCATCGCGCGCTGGGCAGGTTGGCTGCTGGTCGGCATGAGTCTGGCGGCGTGGATCATCGCCGAGGGGGCTGGTGTCGGCATCACTGCCACGCTAAGCATGCTGATGCTGGTCTGGGTGCTGCTGCCCTACGTTTCATGGTGGCGTCGCACCGTTCGCAAGGCATCGGCATGATCGCCCGCTGCCTTGCCGGCGTCCTGCTCGGCTTTCCGTTGTCGGCGGCCTTGATTGCATTGCTGTACGCCCTGCCCGGTGGCCAGAGCGCGCTGATCGCGCTGCTGCTGTTGTTCTTTCCGCTGTGGATCGCGTGCATGACGGTCGCCTATTTCTTTCGCAGCGGCGCGCGCGCGTGGCTGAGCTTTGGCACGGCCAATCTTGCCGCGTTCGCCGCGTTGTGGCTGACACGTCATCTGGGTGGAGCGTGAGGCGATGAAAGCATCCACGCTAAGAACCTTCCAGATCGTTCACACCTGGACCGGCCTGATGGCCGGCTTCGCCTTGTTCATCGCGTTCTATGCCGGCGCGCTTACCGTTTTCCATGACGACATCGCCGCCTGGCAGACACCGCCGTGGCGCAGTACGCCGGATGCGGCCGTACCCGTGGGTGGCTTGATCGACAAACTGGTGGCCGAGCATCCCGAGGCACGTGCCGATTTCGGCATCGTGCTGCCGCCGACACAAGGCCAGGCACCTTACGCGTTCTGGGTCAGCGATGGCCAATCGCGCTTCGCTACTGCCGGCGAACTGGCGCAGCCCCGCCTGGAAGGCAACCCGAACGATCTGGCCGACTTTGTCTACGCGCTGCACGACTCGCTGGGCTTCCCGGTCGTCGGGCTGTATTTCATGGGCATTGTCAGCGTGTTGTATGGGTTGGCCCTGGTCTCGGGTGTGATCCTGCATCTGCCACAACTGGTCAAGGACCTGTTTGCGCTGCGCGTGGGCAAGAACATCAAGCGGCTCTGGCAGGATGCGCACAATGCCATCGGTGTGGTCAGCCTGCCTTTCCACATCATTTTCGCGATAACCGGCGCGGTGTTCTGCCTGTTCACCGTGACCATGCTCGCGCTCAATGTCACCGCTTTCAACGGCAAGCTGTTCGATGCGTTTGCCGAAGCGACGCGCACGGAACCGGCCGTGCAAGCGAGCGGTGTCGCCGCGACAATGCTTTCGTATGGCGAACTTGCCGCTCGTGCGCAGGCCGTCGCCAAGACGCGCGGTGCGGCAAACTTCGAACCGGACTATGTGCATTTCACGCATTACGGCGATCGCAACGCGGTAGCCATGGTTCGCGGCCTGTCCGATCGCGCACTCGATACCTACGGCTATATCGCACTGAACGCCGGCACCGGCGAGCCGCTGATGACCAGCGTCGGTGGCAACCGCGATGGCAACAGCATCGTCTACGCGGCCATGTACACCTTGCACTTCGGCAACTTCGGTGGCCGACCGGTGCAATGGCTGTACTTCCTGCTCGGCCTGGCCGGCGCCTTTCTGTTCTATTCGGGCAACCTGTTGTGGATCGAGTCGCGACGCAAGCGGCGCCATCGGGATCAACCCTTCAAGACCCGTGTCATGGCGCGCGCCACCGTCGGTGTCTGTATCGGCTCGTGCCTGGCGATCTCGGGCACCTTCGCGGCAACGATGATCGCTTCGTCGCTGGATATCGATGCGCAATGGCCGCAACGCGCGGCATGCTACGGGTTGTTCCTCGCCGCCTGCGCGTACGCGTGCCTGCGCCCGGTGGCACGCGCGACCGTCGAACTGCTGATCGCTACCGGCGTGCTTACGCTGGCCGTGTCACTGGCTGATCTGTTGCGCAATGCCGGCGCATGGATGCGGCCATGGACACCGCAAACGGTGGCCGTGCTTGGTGTCGACCTGGTTGGCATCGTGTTGGCGATCGCATTCTTCGCCTTCGCACGCGCCTCATCGCGACGCGCGCGTGAGGGCGATACCCACAGCGTGTGGACGTCTCAGGCGCGAACCGGTTTGCCGTAGCGCATATACAGCAGCCCGGTCAGCAACATCGCCGCCAGCGACAAGCCGGCGGCGATCGCAAACATCGGGCCGTAACGGCCGCCGGAAACGATCCAGCCGCCAAGCGGCCCGGTAATGCCCAAGGCCACATCGATAAACACCGAATAAGCCGACAGCGCGGCGCCACGGTTGTTCATGCTGACGCGACTGACGGCCTCCACACCTAGCGCAGGGAAGATCAGCGAGAAGCCGATGCCGGTCAATGCGGCGCCGAGCATCGCCATGGCCGAACTGCCGGCCAGCGCCAGAACGATCAGACCGACGCACTCGATCACCAGCGATGTCATCGCCACGCGATAGCCGCCAAAGCGCGAAATCGCACCGCCCATGACCAGGCGCACACTGACGAAGCAGATGCCGAACACGCTCAGCGCCAAAGCCGCACCGCTCCAGTGCACGCTGGCGTAGTACAACGTGATGAAGGTGGAAATGACACCAAACCCTACCCCACCCAGCGCGAGGCCCATGCCGTACGGCATGACACGACCGAACACATGATGCATCGGCAAACGTTCGCCCGCTTCGGCACGCACGCCGGGACGCTGCCAGGCAGCAAGCATGCCGCCGATCATCAGCAGCATGCCGCTGATGCCGATCGCGATGAAGCCGAAGCGGTCGGTCAGCAGCACACCCAGCGGCGCACCCACGGCGAGCGCGCCGTAGGTCGCGATGCCGTTCCAGGAAATCACCTTGGCCGTATGCGACGCACCGACGCGGCCGATGCCCCACATGATGCAGCCGGTGCCGACACAGCTTTCGCCGAACCCCAGAGCCAGGCGGCCGACCAACATGAGGCCGAACGAGAGCCCGGGCGTCGCATGCGCCAGTGCGGCGAAAATCATCAGCAGCCCGCTGATACCGCAGGCCGTCATGCCGATCAAGGCCGCTTGCTTGGGACCGGCGACGTCCGTAGTTCGCCCGGCAAAACCGCGGGTGAGCAAGGTAGCCACATACTGGGTACTGATCACCAGGCCGGCGAGCACCGCACCGTAGCCCAGGTCGTTGTGGACGAACGGCGGCAGTACGGCGAGCTGCAGGCCGATCACCAGGTAAGCAAAAAAAGTAAAGCAGACGACCTGCACGATGCGCAGCGTCAACTGCGCCTTGCCGACCGTTTCGGTTTCAGGGCTGGACATGGTACGGGGACTTCCGGGGAAAGGGCGTCGCACCTGGCCTGCCGATGCGAACAGCCGCTATTTTCGCAGACTGGCGAACCAACGTCGCCCTAAAACGCCAAACAGCAGCCAACCGACGTAAAGACCTGCGGCGGCGCCGCAGAACTCGAAAAATACCCGCGTCCCGATGCCGTCCGGGTCATGCACCTCGGCCAGCTTCGCCTTGAGCAACTGGATCGACTGCAACTGGCCGTAGTTGAAATAGACCAGGTCGGACAGGTCGCCGCTGGCGGCCAACGCCAAGGTGATCAGGTAAGACCAGCCAAACTGGGCCCCGTAGTGCCAGCCATTGCGCGTACCGATGGCATGAAATACCCCAAAGACCAGGGCGCCCACGATCAGGGCAATCAACCCCGCCTGCATGCCCCCCACCATCCCATAGCCCATCCACGATTGGTCGTAATGCATTACTTGTCGCTACCTGTCAGTCGGTCACCCATTATGCCCGGGTGTCATTAGGCTAAGCGGATATAGAACGCGCCAGTACGAAATCTGAATACGTGGCATCAAGCACAATCGTCGAGTCCACCCCATCACAATCCGGCGGGGCCGGTAGCGGCTAGACTCGGTACGCCGACGGGCATCACCACCACAAGACTCACAACTGGGCCAGCTGCGACCATGAGCCAGTTCATCAGCGAACACGCCGCATTGATTGTTATCGACGTGCAACCGGACTTCATGCCCGGCGGCCCGCTGGCCTGCCACGAAGGTGACGCGATCGTGCCCGGCATCGCCGCCCTGCTCGATACCGGCCTGTTTCGCCACGTGGTGGCAACCCAGGACTGGCATCCGCGCGGCCATGTGTCCTTTGCCGCCTCGCATGCCAACCGCCAACCCTTCGAGCGCATCCCGCTTTACGGCCACGCGCAGACGTTATGGCCGTCGCACTGCGTGCAAGGCACCCCGGGCGCCGAACTGCATCCGGCGATCGACTGGTCGGCCGCCGACCTGGTGTTGCGCAAGGGCAACGATCCGCGGGTGGATTCCTATAGCGGGTTTCGCGAGAACCACGGCCCCAGCGGCTCCCGCCCCAGCACCGGCCTGGCCGGCTGGCTGCGCGACCGCAATGTCTTCGAGCTGTATATCTGCGGCCTGGCGCGCGATGTCTGCGTGCTGTGGACGGCGCAAGATGCCGTCGACATGGGCTTCAAGACCCACGTGCTGTGGGATCTGACCCGCCCGGTCACCTCGGAGACCGATATCGCCACGCGTGCACGGCTGGATCGGCTGGAAGTGGACGTGATGGATTCGCGCAGGTTGTTCGAATTGTTGCCGATGAGTGCGGTGGGTTAGACGCAGGAGTGAGTGAGGGCATTACTCTCCGCCTTCCCGCCAGACTCGAACGTCCACTTCTCCTTCGTCGTCCACTACTACGCCGACCATCATGGGCCGACAGCACACCTGACAATCTTCGGTGTACTGCTGATCCTCAACGGACGTGTCGACGGCCAGATCGATGGGCTCGCCGCAGTACGGGCAGTTGACCGACACGAATTCCAGTGCACCGCCGCTCATGGCGCTTCTCCCAGTATCAGTGGCGACAGCACCGACACTCGGCGCTGATCGAGCGCCATCTGTGTCACGTCATCGCGATCGTAAATGTCCTGGCGAAAGCTCGGACGGTCGTTCTCGTGCAACTCTACCGTCCAGTACGCCAGTAGTACCGGCACGGGGCGTTTCAGGATGACGGATTGCGTTTTGACCGTATCGATCGCCTTGTCGATTGCCTGCGCATTCCACTTCTCCGAATCGTCCAGCAGCAACGCCGCCAACTCGCGCGGACGTTCTACGCGGATACAACCGGAGCTGTTGGCGCGTTGTCCGCGTGCAAACAGATTCTGATGCGGCGTGTCATGCAGATAGATCGCGTAGGGATTGGGAAAGCGGATCACCAATCGTCCCAGCGAATTACCCGGGCCTGGATCCTGTCGCAGCACGATGCCGCGCGGGTTGTTCCAGTCCACCCCTGAGGCATCGATCGGCTTGCCTTCGGTGTTGAGCACGCGAATGCGATTGGCGGCCAGATACCCACGGCTGCGCCGCACCTTTGGCAGCATGTCCTGTTTGAGAATGGTCGGCGGAACAGTCCAGGTTGGATTGAGCGTGATGTAGGTAATCCTCGATTTGAAGACCGGCGTACTACGATACGGCTTGCCTACCTGCACACGCGCATTCCAGATCGGCTGGCCATCCTTGTAATAAGCGATCTTGTAGCCGGCGATATCGACCAATACAAAGTCGCCTTGCACTTCGTGCAACAGCCAGCGCGCGCGTTCCAGATTGATGCGCAACTGATCCACGCGCGTGTCCGCCGACACATTGAGCGCGATACGGGTGACGGGGCCAAGATTGCCATCGTCTTCCAGGTACTGTTCCTGCTGGAACTGCTTGACGGCGTCATGCAGCGCGCTGTCGTAACGCTCGCTCTGCGCGTCGTTGTCAGTCAGATAACCACCAGCAATCAGACGCTCACGCAGTATAGACAGGCGCGCATCCTTCATGCCGAGCTTGATCGTCGGGCCATCGGGAATCTCCGGCCAACCGCCGCGCTCGGCGATCTCGCGCATCGACGCCAAGGCATGTCGCAACTGGTTGTAGAGCGGATGCTGCGGGCGCGCCCGATCGAACAAGCCGACGATATCGTTCCTGGCGATCGCGTCGCTTGCCGCATTCAAGCCGTCGACGATATTCAACGGTCGCGCATCGTAATTCCAATGCAGATCGAGCGAGGCCGGGTCAACCTTGCCCAGATACAAATGCGTCAACGCGGTGAGATAGGCATCCGTCGCGCGCAGGTCGAACAAGGCGAGCTGATCGGGCGATACATCTCCGCTATCGATCGACGCGCGCTGCCATTGCAACTGGCTCAGGCCGTAATCGTTCGGGTCGAGGCCGTCGTCGCGCAAGCCATCGAGCGCGGCGAACAACTGATCGAGAGCTTCGGGCTGCGTCCACACAGGACGATCCATGCGCTGCTCATACAGCACGATCAAGCCACGCCCCAATCCTGGCGTGCCGACATTGGCGGTGCTTATCTCGGTGATACGCCGATGGACGGCATCGGCCACCGGGTCGAGTGCCTGCGCAGCCGCCGACGGTATGCCTGCTACCAGCACACCGGCCACCAGCAATCGCCTGATCCACGTCTTGAACGCCTCACGCGACGACATCTGCATCCCCCTGCTCCATGGTTGAGGCCGCTTTATTTCGACAGTCTCGACTTAACACCATCCCTCACAACCCGCTAAATACATGATCCAACGAAGAATTAACAGTTCCTTGATAGGATGATCATGTTGTTTCGCAGCCCGACATCTCATGTTCCGACTCCCACGCTACGCCGCGTTTATTGCGGCGCTTGTGCCAGCTTTTTTTTGCATTGCCCCCAGCCACGCTGCCGATGCCACGCTGCTGGATGCGCTCACCCGTTTGGCGCCCCAGGCCAACCCGCGAGTGATCGGGCTTGCCCTGAAAGCCACCGACTGCGCGACTGCCAGCGGCCTGCCCGCGTCGGACCGTCTGGCCGTGATCGACTATTCGCGACCATCGACCGAACCGCGCCTGTGGGTGTTCGACCTGACCCGCCGAAAATTGTTGTTCCATGAACTGGTCGCGCACGGGCGCAATTCGGGCGACAACATGGCGACGAAGTTTTCCAACCAGCCGGACAGCCTCGAATCGAGCCTGGGCTTGTTCCGCACGCTCGATACGTATGACGGACACAACGGTTACTCGCTGCGCATGAACGGGCTGGAGCCGGGCGTCAACGACCACGCGCTCGACCGTGCGCTGGTGATTCACGGCGCGGGCTATGTCGACCCGAAAACCGCCGGCCGCCAGGGCCGTATCGGCCGCAGCTGGGGTTGTCCGGCGGTACGTTCGGCGGTAGCGCATCGGCTGATCGATACGCTCAAGGGCGGGCAATACGTGTTCTCCTACTACCCCGATCGCCAATGGCTCGGTGGTTCGCGTTATCTGAAATGCAGTGCGCCTCAGACACAGGTGGCCAAGGCGCCCTGATCAGCGCTTGTCCGCCGACGACAGCGCGGTGCCGCGCTTGTTGATCGCAAACTGGCGTGTCTCGCCAGCGCCGATGTTCGCATCGGCATGGGTCGGGTTGTTCTGGCAGGCGCCTGAAGTTTCCAGGCCCAGGCTGTGCTGTCCATTGGGCAGATGAAACGTCACCTGCTCGCCGGTCTCGATATCCGCGGCGAACTTGTCGTCGATGCTCAAGCGGCTGGAGCAGCCACCGCCGAACAGGCCGTTTTCCCGGGTTACCGTCAATGTGGCATCGCCGTCGTTGGGCGATTGATACAGGAACACCCGGTTGGCGACCGCGTCTCTGATAGCCGTGTCATGTTGCGTGGCCGTACCGCAGCCGGCCAGCACCAAAACAGTTCCCGCGAGCAGGATCGATTTCATACGACGGCTCCGCATCATGACGAGCGCCTAGCATCGTCGTGGAACGATCAAACCAGCGTGAACCGCGCGTCCCATTCCTTGAGGGTGAGGATGGCAAAGCCGGCATCACGCAGTGTGCGGCGGCCGAGTTTGAGCAGTTCCTTGTCCTTGGTGATCAACCACTGGGCCTGTGCCGCCAGCGCCAGTTCCAGGAATTTCTGATCGTCCGTATCCTTGCAAAGCGGCAGCATGATATCGCGGCTGGCGCGCCCTTCGGCCGGCAGATAGCGAAGACACCGATCCAGTTGTTCGGTGGCTCGCTGCTGCCGATCGTTATCGAGGGCGAATTGCGGATAGGTGATCACACGCAACCATTCGTCACGACAGGCCTGGTCGATAAGCGCATGCACGGCGCCACGCTGCAACGTGCGCAGCAGGGTTTGGGCATGGGGATCGGCAAAGACGAACGCGTCCAGGCAGACATTGGTGTCCAGCACCACGCGCGGAATGGCAGGCGAAGCTTTGCTCACGGATCACAGTTCAAGATCGTCGGCTGGGCAGTTTAAAAGGGAACGGCCTCACCGGGACGGTCTACCGGCTGTTCATTTTCCAGCCAGCTACTGCGCGCTCAAACGCGTAACCTTGCGCAGCCTCAACGCCGATACCGCTCCCATGTCCGAACCTCAACTCGAACCGCACAGTCGTGCGGCGCTTCCGCTTGCGCCTTCGCTGGACCCGACGCTTGCCGCGGCGCAGATGCCACGGCAATTCCGCCCGCTGGACCGGCGTGTGCTGTGGATCAGCGCCCTGGGCATGTCGCTCGCCGTGGGCGTTGCCTGCGTGGCGCAGCTGCTGACCGCCCTGATCGGCCTGGTTACCAACCTCGCCTTCTACGGTCGCTGGAGCACGACGTTTGTCAGCCCGGCGGGGAATCGCCTTGGCCTGTGGGTCATCGTCGTTCCGGTGATCGGCGGCCTGGTCGTCGGCGTCATGGCGCGCTGGGGATCGCGGGCGATTCGCGGCCACGGCATTCCCGAAGCCATGGAGCAGGTGCTGTTGAACCAGAGTCGCATCCCACCGCGGATTACCTGGCTCAAGCCAGTGTCCTCGGCAGTGGCGATCGGCACCGGCGGCCCGTTCGGTGCCGAAGGCCCGATCATCGCTACCGGCGGTGCGCTCGGCTCGTTGATCGGCCAATGGCTGCATGTCACCGCCGACGAACGCAAGACGCTGCTGGCTGCCGGCGCAGCCGCCGGCATGGCGGCCGTGTTCTGCGCACCGGTGTCGGCCGTGCTCCTGGCGATCGAGTTGCTACTGTTTGAGCGCCGTGCGCGTTCGCTGATTCCGGTGGCGCTGGCCACCGTGGTGGCCACGGGCGTGCGGCTCATCTTCGAAGGCGGCGATGCCATGTTTCCGCTGCCTGGCCTGGCCGCGCCCGAGCCGATGGCTTTGGCCGTCTATACGCTGCTCGGTGCGCTGGTGGGTGCGGTCAGCGTAGGTGTTACCAAGTTGACCTATGCCATCGAGGATGGCTTTGAAAAGCTGCCGATCCACTGGATGTGGTGGCCGGCGCTGGGCGGCGTGGCGGTGGGCGTGATCGGCTATTTCATGCCGCTGACGCTAGGCGTGGGCTACGCCAATATCGCCAGCGTGCTGGCCGGTCAGCTCGGCCTCGGCGCGATGCTCTCGCTGTGCCTGTTCAAGCTGCTGTCCTGGTCGATCGCGCTGGGCAGCGGCACCTCGGGCGGTACGCTTGCACCGCTCTTTACCGTCGGTAGCGCGCTGGGCGGTGTCTGTGGCCTCGTACTGGTGACGTGGGCGCCTTGGTTGCATGTCGACGCGCGCATGGCCGCACTGGTTTGCATGGCCGCCATGTTTGCCGGGGCATCGCGCGCCTTTCTCGCCTCGGTGGTCTTCGCGTTCGAAACCACCCAGCAACCGCACGGCCTGCTGCCCTTGCTCGGTGCCTGCGCAGCGGCCTATCTGGTTTCCGGTTTGATGATGCGCCATACGATCATGACCGAGAAAATCGCGCGGCGCGGCGTGCGTGTGCCCAGCGAGTATGTCGCCGACCATCTGGACCGCTTGCTGGTCAGCGAAGCCTGCAGCCGCGCCGTGGTGACGCTGAGCGCTACGCAATCGGTTGCCGAGGTTCGCCAGTGGATGCAGTCGGGAGTCGATGCGAAAGCACGCCATCAGGGCTATCCCGTGGTGGACGAAGCGCAGCGCCTGCTCGGCGTGCTCACGCGACGCGATCTATGGGGTACGGAGATACCCGACACGGCGTCCATACAGCGTCTGATCCGGCGCGCCCCCATTGTTGTGCACCAGACGCACACGCTGCGCGACGCCGCCGACCATATGGTCGAAGCCGATGTGGGACGCCTGGTCGTCGTCAGCGAGACCGACGACCGGCACATTGTCGGCATATTGACTCGCGGCGACCTGCTGGCCGCCCATGCCAGCCGTCTGCATGAGGCCCGCAAGGCTGTCCGTCATTTCGGGAACAGGCTGCAACGCGAGGCCTAGCCAGCCACCGGACGGGGTGGCGACTTGCTTAAAACTACTCCGAACTTTGGCCGCGACGTGCGCTATCCGGCAGCAGCCATGCAAGAATGGGGGCCCCCGGACACATCCATCCCCCACAACGCATGGCACTTTCGAAAGATCCATTTCGCCAATTCCAGGAGGAACTTGCCGCGCTGGAACGCGAAATCGAGCAACGCAAGCCGGCCAGAGCGCCGACGCCTGCACCTGCGCCTGTGGCCGCGCCCGAGCCGCCACCGGCGGCACCGGTCAAGCGCCTGAGCAAGAAGGCGGCAGCCGCCGAGCGGCTGGCACAGATTCGCGCCGAGTTCCTGGCATTTCGCGATCACTACGAGTTGACGGTCGCCGACGTCGTCGCCTTTTTCCCGCCCGAAGAAGGTATCGCCTATCTGGAGCAACTGATCGCCGCCTCGCAGAACAAGCCCCGGCGCGGTCGCAAGCCCAAGATTCTGAGCGAGATGCCGGACGAGCCATAAGCTCGCCCGGCCGGTCAGGCCGCTTTTGCCACCTACATATGAGGCTGAGGCTGCGCCGGCTGCTGCGCTTTTGCTGCCGGCTGCTCCTGCGCCTTGCCTTGCGCCGCTTGCTGCCAGGCTTGGCTGCTCTGCTCTACCGAAGCATTGAGCGCTTGCGCGGTTTGCACGTGCGCCGTCTGCTTGAAGGGCGAGTTCAAATCGCCTTGCACGGCGAATGCGCGCGACGCATCGTCGTTCAAGATCACGTGATTGACCTCACGCAAGCCTTCGCTGCGCGCCGCAACGACCAAGGCGGCGGCCAGATTGTCGCTGTGCTGATCGGGCGTGCGGTTGTGTTGCGCATCCAGGCGATAGACCGCATCGCGCGTCTGTTCGAACAACGCATGATCGGGATGGCCGGCGCGGTCCAGGCGTGGCGCAGCCGGGGTGTCGAGCGCGGGCAGATTGACCTGAGATGGCGCGACATTCGGCGGTAGCGGCACGAAAGCATGCGTGCTCGCCGTGTGGTCGAAATGTTGCTGCGTCGGCGGCGCCGTACTTTTATCCACGAACGGCATCTGATGGTGATTGGCACCAAGGTCGATCCCGTTTTGTTCGACCTGGCTGCGCGATAGATGCAGGCTCGCCATGTTCACGCTCATTTCCGGTGGCGCAACGCCCGGCTGCGGCACGTTGTTGGCGCGTTCGTACTGCACCGCAAGGCCAATCGCATAAGCGCCGTAGTAGTTGGGATAATCCGAGTTTCCGTGAAAACCCAGGCCACCGACCGGCCGCGGCTTATCGAAGAAATTCTGCCCCATGCCGGCAAGATTGTGGGCCGATGTTTCCATCGTCATATCGGCCTTGACCTGCAAATTCGGCTTCAGCGTATAGGCCGGTGGCACATGCGTCATATCGACATTGATGAAATCGGCCATGCGACCAGGATTGCGCTCGTAGATATCTTTCATGGTCGGTGTAGCGCCGCTTTGTTTCTGCGCCGCACTTACGATGGCATTCCAGCCTGAAATTTCCGCGCCGGCTTCATCACGGCGATTGGCGGCAATCAGGTTGCCGATCGCGGCGGTGTAATCGTGATCGTGCTGATGCGATTGCGCGACAGCCTGCGCCGCATTTCCAAAATCGGTATAAGCCTGTGCGGTGGCTGCGTTATTGAAACTATGCTGCAGCTCGTGCCCAAGCACGAACGTCGGCTCGCCTGCGTCGAATTTTGCACCGCCCGCCGGTGTCGACAGAATGCTCAACGGCAGGCGCATGGAGTGATCCCCCGCGCTGTATTCGCCGCCTGCATGAGGGTTGGTCAGCGGAACGATGTGCTGCAGATGACCGGCCGCCACCGAGCGATTGACTTCATCGGTCAGCGCCGGAGACGCGTTGATGACTGCCTGCAGGTTGTGTACCTGATCAGCCGTGACGCCGGGTTGGTGCCCGAAGGCATCGATGACGGCTTGTGCTTGCGGTGTAATCCCAGCCATGAGAGCGCTCCTTCGCTTATTGGATGATGACCGTCTTCACACAGGAACGGTTGGTGACACCGTCTTGCGTCTGCGGATGTTCGGCCTGCGCCAGCACCTGGACATGCAAATGCGGACGATCGAAGTTCTCCGAAACGACCGTGCCGTGCTCGCCGCGGTTTTCCTTGCGGGAAAAACCGATCGCTTCGAGCTCGGAGGTGAACTTGATATAGTCGATGTCGCAAATCTCGGTCGCCGCGGGGTTGCTGCCCGGATCGCTGCTGAAACCGAAATCGATGCGCGGACCGGTCACACGCGAATTTTGTCGCGAAATACCCCAGCCCCAATCCTTGGATAGTTTCGCGCCGTATCCATAAGTATCCTGGTCGACAACTGTAACGTTGACGCCCATGCCCTTGCCGATGAAGTCGGGCGTGAAATCCTTGATGCTCTTGCCTTCGCGCAACAAACCAAGCAAGCGCTGCAGTGCTTCCTTGGCGGTAATGGTGGACTGCGCGGGATCACTCTTGACGGGTGTGGTCATCACCGATTTCTCCTTGTCAGGCTTCGAAGTAGGGCTGAAGGCGACCGCATCGGACGTGCAGACGCTGATTACTGCGAGGGACAATGCAAAAGCCCAGGTTCGGTTTTTGCGGTATCCGGCTAGATATCCTTGGGCGGGCATGCGGAACTCCTTCTCTGGCACTTAGGTTCATCCTTTGGTCGCGCCTGGGCAGGCTGCGCCAGGGCCGGACTTTACCGTTTCCCGGATTAAGCCGGTGTGCCTTGGGGAACATAACGCGAACTGGCTCGCGCCGCCTCTGTCTGACAAACTAGCCAAAAGAAAGATGACGCCTTTTAATCAACCTGTTATAAAGGGGATTAATGGTTATTTGTAGGACAAATCACGCCATTACCATTATGGGAAGCCCGGCGCCCCAAGGAAACCACAGCGAATGGTGAAGCTCGGAGCCGTGCGTAATCTGCACCATCAGGTGATCCAGGAGCTTGGGCGACTGATCGTGAGCGGCGAGCTAGCCGCCGGTAAAAGCCTGCCACGCGAGGAAGTACTCGCTGAACGCATGAGCGTCAGCCGCACCGCCCTGCGTGAAGCGATGAAGGTGCTTTCGGCCAAGGGCCTGATCGAGTCGCGCCAGAAGACCGGCACGCGGGTACGCGACCCCATCCACTGGAACCAGCTCGACGCCGACGTATTGGCCTGGCGCTGCGCCTCCATGCCGACCGACAGCTTTGTCGACAAGCTGGTGGAAATGCGCGAGATCATCGAGCCGGCCGCTGCCGCGACAGCCGCACGCCGCCGCACGGTCGAGCAACTGGCGGCGCTCGAAACGGCCTATCAGGCCATGGCCGCGGCCGAAGACCTCGACGCCTGGACGGTCGCCGACCTGTCCTTTCACGAATGCATGCTCAAGGCCACCAATAACGAGCTGTTGACGTCGCTGTTCTCGGTGATCGAGACGGCGCTGGGGACGTACTTCGTGTTGTCCGCGCGCAATTCGGCCAATTTCAAGAATGCGCTGCCGCAGCACTTCAAGGTCTACGAAGCGATTCGCCGCCGCCAACCGGAAGTCGCGCGTCAGGCGATGATCAAGATGGTGGCCGATTCGCGCAGCAATATTCGGCGGCAGCAGTCGGGTAAGGCGAGCGCTTAAGCAGAAGGCTCGCTTCGCATCGCCTCGTGCCCCCCCTCACCCCAACCCTCTCCCCCGGCAAAGCCAGGGGAGAGGGAGCTGACTGAGGAAACTCTCAGTATTCCGCATTTCCGCAACCTACCCCCTCTCCCCTGGCTTCGCCGGGGGAGAGGGTTGGGGTGAGGAGGGCTCTAGCAACAACTACCCATCAAGACCCCACCCGCTCGAACACCAACCCCGCAGCATCCAGATCGCTGCGCAGCTTCAGATCGATCCCATGGCTCATCCAGTACGCACCGCTCGCCACCGCAGGCGTACCCGGCATGGCCTCGCCGTGAATGCTGCGATAGCGATAGCGCGCGTTCGGATCCAGCCCCTGCAGGTATAACGTGGGATACGCCTGCGCCTCCTGCCCTTGTCTCAGAAAGGCAAACAGCACGGCCTGCGCACCATCGGCCGCCACCGACTCGGTCGCCGAATAAGGCGCGCGCTCCTGCGGCGACAACAACCGATACAGTCGGCCCTGCTGCACGGTGGCGCGGATGTCCTTATAGGCGGCGATGTAATGCTGCGCTGTCGCATCTTCTGCCGACGTCCATTCCAGGATCTTCGCGCCGATACCCAAACCGCCCTGCATCGACGACAGGAAACGGAAGTCCAGCGAGCTCTGCCGCTCATTGACCCAGTTCGGCGAGCCGGTCACCCACGACATCATCACCGCCGGCGCATAGGCGTACGAGAAACCGTCCTGAATCGACAGGCGATCGGATGGATCGGTGTTGTCCGAAGGCCATACTTCGTCGGTCAGCCCCATGATGCCCAGGTCGACGCGCGCGCCGCCGCCGGAGCACGATTCAATCTCCACGCCCGGGTGACGTTCGCGCAGGCGGCGCAGAATGTCGTACAGGTGCTGTACGTAGACGACATAGACCTTCTGCTGATCTTCCGGCGACAGCTGCGGCCAGCCCGGCTCGGTCCAGTTGCGGTTGTAGTCCCACTTCAGAAACTGGATATCGTTCTTGCTCAACAACTGGTCGAGCGCGTCGAACACATAGTCGCGCACATCGTCGCGCGCAAGATTCAACACCAGCTGGTTACGCCCCTCGGTACGCTGACGGCCTTCGAAGTTGAGCACCCAGTCGGGATGCTTGCGATAGAGATCGCTATCGGGGTTGACCATCTCCGGCTCGACCCAGATGCCAAAGCTCATGCCCAGGCCATGGACCTTGTCGATCAGCGGCTTCAAGCCGTTCGGAAATTTTTCGCGATTGACCGTCCAATCACCCAAACCGGCGTGATCGCTATTGCGCGCGCCAAACCAGCCGTCGTCGATAACGAAACGCTCCACACCCAGCTTGGCGGCCTTCTCGGCCAGGCGTTCCTGCTCCGGCTCGTTGACTTTGAATTCGGTCGCTTCCCAGGAGTTGTAGAGCACCGGGCGCAACTTCGGACGCGGCGCTTGCGGCAGCACGCGCGTCGTCTCGAATTGATGCATCAGGCGCGACGCCTCGCCGATACCCGCGTCGGTATAGCCCGCGTAGAACATCGGCGTATCCAGCGCCTCGCCCGGCTTGAGCCGGTAGGAGAAATCGAACGGGTTATAGCCGCCCGTGACGCGTACCTGATTCAGGACATCCTGATCGATACGGATACTCCACGAACCGCTCCAGGCCAGCGCACCGAACCAGACGCGGCCGTGCGATTCGTTCCATGCGCCGCCACGCTCGATCGCAAACCACGGGTTGTTTTCGTCGCCGGTCGAACCGCGGCGACTCTCCAGCACCGTGGCGCCAGGCGTGACCTGGCGCGTGCGTACATGCCATTCGCTGGCCCAGGTGCCGGTGAGGTAACGCAACGAATAGTCGGTGGCCGGCGGCAGGTTCCAGCTTGCCGCCGCCGCGCTATCGATGGTGAGCGCTTGCGCCGCATGGTTCTCGATGCGTGCGGAGCGGCCGACGATACCGGTGTCCCCATCGACGGTATAGCGCAGCCCGACGGTGACGTTCGCCTTGGCGTCGCGCAAACTGATCTGCAAGCTGTCCTTGTCGATCTTGTAACTGTCGTAACGCAGGATCAGATCACGGTTGCCATCGGCAAAATGCAGCTTGAGATCCGGCATGACGGTAATCGGACCGCCCCAGCCTGCGTATTCCTGCGGCGTGTTGGCGCCGATGGAGTCGAATGACGACCAGGATTTGGGCGGCACCGCTGGCCCCACCGGATCGTCCTGCGCAAGGCGTGACCCCCAATACAAGGTCTGCAAGGCACCGTCGCCGTTGACGCCAAATGCATAAGTGATCTTGCCCGCATCGATACGGAAGACACGGTGCGCCTCGTCGTAATGAATCGATGCTGCCTGCTGTGCTTGAGGCTTAGTCGACTTGGCATCGATCGACAGCGACCCACAAACCGACCACACACCTAACGCGAGAACCGCAACCGCCTTGGACATCGTCACTCGATTCACCCTCTACCCCTTCCACTGTCGTCGACCACGCGAAACACAAAACGCCGCGTCAGGTTCGCACCCGGCACCAGGTATGTCATGCCGTTGGCTGCTGCGCCACCCGGAAGATGCACGGCATTGATCGGATGATCGACCGGCTCGAAACAGAAAAACTCATCGTCGGCGGGGGTATAGAGCACGAACGTATCGACGTCCGTCTCTACATGCAGCTGCAAGCCGAGTGTCGGCCATGAAATGACCGCATCGCCCATCCAGGGCTGAAAGCCGTGATTGACGCCCTCGTCCGGCAGCACGCGCGGCTGATGGAAGTCCCACGCTTCAGGGACATCCACGCGCGCCACCGGCAGCGGCGTCTTTCCATCATTCATCCACACCTGGGACGCGGGCGCGTGCAGCAGCACCTCGCCATGGCGCAGAAAGAAGGGATGCAGGCCCAATCCGAATGGCATCGTCGACGGGCCGGTGTTGGTCACGCTCAGCTCGACCACCAGCGCCTCGTCGTGCAGCGTGTAACGCTGGGTAGCGCGATAGACATAGCCATCCGCCTGCGCCTCCTGCAATTCCAGCAGCGCTTCGCATTCACTGTGCTCGCGTACTTCCCAGGCGCGCTGCCAACCGCTGCCATGGATGGGGAAAGGTTCGTCGTCGCGATTGGGCGCCAAGGCGACATGGCGCCCCTCTACGGAAAACCCACCGTCCGCGATCCGATTGCTCCACGGCAATAACGGATAGCAGGCAAGTTGATTGGGATCGCTCGGATGCTCCGGCGCGGGCCGCATCAAGGGAATGGCCTGGCCACGCGCACGCCAGTCGAAACCGGCAAGCCCACCGCCCAGCTCAGGCAGAATCTGCACGCTCAGTTGAGCATTGATCAAACGCAACAACGCATCGCACTCCCACACTGCTTCGCCCATCGCCGTTGCGGATCGACCCGAACCGCGAGTCTATATTGTCTTATTTTAAGATAATAATAAGGGCTGGTCGAGCGACAAGCTGCATTGCAGCAATGCGGCCCTGCCACCGTGCAGGCATCACGCCATCACGGCCCATGCTCCTCATACTGCGGCAGGTCATCGGTGATGGTGAACCACGGCGCCTTGGAGCCGACAAAGATGTGCATGGATGGCCGGATGGAGGGCACGTCGATCAATGTCCCCATCGCCACATGCACAAACGCGCCATCACGAACGATCGAATAGAGCAGCGAGCCGCACGCCTTGCAATGCGTGTCGTTGGCGTCTTCCTCGCCGAATATCAGCAAGCCAGGCTCGCCCTTGGTAACGGTCAACTTGTAACGCTCGATCCCCGCAAGCGGCTTGAACGCCGAGCCGGTCGTGCGTCGACAGTTCGAGCAATGACAGTTGGCCGCATAGAGAAATTCATCCGCAACGGCATAGCGAACCGCGCCGCAGTAGCAACCGCCCTCGAGCCGACGCGCCGCGGGATGTTTACCGTTCGTCATAGGTGCACCTTTCGCGAATCAGTGCCGTACTTTACGCCCTGGGAGAGCCTCCTGCGCGAGGCTGGCAAAGCCGATCAGGTGCCAGATCAGGCTCACCGACACTCTCCTTCCCGCATCCATATCGCTTATTCTGAACACCTCAGCAGCGGGGGCGCGAGATGCAACCAGGACTACCTGCATTTAGCAGACGGATAAGGTCGGCGAAAGTTTTCGCATTTGCGATGGTCATGGGAGGCGTGGCGCTGCTCGCAGCATGCGATGCACTTGCCGTAGAACCCATTCGTCCTGGCCAGGAATCATCTCTCATACGCGCCGTTTTCGCCGACCGGCACCTGTGGCTCCTTTCGGATGCAGGGCAACTATCGGCCATTGCAGATAACGGTGACGAGCGCGTTCCCTACGACCTTTCGACACCCGTGCTCGATCTGTGCGCAAGCGATGGGCACCCTATGATCATGACGGGTGGTGATAATCGAACCTGGGCGTTACGCCGCTGGACCAACCAGGCGTGGTCGACCGTGAAACAAGTCCCCACGGTGGGCGACGACCTGATCGCCCTTAGCTGTGCAACGGAAGCCACGACACTACTGACCTCAAAGCGCCTGATCGAGATAGGCCAGGACGGTCAGCTTCATACCGTACAGCTAAGAGGAAAACTCCCTCCTGGCATCATCACCGCCATCCATCGCCAGGGAGACCATATCTTCGTCAGTATCAATGGCGGGGAATGGGGCGGAGGCCTCAGCCGTATCGATGGGAAAACCGGGGCGGTTGTATCCATCGAACGAAACGACAGCGGTGAGCTCTGTGGAGGCCCATTGAATAGCGGCTGCGACCCGGGTAATGGGATCGCCGCCGAGCCGTGGAATCCCCGCTGCTTTGCCGTTGCCGTTGGGCTGGTTCATATGATGATGCACGGCCGCGTCGTCGAAATCTGCGGTGAGAGCATTCGACCGCTCTACACGAAAGCGTTCGTATCCGACGGCTGGGGCTTCATGTCAAAACGCAGAAAGCCACCATCGGAAACCATCGCATTCTTCGGTATCACCTCAAGCAACGGTAGCTTGTGGGCCGTCGGCGCCGACGGCTTGTACCGCATTGATAGCGACGGCAAAACCACCATCACGCCCCTACCCGCCTTCAAAACCATCGATCACATCAAGGTTAGCTTCAAGTATCCGCAGCTGATCCTGGTGATGACCGACGTGAACCAACGGCGTTCGTTGAGCGGAAGCGTACCGATGCTTGTGCCACGTTGAGAGCGCCAGACCAGGCAGCAACCGATTGTCTATAAGTTCTTTACCGGCCATGGGCAAGCGCTCCAGATACCGGCCCTCGATTCGCAAACTCATCAGGATGAATACGATGCAAGAAACATCGAAGCTTGAAGACATCCCGGTACCGGTCAAGCTGAAACTCGCTGGCCTTTGGACCAGCCTGATGTTCTGCTACATCTATGGCGACTACTTCGGTCTGTTCCAGGCCGGTAACCTGCAAGACATGCTGCAAGGAAAGATGGGCCCGCTAGGTCCGGCAACACAAGGTGTGCTACTCGGAACGTCGATCCTGCTCGCCGTACCCGCCCTGATGATCTTTTTGTCGCTGGCATTGAAGCCGGCCATCAACCGCTGGATGAACATGGTGCTCGGCGTGTTCTACGCCCTCGTCATGCTCGTTTCCATGCCAGGATCATGGTGGTTTTATCTGTTTTTTGGCGTGATCGAGATTGTCTTGTCGCTGTTGATTGTCTGGCATGCGTGGAAGTGGCCAAGACGTGCTTGAAAAACGTCACCGCATTGCGACTTCAGCAAGCAGCCATTCCTTGAATGCCACGACGGGCGCAGCGTTTTCGCTCTCCCTCCGGTGAACAAGATAATAGGCAAGCTCACAGGCTTGAGCTTCCCGGAACGGACGAACAAGACGTCCCTCAGCCAGATCACGTTCAACCAGCGCGGTCCTGCCGAGCGCAACGCCATTTCCGGAAATAGCCGTCTGAATCGTTGCCGCCGAATCGTTGAGCTGCAGTCCGCGATCGCAGTCGACCACCTTGTCGTATCCCGCCTTCCGAAGCCACGAACGCCATGTGGGGAAGATCCCGAAGCCGCTCATGGAGATGTCATGGATAAGCGGATGGTGTCGCAACTCACCCGGGTCCTTGAGCGGATGCTTGCCTTTCATCAGCGCGGGGCTGCAGATCGGGAAGAATTCGTCCCGCAACAGGAAGGTCGAGACCAGGTCCGGCCAGATACCTGCGCCGTAACGTATACCTGCGTCCATGCGCTCGGCGGTGAAGTTGACAAGATGCCTGCTGGTGTCGATGCGCAGGTCATAATACGGATGCTGCTTTTGAAAGGACTCGACACGCCAGAGTAACCATTTATCCGCGAACGCCGGCGGCACAGTGACGGTGAACACGATGCGCGATTTGCTCGCTTTCAGCCGTTCCACCGCCGTGGACAGCAGATCGAACCCGCCCTGCAAATCCGGAAGGGCCGATCTTGCCGCATCGGTCAGCGTCAGGCGGGAGGGACCGGAGGTCGAGCGATGAAAGAGTTCGATGTCGAGATAGCTCTCCAAGCCACGGATCAGCTGGCCGACGGCCGCAGGCGTCACATTCAGTTCCGCTGCCGCTGCGGCATAGCTGAGGTGTCGGGCGACCGCCTCGAAAGCACGCAACGCATTGAGGTTATTTGGTGCTCGCATGGCTAACGGCGAAAACCCCAGGAGTTGAGCGGATTCTGTCAACGGCCCCGCAAGCGGTCAATCGCGGGGCCGTGAGGTTTTACATCCTTTCGGCGCTAGATTTGCGACAGGCCACCATCAACCACCAACTCCGTACCCGTGACGTAAGACGAATCGTCGCTTGCAAGAAAGAGTGCCGCCTTCGCAACTTCGACCGCTTCACCGAAACGCTTGAGCGGTATCGCAGCGACCAGCGCCTCACCCGACTTCTTCAGATCTGCGTCGGGAATACCCATCTTGCCTGCGAAAGGCGTGGCGATCGGGCCTGGGCTGACTGCGTTGACGCGAATGCCACGGGGCGCAAGTTCCGCACCCAGCGAGCGAACCAGCGAACGCACGGCCGCCTTGGTCGCGGACAGGATAGAAAGACCCGGCTTACCCACCGTATCGAGGAACGAGGTAGTCACTACGACGCTGCCGCCATCGACCATATGGGGAGCTGCTTTTTGGATGGTAAAGAACAGCCCCGTGACATTAAGGCCGAACTGTTCGTCGATCTGTTCTGGCGTTACAGCTTCGAGTGGCGCGGCCGTACCGGCGCCCGCATTCGCGAAAACGATGTCGATCTGACCGTGCGTTTCGACAACCTCGGCAATCGCCTTGTCAATTTGAGCCGGGTCACGTAGATCGGCTCGTAGCGTCATGGCGCTATCGCCGAGCACGTGGCCTGCTTCCTTCAAACGCTGCTCGTTGGTGCCGATGACGACGACCTTCGCTCCCTCTTCGCGAAAGAGCTGTGCGGCGGCCAAGCCGATGCCTGACGTGCCGCCTGTGATGACGGCTACCTTGTTTGCGAGTTTCATGGTGATGCTCCTACGGTTCGATGTGGATGGATTGACATGAACTTAAGGAGCAGCGCTGCTTCCTGTGGCGTAACTATCGCCGCTGGCAATCGCCTCGACAAACGAGAAGATCTGCGGCCCCGGAATAGAAAAACTATTCGCCTATGGCGGCGACTCGATCGGCATGGACAAAGCCGGGCTGAAGGGGGCGATAAGAGGATCACCCGTTCTTTTTAACGTAATTACTTACGAATGCGCGCAAACTCGCACCGAGCCTGGTGCCCACCGAACCCGCCGAACCGTTTGCCCATGATCACTGAGCTACTTCAACGCTCCGATGCCTTCCATGAGCATTTGGAGGGACTGATTCAAGATTCGCCGCCCATCCACTTGGGTCAGGCCCGCTACGCCATCAGCGCAGCCAATGCCCTGGTATCGATCGAGCATGCCATTGCAGCTCGGCAATGCTTTGGAAACGTCCTTTATCAATCCGCAACGGCACTGATTCGACTTCAGTTCGAGGCGCTCGTTCGAGGCGCATGGGCTCTATACGTCGCTACCGATGAGTTGATCGACGTGATGAATGCACCGCTCGACGCGGCCGCCGATGAAAACGCGCGCAAACTCCCTGGTGCAACTTCGATGCTAAAAGCATTAGTGGGGCGCGCACCCGCCGGCCTTACGGACCCGCTGGAACATTTTTATTCGTCCGCCTGGCACGGGCTCAACTCCTACGTGCACACCGGCATCCACCCCATTCGGCGTCGCATCGAAGGCTATCCGATGGAGCTGGCAGTGCAGCAACTACGTAACGGAAATGGCTTGCTGCATCTTTCTTATCGATTGCTCGCGGGATTGACGGGCTCCAATGAGCTCATGGCAAAAATGACTCACGCCTGGAAAGCCCACTCAACCTGCCTGCCTATCGGGGTTGCTGCGTAGCGCCTGAAGACCGCGCGGCACCGCGATACGCTTTGGGCGAACTGCCGGTTACGCGTTTGAAGGCATTGCTGAAGGCACTTTCGGATGTATAGCCAAGCGACCCGGCGATAACCGCCACGGGAGTTGTCTCCTCGCGCAACGCGCGCTCGGCAAGACGTATACGCCATTCGATGAGATAGGCCAGTGGTGTAACGCCTGCGATGGTTCTGAAGTGCAAAGCGAATGTCGTTCGCGACATGGCGCATGCCCCGGCCAGTTCGTCGAGATGCCAGGAACGAGCGGGATCACCGTGCATCAAACGAAGCGCGGGCGCGATGCGTGGATCGCTCAATACTCGCAGCCATCCGGCGGGCATGGGACCGGTCGTCTGCAGATGGGCGCGCAAGATCTGGATAAAAAGAAGCTGCGCGATATGCGCCGATGCCAGCTGCGCACCAGACAGCCCAGTGGCCTGCTCCTCGACAAGCTCATGGAGCAGCCACCGAAAACTGGCCGCCTGGGGTGAAGCGGTTGGCACGCGAATCCATGGCGGCAATACATCCGCCAGCAGCCGACCGCTCGCCGGATCAAGCAGCACATGGCCACCAATGTGAGCGAAGTCGTTGCCGTCGCCCAGTGTCGCGGTCGTGCCGCCTGCAGCGGCAAATACAACCATGGCGTCGAGAGGAGCCACACTCGGATCACTGGCCAGAACAAACGATCGCTTCGCCGCCAGAAGACCGACGTCACCCGTTTCAAAGCGAATGGGCTCTGCTTCACCGTCGATGCTGACCCAGCAATGGCCTTTTACGATGGCAAAGAATTTGATCTTGTCCGGCGCGGGAAATCGGATGGCCCATGAGCCACCGGCCCTGAAGCCGCCGGTTACAAGCGACTCGGCGTTCGTGAGTTTGAGAATGTCGGAAAAGGGATCGGCGCTCATTTCCGCACTATCGCGCAAGTAATACGCACCCTCAAGCATTCACAATCCGGATGCCCCACCCTAACCTGCTCACCCGTTCGCCACACCACTAACGCCGGCGACATCTGAGCGGACCTGTTATGACATTGAACAAACGACGGCTTGGCGGCCAGGGATTGGAGGTTGGGGCCATCGGCCTTGGCTGCATGGGCATGAGCCAGTCTTACGGCCCGGCGGATGAAACCGAATCGATCGCGACCCTGCATCGTGCCATCGAGCTCGGATGCGACTTCTTCGACACCGCCGAGAACTACGGTCCATTTACCAATGAGGCGCTTCTGGGCAGGGCCTTCAAGGATCGTCGCGAAAAGGTGGTGATCGCCACCAAATTTGGTTCGCGTTTTGAAGGCGACAAGATCGTCGGCATGGACAGTCGGCCCGAGAATATCGTGAGGGTCGTCGAAGGCTGCCTGCGCCGTCTTCAGACCGACCATATCGATCTGCTCTACCAGCACCGTCTTGATCGAACCGTACCGATCGAAGACGTAGCCGGCACCGTCGGCGATCTCGTCAGACAAGGCAAGGTTCGTTACTTGGGCCTTTCCGAAGTGGGCGTCGCCAATCTCCGGCGTGCGCATGCGGTACATCCGGTCTCGGCGCTGCAAAGCGAGTACTCGCTTTGGGAGCGCAATCTTGAGCCCGAGATCATTCCTGTCCTGCGTGAGCTGGACATCGGCCTGGTGCCTTTTTGTCCGCTCGGACGCGGCTTCCTGGCCGGTGGCGTGAAGCGCGCTGAAGAGTATCCCGAAGGGGATACCCGGCGAATCGATCCGCGCTATCAAGATGCGAACTACGACGCCAACGTGAAAGCGGCGGAGATCGTGTTCGACATGGCGGCGGACAAACGCGTGAAGCCTGCACAGATCGCGCTTGCATGGCTGCTGCACAAGGGCAACGACATCGTGCCGATTCCAGGCACCAAGCGTCGTGCGTATCTGGAGGAGAACGTAGCTGCGCAGGCGATTCGGCTCGATCTCACCGAGATGCAGAAGCTCGACGACGCGCTGGTGACGGGGGCGATCTCCGGAAACCGCTATGCCGACTGGATCATGGCGACGATCGACCGCTGAACGGGCATGGCTGCAATCAACAAGAACCTCAGGAAATCACCATGAAAGACGAACTGGTGCTGGTGACTGGTGGAACCGGCTTCATTGCACAGCACTGCATATTGGCACTATTGAGTCGTGGCTATCGGGTGCGGACGACCGTTCGCGCGCCATCGCGAGAAGCCGAAGTCCGTGAGAATCTCCGCGTTGGCGGGGCTGAGCCGGACGACCGCCTGTCGTTTGTCACCGCCGACCTCAGCGCCGATCAGGGTTGGGCGGAGGCGCTTGCCGGTTGCTCTTACGTGCTGCACGGCGCCTCTCCAACACCATCGGGCGATCAGGTTCGCGAAGAGGATTGGGTCAGGCCCGCCGTCGATGGAAATCTTCGCGTGCTGCGTGCCGCGCGAGATGCCGGCGTCAAGCGCGTGGTGCTCACCTCCGCCTTCGGTGCTATCGGTGTCGGGCACAAGCCGCTGGATAGGCCGTTCAACGAAACAGACTGGAGCGATCTGGCCGGCAACGTCGCGCCGTATCAAAAATCGAAGACCCTCGCCGAACGAGCCGCCTGGGAGTTCGTTGCCGGTGAAGGGCGCGGGCTTGAGCTGTCGGCGGTCAACCCGGTGGCTGTCCTTGGGCCCGCTCTTGGTCCGGACTATTCGCACTCGATCCGAATCATCAAGAGCCTGATGGACGGCCAACCTGGTTGTCCCAAGATCAATACCGGCGTTGTCGACGTACGAGACGTGGCCGATCTGCACCTGCATGCCATGACTCATCCCGCCGCCAACGGCGAGCGCTTTCTCGCGATCTCCGGCGAAAGCATGTGGATGAACGACATTGCAGATGTGCTGCGGCGGCGCATGGGGGCAGCGGCAGGCAAGGTACCGACGCGTGTGCTGCCCAATTGGCTGGTGCGGCTGATCGCGCTTGGCAATCCGGCCATGAAAGGAATCGTGCCATTGCTTGGCGTGAACATGAATGCCACGGGCGAAAAAGCCAGACGCCTGCTCGGCTGGAACCCACGCCCGCGCGAAGAAGCCATTGTTGCGACCGCGCAGAGCCTGATCCAGCTTGGTCTGTTGACGTAGAAACATGTGCGACGTCAGGGCGTATTCGCACCGAACGCCGGGAAGGCATCAGAGGTCGTGGAACGCACCCAATGATGTCTCTGACTGCGTGAGGTCCTCACAGCGTTGATCGAGTGCTGCATACGCTTGTGCAAAGCGTTCGTGGAACGCCTCATAAGCAGACAGGCTGAGCCAGCGATCTATCGTGACGTACCGCCCTGGCCGATCCTTGTCTTTCAGCAGGCGGGTTTCGATGAAGCCCTCCGCTTGCTTGAACAGACGCACCCATGTTCCTTCCGGGCCGTAATGTTCAACGAACTGCGCCTCGTCCTTTGGGTCGACCAAAAATTCCCACAGGCAGGTATAGCCGGTCATGCGCGCTCTTCCCAGGCAAAATCATAGAAAACTCGCAGCCCATTGCCATCCGGATCGGAGGCCGTGAACTCGTAAAGCTTCCACGGCTTCCGCTCCGGCGCACCGACAATCTTCGCCTGACTGTGCGTCCATGACTGATACAGCGCGTCGACCTCTTCACAACTTGAAAGGTTGATCCAGATGACTACAGGCTTGAGATTGCCATGGACCTGACGGAAAGCGCCGTTGGTCAGAAATATACGGCAGGAACCACGGGAAATGCCTGCAATTCCTCCTTCCTCGTCCCCGCCCCAGTCCAGCTTGAACCCGAGGCTTCGGCAGTAGTAGTCGACCGCCACGCGAATATCGCTCACCGGGATTTCGGGGATGGCACTTGGGAAATCGGCGGTCATTTCCATTCTCCGGGTGGAGGCACTACGGCCAGGCGCTTGATCATAGGCACGCAGGCAAGACTTACACCAAGCGACGACTCATACACGGCCGTATCATTACCTTCGAAGCCCATCGCTCGATAGAACGGCGCGGCATTCAGCGTGGCATCCAGGTGAATGTCCTCAAGCCCTTCGCTGATCGCCAGGCCTTCCAGATACGCCATCATGGTGCGCCCAACGCCACGCCCCATGTATTCGGGCTGCACGAAAACCGCGTCGACCTTTCCCGTGGCGAGATCGATCATGCCGGTGCCCACGATGTGCTCTGCCGTGACCGCGACATAGAACTTATCGGCCACGCGTCTGGCAAACGTTTCGGACATCTCCCCTGAAGTCCATGTCTCGATATCCTGCCAGGGATAGTGGTCACGACATCGGGCGCGAATTGCCTCGCGGCGAATCGCGAAAATCGTCAACGCATCCTCGGTGGTCGCCTTTCTTATATGCACGACGCTGCCCCAGCTTCTTCCGATGGATCCTTTTACCAAAAGTACGCGCATCGAGTCGAAACCGGGTGCCATGGCTTTCGCGGACCCTATATCGAGCAGACACTCGCGACAGGTTGGCTACCTGTTTTCCAGCCAAAAAGGAGCCCGCCACCGGCGAGCCCCTTTTTAGCCGACTGCGTCGATCTCGGCAGGCTTCAAGGCCGCGCTTCCAGCACGATGTTGAAAGGCGTTTCCGCGGCACGACGGAAGCGACGGAAACCACCGGCATCGACGATCACCTTGCGCAGGCGAGCCTCGCCGGCCTGCGCGCCGAGTGCCGGACCATGGCGGGCGAGCGACACCGGGACGCAGATCATCGACGATGCCGCGTAATACACACGGCCTACCGGGTTGAGGTTGTCCGCCGTGTTGTCGCCGGCGAACGGCTCGACGACCATGCAGGTGCCATCCTCCTTCAAGGCATCTCTTGCATGCCGGGCAGCGCCATCGGGATCGGCCATGTCGTGCAGGCAATCGAAGAAGGCGATGAGGTCAAAATCATGGCCTTTATAGTGAGAGGCATCCGCCTGCTCGAACGAGGCATTGACCACCCCAGCCGCCTTCGCCCGCTCGCGGGCAACGTCGATCGACGGCGCGTGATAGTCATAGCCGACGAAATGCGATGCGGGAAACGCCTTGGCCATAAGCACCGTGCTGGCGCCGTGCCCACAACCAATGTCGGCCACCTTCCCGCCGCGCCCAAGCTTGTCGACGACACCGTCGAGCGCCGGCAACCATGCACCCAGTAAATGGGAATTGTAGCCGGCGCGGAAGAACCGTTCGGTGCCATGGAACAAGCAGGGATGATGTTCACCCCACTCCATGCCGGCGCCGCTGCGAAAGTTATCGCGCACGCGCGGATAAGTGTGGAACAACGCAAGCGCAACCTCGTAAGCACCTGACAAATCGACCGGGCCGGCGGGATCGGCGAGGCATGCCGCCTGTTCGTCATTGAGCCGGTATTTGCCCGATGCCGCGTCGTAGTCGACGTAGCCGCCAGCGGCCTGGTTGCCGAGCCATTCGCGCGTGTAGCGCTCGTTGGTGCCGGCACGTGCCGCCAGTTCGGCAGATGTCAGGGATTCTTTTGACAGTGTCTTGTAAAAACCCAGCTCGTCGCCGAGCAGGACAAGCACTGCGCTGAATGCGGCGCCAAGGTCGCCGACAGCCTTACCTAGAAATGCATTGAGTCTTTCTTCGTTGATGGACATGAGCACGCACTCCGCAACCCAAGGGATCGGTGCGGCGGATCGTCAACGGTTCCGGCCGGCCGCCAGGCGCGGAACCGGAGACGTCTTCCTGCCGGCGGAGGGTCTCCGCTGCGGCCGAGGCTTGAAAGGCTCAGGAGGGCAATGTCCTGCCCGAAGCCGATGAATGCGTCATCGGCGCATCGTTTGGAACGATGGCGGGCATGAAACATAGGGACTGAAGTATAGCCCCTGCAAAAGGATCGGGCGCAAGAATTTGCACACCCTGAAAGTGAAAAGTCCCCGAATAATCAGAGGCTTGGAGGGAGAAGGCATAGGATCAGTATCTTCTCAAAGGCCCGTACTATTTTGCCTTGGCATGAGGTGTATCCGACCATAGGAAAGGGTCGAGGTAAGGCGACCAAGGTAAGCAATTCTCTTAAGGGTACGACGGTCGCGCCGAAGTACCAGAATCCCAATGACCCTTCTCAAACGTGGACTGGTCGTGGACGTCATCCTGTAACGCATCGGAACGGGTATAGGCATAAATCAGATCTGCGTCGGTAAAAAGTGCGTCATGGTCGCTCATCGCTTTCTCTCTTGGTCATTGCTGGCCTGGAACAGGCAGCAGGTGGAAACTGCTGCCGATGGCAAACCCATTGCCTGCAATGAGGCACGGTCAAGAGAGGAAGAGAGGAACTGGTGCGGGATAGAGCGAAGCTACTGACTCGGGTTCCGAACGACTCTTGACCGGACAAGCCGAATGGAAGGCCGCTTTTAGACAAAAAGAAGCCCGCTCGAAAGCGGGCCTCCTTTTAGTTGCTGGGTGTCGCTCGATGGTGAAACCCATTGCTGCAAACAGGCAACAACTTACTTGTGCTGCGCGTCATCGTTACAAGCGAAATGCTCTTTTTTCACTTCGCGGAAATCTTTCTCAGACACCACGTAACGTTTTGACTTGTACTCAAAAACGCCTTTCGCATCTACAAAGATTGGTTCACCAGACTCAAGGAGGAAACCCCTAACTCGAAGGTCGTCGAACGTTTTGTCTGTCTCGTGCGACCGTCTCAAAAGATCAGCCAAAGACCCAGCTTTTGTGACAGTACACGTTTGCTTGGAGCCATCCACAAAGTCTGACTTCTTTACCGGATTGTAAGTTTCCGTCGAGAACGGAATTAAATCGGCTCGCCCGCCGTTACCCGGCTCGGATGCTTGTAGAGCCCAAGCGCTCCCTGAAAGCGAAGTCACAACAAGCAAGAATGCTGCACATAGTTTCATGGTTTTCCCCAACAACAGAAATGGTTTGAAAGAAAGTCAAAGAACAAGGTCGTAGGTTACGCGGGCAGGCTCTTTAAGATCTTTCCGAATCGGGTTTTCGTTCTGATTAACATTATCCATTCGACCCGGACCAGCGTCCTCTGTTCCTGTCGCCAGATGACCTAGTTCGTGACCCAGAAGGTCTTCCGTTGAAGCCGGTTGCAAACCCACTGATGTATTTTCGAGAGGGTGCGCATTGGGGTCTACATACACAGCATTGTTAGCCCTATCTCTGTAAGCTGGCTGGCTACTTAAATTGGGATCTGGGCTGTGAATGAGCGGCCCATTTATTGCAGTATCGATGGTGAACAACGTTGACGATTGCTCCAGCATCTTGCAAATCTGGGCCCCACGCTTTGTCCCTTTAATTCGATTGTAAGCCCTTTGCAGCGCCTTGGTCCCATTTTCGTTTGGATGTCCGAATGCGACCTTCAACCCATTGGCATCGAAATTCATCAAAGTATTCGACAACGCGTATGCATAGGTACTAGGACCACCGTCAAGCCCAATCGGGTCGGACTGAATGTACCTTCCTGTGACAGAGTCATACGAGCGAAATCCATTGTGCTCCAGACCCGTCTCTTGGTCATGATATTGACCAGGGAAACGAAGGTTGTAAGCGAAACTTCCAGTGGGCTGCTTCTCCCCAAACGGATTGTCTTGGTAAGACCATTGCCAGATCTGCGTTCCCGACGCGTTGCTGATAGACCTCGGCGTTCCTAGTCCATCGGCCACCACGAAGTTCACAGATGCGGTTGCACCCGAGCCATCCACTGCTGCAATAGGAAGGTCATCCATCCAGACATAGTCGCGATTGGATGTCCCGTACTCACTCAGAAGTCCGCCATTTTCTCTATAAGCAAATCGCTCGCTGACGGCTTGAGGTGAAGTGGCGGACTTTGCAACACGCTCACCGAATGCATTGTAGGTATAAGTACCCACAGTCACATTGTTCGCTTGAGCAACAGCTAAGCGATCACGATTGTTGTAGCCGTATCCAAACGTTTGACCGCCCGAAGCAGCACCAGTCGTATTGCCATTCGCGTCATACGTCCTTACTGCACTACCGATGCTGGTCAGCCAGTGGGTCCCGGCTTGATACCCATATGCGCCGGTCGCCGATCCGCCAGTACTGGCTTTGCTTAAACGGTCACCCGTTCGGTTGTACGAGTAGGATTCGATGGTGGAGCCTTGGCTATCCAACACCCCCGTCAAACGGTACAGCGGGTCGTAGGTGTAGGTTTCCAAAGGTGTGGGTACGCCTGAAGAATTACCAAGTGCCGTGATATCTCCCATTACGTCACGCACAAAGTGAAGATTGAAACTCGGGCTCGTCAGGTCGCGCAACCGATAGTTGGCATCATAGTTGCGAACCACCTGCTGACCATTCCCAAGGGTGTAACCAGACACAGGGCCAAAGGGCAAATAAGTAACGCTACTCACCACCGTCTGAGCTGCCCCGCCCGAAGGAGTGGTCGTTGCAGAAGTTATTTGGCCCAAGTTGTTTCGCGTGTATTGAACAATGGTCCCACTTGGGTAGACCACTTGACTCACACGGTTGGCTAACGTGTATGCATAGGCAATCGTGTCCGTTTGAGTCGCCTGTGTCTGACGCTTTTGCACAACATTTCCGCGATTGTCATAGCAATAGACAGTCGTCACAGATGATTCGACGACACGTGTCACATGCCCAATCGGATAGGAGTTCGAGCAGCCGGTTGCACTGTTGGGTTCATCATAGCCATATGTGACATTTTGGCTGATGTCGCTATAACTGATGGTCGACACTCTGTCCAACGCATCATACGCAAGCGTACTTATGTTGCCTTTTGCATCAGTTCCTTGGATCAGATTCCCAGCAATATCGTAATCGTAACTAGACGTGCCAGTGTCGGGACTGTGGGTCGCTTTCGCATTGTTGAGCCCATCAAAGTCATACGTTGTACTTAGGCCGTCAGGGTCCGTGACACCTTCCACACGTCCCAACGCATCGTATGCGTACGTTTTTGCCGTATTGGCCGTCGAAGCATCGGTCCCATTGTAGTTATCAAGAATACCCACCACTCGATTGAGTTCGTCATAGCTGCTATGGCGCTGGATACCCAATCCATCCGTGCGGTTTGTGAGATTTCCGTTGGCGTCGTAACTACCACTGGCGCTCGCGCTAAAGACAGCATGATTGAGGCCATCGATTGCACCCGTCAGCTGACCCAGTGCGTTGAACGAATTTGCTGACGAGCGCGTCTGCATGCCTCCAGAAGTGCCAGTCTGGGCGAGCGTGATATTACCCGCAGCATCCAACGTATAGAGAATGAAGTTACCCGCACTATCTGTAACTTTTGACACGCGGTGGGCGTTGTCGTAGCTGTACTTGATAGCAACATTATCCGCATCGGTAACGGATGAAATCGCTCCATAGTTGGTATACGCAATGGTGGTTTTCGCATCCAAGGAAGACGCAGTTCCATCGGCGTTCGCGCGAATAATGACGGTCAACAACCAGCCGCGTTTCGTGTAGGTGAAATCTCTTACGACCCCGTTCTGGTCGATCATTCGAGTTACACGACCGGCACCATCATACGATGCATAATTAACTGTATGGCCCAGGGCATCGGTGATGGATTTCAGGTCGCCATGGCGCGCACTGCTCGTATCCGTGAGGTAGTAGCTGTAAGTGATGGTCTGGCTAACGTCGGCTCTTGGTCCTTTGACCGATAGAAGCAAACCAACAACTGGACACTGCGTCGTATCGACCGACGTGCAGTAAGTGTAAGTCGTGCGACGCACACCAGAAGGAGGTGTTCCTGATGCCGAACAAGTGTAGTTGGCCACCGCCGTAACAGTTGGATCCATCTCGCAACTGGCAAGCACTGCTCCTCCGCTGTTGTACGCCCATCCGTTTAGCGAAACCACATTTCCTTGGGCATCAAGGATGCGTTCACTCAGCGCTTTCCTTAGATTGGAATCCCACGTCGTAACCGTTGTTTTCTGATTTGGCGTACCCACCGCTTCAATCAGCTGCTCAAGCAGACCAAACTCATTGAACGTCGTCGACATCAAAATGTTGTTGAAGTCTGTATAGGAAGCCGGATAACCGTTTGCATCATAGGTCCGAGATTTCCAAGGCTGTTGGCAATCTGGACCACAAGGCTGGTCGACGCTACCAGCGCGTACCAGACCGTTGATCATGGTCACACCCAGATTGGCCACATGACCCAAGGGGTAGGTCACTGAGGACGAGCCGTCCGCGTTGTAGGCAATATGAGTTGCGCCCACATTGCCAGTGAATACCGACGATGTAGCCCGGCCCTGGGAATCGTACGAAATACTTTCATACCGATTTCCAGCTTCGTCTTGGATGCCAGTCATCGAGTTCGGGAGATTCGTTCCACCCGTGAGCGAAGACTCATTGTAAAAGTACTGGCGATTCTTCCCGTCTGGGTACAGAACTTCCGTCGTATCGCCTGTCGCTAATGAGTAGGAATACCCAAGAACACCACCATCGGGCAACGTGACCGATTCGAGCTTGATGTTGTTGTAGTAGATGAATTTTAGCTGGCGCCCATTTGGGTCCGTCACCGCAATCAACAACCCGGAAACAGGCGCAACTGAAGTGGGTGTTGCACTCGTACTGTAGGTGAGGGTAATGCCCTGCCCGTTCTCGCCCACGACAGAGATAAGCTTTCCAGATGTATCGTATGTTTCGGTTCGACGGGAAGCGCCAATAAATACAGAGTAGCTCTGTGCATTACCCTGCGCATCATCATTTTCCGTGAGGTGGTCAACAACGAGCTCTGTAGACCACACTCCATTTGACTTGGTGAAGGTTTCCTCTTGTCCGTCTGGACGATAGAGCGTGATGATTGAAGCTGGGCTGCCCATGATCATCAGTGACCGATTGAAGCTATGGCGCCACTGAGAACCCGATTGTGAAGGCGCAACCGTTGGGTCGCTATTGTAAAAGCGACGGAAAGTTAGCCAACCATTTTCAACGTAATCGTCTTCTTGGAGGAAGAAATTGCCCGTAGAAAAGTTAATAGGGTCACCAGCCGAAGGATTGCCGGTCGTGGTTGACCCATTCTTGCTGTCACACGTCGGGCCTGAAGAGCTATTCGCACTCGTCGCACTTTTCCCATTGCCACCGGCAATGCCCTCACCACCATCACAGCGACCGCCATCGCCCAAGTTTTTTGCAGGGTCGGCTGCCAACTTCGCGACTCCCAGGGCACCTCCAGTACAGCCTGTCTGAGTCGATGGAGCAGTCCAATTTCCACTGATACTAGTGCCATCAGTGGAGACGGTAGCAGTCCAAGTTGTGATGCAAGGAGAGGTTGCTAGATTTCCTTGCCCGAGCAGTGTGGTGTCTGTAAGGACGAGTGTATTGCCGGATACCGTTCCTGTCACAGACCAGTTAATCCACGAGACTGCGTTAAGTTCCGGAGTGGTCCTACGTGTGCCATAGACGTTGCCACCCGCGTCTTGATGAAGCTCCAGCTCTTCATCCCACACGGCCCCTGACGGATCACCCGGAGCAGCAGCTAAAGTGCCTCGCCAAAAACCGCTGACATCCACCGCAGCAGCAGCGTCATTCGCCTGCTTATGAATGGCTTGACCCACTCTGTGGAGTTGAGGTGTTTGTCCCGTGGCGGACGTGCTTTGTGCATGTACACCACAAGTAACCCAGCACAACACCAACCCGGAGAAAATTCTCGCCCATCTGCCCTTCCTAGCTATGTCCGACATACCCATCCTCTGGTCACATGTTGGTGAAGTAAATTTGGCTACGTTGTAGCGCTCGCAATGCTGTTGCTCGGCTATTCAGAGCACATGGAAAGCGCAAGCTGAAAACCGGCGAAAGACGGTCTTTCTGGAGACGCGCCTAGCACCCAGCCCCCGAATGAGGGCGCATGACAATGCCGACCGGTAGCACGTAGGCCCCCATCGACATAGAAAAAATTGAGCTTGTTTCAGATAGAAAGCGAAGCGAAGCATCCTGCCTTCCCGTAAGTTCTTCCCTGATATGTATTACTGAACTGCAAAGTTCGCGATGAGTCAACCAGCAAGTTCTTGCAATTTGATATGACATCCCATGTGTCAAATCCACGCGTCACATGCCTTAGAAATCTTGAAGGCCGTCACGCTTTAGATGGCCAAATTGATAATGCCATCCGCTTGTTGCAGAAGCTGAGACTAGATTCACCTGATCATCTGCCCTTTAACAGCTCATTTAGGTCAAAGATGTGACTTCGATTGGCAAGCACCGTTACTTTGCAGGGAGGATCGCATCGAGCGATGCTCTTTCTTCTTCCGCATCGAGGGAGTCGATGGACACCAGCACAGGTTCCAAGCTGGCCAACAAAGTCTTGTCTTTGGCTTAGACCTCGAGAGTCTTGACAACATGCAAGACGTTGTTACTTCTCTTGAAGACCCCGTTGGCGAGGTCAATTTCGTACTTTCGAGAAGTCCCTTGTTGGAATCCCTGCAAAAGCTCGGCAACCGATGGCGGGCCATTCCTAGCCATCCCCTTCCCCGGAAGGTCCTTGAAAGCCTGAACATACTGCGAAGAAAGGACCAAGGCGAAGGCTTGGGCCAATCGTCGGTCATGGGCCGGGAGGGCCTTGGTAATCACCGAAAGGCCAAGGGTCGATCGAAGCTCAGCGGGAACACTAAGACGGAAGGAAAAGCCGGAAGGACGGTAGATGAGGTGATGGGGGAGTCGCATGGATCATCCAGAGTTGATCCAAGGTTTGATCCAACCGCCACCTTCTGAAAAAACAAAAGGCCCTGATTTCTCAGGGCCTTCTGAAGTGGCTGGGAGACTAGGATTCGAACCTAGATAAACGGAGTCAGAGTCCGTTGTCCTACCGTTAGACGATCTCCCAATACCGGGCCGATCAGTGCGCTCTGACCTGGAGCACTGAAAGGTCGAAGCGCCTGCTCTAATTGAGCAATTAACGCTTCGAGAACTGGGTGGCGCGGCGTGCCTTGTGCAGACCGACCTTCTTACGCTCGACTTCACGCGCGTCGCGGGTCACGAAACCAGCCTTGCGCAGCGGCGACTTCAAGCTTTCGTCGTATTCGATCAGGGCGCGGGCAATGCCGAGGCGGATGGCGCCGGCCTGGCCGGTGATGCCGCCACCTGCAACGGTGACCTTGATGTCGAACTTGTCGGTGTTCTCGGTCAGCTCGAGCGGCTGGCGCACGATCATGCGCGAAGTCTCGCGACCGAAGAACTGGTCAAGCGTCTTGCCGTTGACCGTGATTTCGCCCTTGCCCTTGCGCAGGAACACGCGAGCGGCGGAGGTCTTGCGGCGGCCGGTGCCGTAGTTTTGCTGGATCGCCATAGTGATTCCTTAGAGTTCCAGCGCCTGCGGCTGCTGTGCGGTATGCGGATGCTCGGAGCCACCATAAACCTTGAGCTTGCGATACATCGCACGGCCCAGCGGGTTCTTCGGCAGCATGCCCTTGACGGCGATTTCGATCACGCGCTCCGGGTGGGTCGCCAGCAGGTCCTTCAGACTCGTGGTCTTCAGGTTACCGACGTAACCGGTGAAGCGGTGGTACATCTTGTCGTCCAGCTTGGCGCCGGTGACAGCCACCTTCTGCGCATTGACCACGACGATGTAGTCGCCGGTGTCGACATGCGGGGTGAATTCCGGCTTGTGCTTGCCGCGCAGACGGCGTGCGATCTCGGTGGACAGACGACCGAGGGTCTTGTCCGTGGCGTCGATCACAAACCAATCGCGCTTGACGCTTTCCGGCTTGGCGCTGAACGTTTTCATTTCGGAATACCTGGTTTACCGCCACAAAGGCGGTTGGCATTAATCAGTGAATCAAAGGCGCGAGATGATAACGGAACCTTCATCTATCGCGCAAGCCCGCCGGGTCCGACGAGCTGCGAGTCGGCGATGATAGCATGATTGCCCGGGCGCTTGAAAAGACCCCTGGACGCACTGCGACAGGTTGCCTGCTTGGCGCCCAGGAGCGGCTGTCGTCCAATAGCGTCGGTCACCCCTCGCACCGCCGGCAACCGTATATGGAGTCGTTATGAACGTTCGCACGCTCAGCCCCCTGGACCGTCTGCTGGCCGGCATCGAGCGCGCCATGGAGGCCGTAGCCGGCGAACCGGAGGCCGGGCGCCCGTCGCCGGGGCATGCCGTGGACGAAGCCGACCTCGATGAGGCCTCTCGGCGACATGCCGCCGGGCTGATGCGGGTCAATCACACCGGTGAGGTCTGCGCCCAGGCGCTTTATGTCGGCCAAGCGGCCTTGGCCCGCACTCCCGAGAATCGCGAGCACCTGCTCCATGCGGCAGCCGAGGAAACCGATCACCTGGCCTGGTGCGCCGAGCGCCTGAAGGAGCTCGACAGCCGCCCCAGCCTGCTCAATCCGCTGTGGTATGCGGGCAGCTATGCGATCGGCGTGGCGGCGGCGGTCGTGGGCGACCCGGTCAGCCTGGGGTTTGTGGTGGAGACCGAGCGCCAAGTCGAGGCGCATCTGGCCGAGCACCTGCAGAGCCTGCCGGAGGGAGACGAGCGCTCGCGGGCGATTCTGGCGCAGATGCAGGCGGATGAGATTCGGCACGCCCAGAGCGCGCAGGCACGCGGTGGCGTCGATCTGCCGGTACCGATACCGCAGGTGATGGGGTTGATGTCGAAGGTGATGAAGACGGTGGCTTATCGGGTTTGATCAGGGCTGGATAGGCGATGCCCGGCCGCCTCGTCGGCCAAGCGGCGGGGCAAGCAACAAGTCGCTGGGTCCCGGCCTTCGCCGGGACGACGGGCTGAGGGGTACTGTTCTGATAGCCCACAACGAAAAACCCCGCCTTTCGGCGGGGTTTTTCGTTACATCAGGTTGCGGCCGTGGAAGAGCTCTTCGATCTCGCGGCGCAGCAGCGACTCGATCCGCTGGCGCTCCTTGAACGAAAGATCGTCCGCGTGGGCCTCGAACAGGTAGGTGTCGAGGTCGAAGTCCTTGATGTGCATCTTCGTGTGGAAGATGTTTTCCTGGTAGACGTTGACGTCGAACATCTCGTACTTCTGGCGAATATGGCGCGCCAGGTAGTCCTGCACCGAGTTGATCTTGTGGTCGATGAAGTGCTTCTTGCCCTTCACGTCGCGGGTGAAGCCGCGCACGCGGTAATCGCAGACCACGATGTCCGACTCGAAGCTGTCGATCAGGTAGTTCAGGGCCTTCAACGGGGAGATGACGCCGCAAGTTGCTACGTCGATGTCCGCGCGGAAGGTCGCGATACCGTTGTGCGGGTGCGTTTCCGGGTAGGTGTGGACGGTGATATGGCTCTTGTCCATATGCGCCACCACGGCACCGGAAATGGTGTCGCGGCCCAGTTTCTCGACCACTGGCTCCTCGGAGATCAGGATCGTGACCGAGGCACCCTGCGGGTCGTAGTCCTGACGGGCGATGTTGAGGATGTTGGCACCGATGATTTCGGCGACGTCCGTCAGAATCTGGGTCAGGCGATCGGCGTCATACTGCTCATCGATGTACTCGATGTAGCGCGTACGCTGCTCCTCGGACACCGCATAGCAGATGTCGTAAATGTTAAAGCTCAGCGCCTTGGTCAGGTTGTTGAAGCCCTGCAAGCGTAGACGCGGGAGTGGTTTGACCACAGCAACTCTCCATGGCCGGCATGTCCGGCAATCTAGAGGGCGGGTTAGCGACAAGGGTCCCCGCTGGATAATTCGACGTGAAAGGAGTTAGCTTCCACGACCCTTGTGACCGGACCGCGACAAGGGGCCTGCAGCAGTCCGAAAGACTGCGAAGTATGCGGCAAAATTCTGGAAAACTGAACCTGCGGAGTCGTAGGGGAGTTTGCCATAATGCCCGCTGGGGAAAGACGGACTGGTTTATCAGCCTTCGGGCAATGCTTGAACTAAATCTTCGGGATAGATCGTGGCGCAACTCAAATATCAACTCCAACAAGCCTTTGAACGCTCTCAAGCACCTTCCGGCTTTGCCCCCGATCCCGCCTCCATGGAGCGCTTTCTGGGTCTTTGCCATCGTCGGCGCTATCCCGGCAAGACCGCCATCATCCGCCCAGGGGACCCGGCCAACACGCTTTACTACATCATCGACGGCTCGCTCGCGGTCTGCACCGAGGACGAACAAGGCCGTGAACTGATCCTGGCCTACCTGAGCCGGGGCCAGTTCATCGGCGAAATGGGTCTGTTCGTGGAGCAAGCCCAGCGCGAATCGATGGTGCGCACCCGCACCGCCTGCGAAATGGCCGAAATCAGCTACGAGCGCCTGTTCCAGCTCATGGAAGGCCCGCTGCGCGAGGAATGCCCGAAGATCCTGTTCGCCATCGGCGCCCAGTTGACCAACCGTCTGCTGCGCACCTCGCGCCAGGTCAGCCGCATGGCCTTCATGGACGTCACCAACCGTATCTCCCGCACCCTGCTCGACCTGTGCCAGGAGCCGGACGCGATGAGCCACCCGGACGGCACCCAGATCCGCATCTCCCGCCAGGAAGTCAGCCGCATCGTCGGTTGCTCGCGTGAAATGGTCGGGCGCGTGCTCAAGCAGCTGGAAGAGCAGCGGATGATCGATGTGTCGGGCAAGACGATTGTGGTGCGCGGGACGCGGTAAGCGCGGCGCAATGACGGACAAAGGGCTCGCCTGAGCCCTTTGTCCTTTAATTCGGCGGATGGTCGGTCAGGCCGCTCAAGCCTGAGAAGCACTAAATCGCCACTGCTCACGCGGCCTATATGACCGTTACTTTCCCTGTATCCGTTACGCAACGACCGAGCATGCAGCTGGTCACTGCCGTATTTATTGTCGGAACCCTTCCTGTTGCGAAACACAGGAGGCCGAATTCCACGAGTCGATTGCTATGCGCGCCTACCCAGTCCTGGTGACCGGTAACGCAGCCATCCCCTACTTGCAGACGAGATGCAATGTAGCCAGCGGTATCGGTGATGACCTGAGCTCTTGCTGAGAAGAATGTATTTTGGTTGGCAGGTATCGCAAAGTTCTTCGGCGCATACGCTTGCAGAATCAAAGAACCGAATAGATTTTCTTCTGTTTGCGATTGATGGGAGGCACCCTCCTCCAGAGGATCCGTGCTCTTAAGCCAAACACCATTTTGCATACCTTGCGGGGCATGCAATCTGTCCTCTTTGGCATCACAAGCAAAACCGGTAAGCGTATCGGGCCCCCAGGTACTCTCCCCCTTTGATGGCGTGCTACCCCCCATTGCCTCGCACATGGCACGGTAGTAAGCCGCCGTTTCCTCATGCTGAATCACGGGCATGTACGTCAGACTACCGTCGGCCTGAGTCCGCAATATCTGCTTGACAACAACCTGAGCTCCCGATGCATCAGGAAGTTGCACAACGCGCTCTATGAACTCATGGTCCCCGTTAATCGTGATGTTTCTTTGACTCAATACTTGCGCATGAGCAATGCCGGTCGCCGCCAGCATCAAAATAGCCAGATACTTCACTTTGGTCCTCCATGAGTGAAAGCGCATTGACGCGCTCGAACTCAGCCTATGCAGGAGTGCCAAAGCCGTATGTAAGGCTTCTCAATGAGATTCGAGGCCCTATTCGGCGACCTTTGTAAGCTCGGTACCGGCTACCGCCATAGCGCAAGCCGGTTCAGCCACCCTCAATACCATCGGGCTGATAGATGTAATAAACATCAGCCCGCTCGTAATGCGAGCCGGAACGAATCGCTGGCTGTTTCACGAAGCCTGCCTTTTCGTACATCCGCAGCGCCGTCGTCAGCACGCTATTGGACTCAAGAAACAGCGTCACGCCCTGGCGACGATGAAACTCGGCGATGCAGGCATCAAGCAGCAAACGCCCTGCCCCCAGGCCGCGATAGGTTTCATCGACGCCCATCTTGGACAACTCGTACACGCCCGGCGACTCCAGCAACAGGGCGCAGGTGCCAATGATCTCGCCACCATGACGCGCAAAAAAGATCGCCCCGCCCGGCTCCAGCACGTAACGCTCCGGGTCGCCCAGCATGACGCGATCGATGTCCTCGATACGGAAATGCTTTTCCAGCCACTGTGCATTGAGCCGGTAGAAATGGTCGCGCAGACACGACTCAAAGGGGATGATTTCTACCGTCGCACTCATGTCTTCAATACCACTCGACTCGCGTCACGCTGCGGCCCAGCGCGCGCTCGATTTTCTTGCATAGCACCGGCTCGCCGTTGACCAACACCGCCTCGCTGGCGACCTTGAGCATGGGAATATCGACCGACGAATCGCTATAGGCAAGATGCCAGGCATCGATACCACGCGCACTCAACTGCTTGACCTTCTGACGACCGATATTGTGCAGCTTGACGCGCATACCGAACGGGCTGGGACGGAACTGCGACGCCACCACGTCGATATCGCCCAGACCAAGCTGCTGCAAGATGCTGCTGACCAGCGTGTACTCGCAACCGGTGACAACGATCACCCGATCGCCTGCCGTCTGGTGCCGACGCAGGGCCTGCAGTGCGTCGCGATTGAACTGCTTGGGCCGGCGAACCAGCGTGGCGGCAAAGGATTGCGCGGCCGCTACGTAGCGTTGCTCGTTCACACCCAGAAACGCGGTATGCACGAGGCTGCGCATTACCAGACGCCGCGAAAACGGCAGTTGCAACAGCAACCATGGCAACGACAGGAACGCGAGCAGCTTGCGCGGCCACGCTTTTGCGTAGCGATGGCGCACGAACTGGTAAAACGAATCGCCGTAGATCAATACGCCGTCAAAATCGAACAGCACCGTGCGCGGCACGGCCACTGCTACCGTTTCCGGCAGCTCCGTTGCATCCCCTGTGTGCATCGGTCAGCTACCTGTGAACAGCCGCTTCAGTTCGGCGCCGGGATCGTTGGCACGCATGAAGGCTTCGCCGACCAGGAACGCATTGATGCCGGCCTCCTGCAGACGCTCGATGTCCTCGTGCGTATGGATGCCTGACTCGCTGACCAGGATGCGGTCGTACTCGATCATCGACTGCAGCTCGATCGAGGTGTCGATAGTCGTTTCGAAAGTACGCAGATTGCGGTTGTTCACGCCGATCAAGGGCACCGGCAAGGCCAACGCACGTTCCATTTCCTCGACGTCGTGTACTTCGCACAACACGTCCAGGTCGAGCTCGGCGGCCAGCAGCGACAACTCCAGCAGGGCGGCATCGCCCAACGCCGCGACGATCAGCAAGATGCAGTCCGCGCCGATCACGCGCGCCTCGTACACCTGGTACGGGTCGATGACGAAATCCTTGCGCAGCACCGGCAGGCTGCATGCGGCGCGCGCCTGTTGCAGGAAATCCTCGCTGCCGTGAAAGAAATCCTTGTCGGTCAGTACGGACAGGCACGCGGCGCCACCCAGCTCGTAGCTGCGCGCAATCGACACCGGATCGAAATCCGGGCGGATGATGCCCTTGCTGGGGCTGGCCTTCTTCACTTCCGCGATCACGGCAGGCAGGCCCGCGTCGATCTTCGCCTCGATGGCGGCGGCAAAACCGCGCGTCTCGGGCAGGTCGGCCACGCGCGCGGACAGTTCGGCCAGGGGCATGCGGGCGCTACGCTCGGCGAGCTCCTCGGTCTTGCGGGCCAGGATGCGGGTCAGGATATCGGGCATGAGCAAAAGCAGACGGAAGTGGGGGGCGCGCTAAGAGTATCGCAGTCCGCGTCAGACTGGCTGTCGGGTCGCCGCCACGAACTGATCCAGCTTGGCACGTGCCGCGCCGGAGGCAATCGCCGCCCGCGCCCGCTCGATACCCTCATCGATGCTAGGTGCCACATTGGCCGTGTAAAGGGCGGCCCCGGCGTTCAGGCAGACAATGTCATGCGGCACGCCGCGCTTGCCTTCCAGCGCCTCGATCAGCATGGCGCGGGACTCATCGGCGTTCTCCACGCGCAGGTTGCGGCTGGAGGCCATGGCCAGGCCGAAATCCTCCGGCTCCACCTCGTATTCACGCACTTCACCGTCGCGCAGCTCGCCCACCAGGGTCGCGGCGCCCAGGGAGATCTCATCCATGCCGTCACGGCCCCACACCACCAGCGCATGCTGTGCGCCCAGCGCCTGCAGCACACGCACCTGGATACCGACCAGATCGGGATGGAACACCCCCATCAGGATATTCGGCGCGCCGGCCGGATTGGTCAGCGGCCCAAGGATGTTGAACAGGGTACGCACGCCCATTTCCTTGCGCACCGGCGCGACCACCTTCATGGCCGGGTGGTGATTGGGCGCGAACATGAAGCCGATATCGGTCTCCTGCATGCACCGGGCCACTTGTGCCGGCGGCAGGTCGATTTTCGCGCCCAGCGCTTCGAGCACATCGGCGCTGCCGGACTTCGACGACACGCTGCGTCCGCCGTGCTTGGCGACGCGTGCACCGGCCGCGGCAGCGACGAACATCGACGCGGTGGAGATATTGAAACTGGATGCACCGTCGCCGCCGGTACCTACGATGTCGACAAAGTGCGGATGCGACGGCGCCTCGACCTTGGTCGACAGCTCACGCATCACGCGCGCCGCGCCGGTGATCTCACCCACCGTCTCTTTCTTGACGCGCAGGCCGGTGATGATCGCCGCGGTCATCAGCGGACTGACTTCGCCGCGCATGATCTGGCCCATCAGCTCGATCATTTCGTCGTGAAAAATCTCGCGATGTTCGATCGTGCGCTGCAGGGCCTCCTGCGGCGTGATGCTCACCCGGCGCCCCACGCTCTCCTGCCGTGCACTCATGCCGCCAGCTTCTTCAGCGGCAGGCCAAGAAAATTACGCAGCAGATCGTGACCGTACTGGGTCAGGATCGACTCCGGATGAAACTGCACGCCTTCCACCGGCAGCGTCTTATGGCGCAGGCCCATGATCTCGTCGATCGAGCCGTCGGCGTGCTCGGTCCACGCGGTCACTTCCAGGCAATCGGGCAACGAGGATTGCTCCACCACCAGCGAGTGATAGCGCGTGGCCTCGAACGGATCGGGCAACCCGGCGAACACACCTTCGCCGCGGTGACGCACCGGCGAGGTCTTGCCATGCATGATCTGCTTGGCGCGTATGACCTTGCCGCCGAAGGCCTGGCCAATGGCCTGGTGCCCCAGGCATACGCCAAACACCGGAATCTCGCTGCCAAGTTCGCGCAGGACATCCAGCGACACGCCCGCATCATCCGGCGTGCCCGGCCCCGGCGAAATCATGATGTGCGACGGCCGCAATGCACGGATACCCGCCACGTCCAGGGCATCGTTACGAACCACCTTCACGTCCTGGCCCAACTCGCCCAGGTACTGCACGAGGTTGAAGGTGAAGCTGTCGTAGTTGTCGATCATCAAAAGCATACGAGGCCTAAGCATTTGAAATATAAATATTAAAGCGTCATGCCAGATGACTGGAGCCAGCTCGATGAGCGCCTGGGCACCGATTGTAGCGGGCATTCGCATGGCGCACGGAATCAGGACGAATCCTAGCCCATCCTACCTGGCGAAGACGCGGCTCTCGGATCAAGCATCCCGAACTCCGACACTGTCCATTACCGGAAGCTCGTAAATAAAACGACATATTTAAATGCTCCGATTCGAGGTTCAACACGGAATCTTTCATGTGTAATATCGGAAGCTTCAAGGGGCTGTCGGGGAGAGCACGTAATGCTGAGTTATAAGGAAGTCACCGTCGATCACACCTTCGATGACGAGCCGATAATCAAAGGCGTGATGTACAACGACGATGTCGAGATTACCTTCGACGGTTATTACGAACCGCAAAGCTGTGCGATGTTTCTTTACAAGACACGGTTTCAGGGAGAACCCGTGGAGTTCTGCTTCGTGGGTTATTCGCTCAATGAAACTACCGAGCATCGCAGATGGATCGGCCCGGTTTGCGAAGTCATCCTGCCGTTCTATCGCATCGACAAAGACCCTGGAGAATTCATCCAGGAACTCTCGCCGGCCCAGAAGCAGAAGATCGAAGAGTACGTGACCTACGCCGTCCTGCATTTCGAACAGTTCAAGGGATCCAATCCGCCTTATCCGAAAGAGATTGTCTTCGCTGCGCAGGCAAAACATGTTCTAGACATGGCCTGAAAAGTCCGTCCTAAGCGAATCAACTCACCCGCTTACTGCAGCTTAAGGAGTCGATCATGAGGCCTTTGCTTTCCCTTTCGTCCCGGAATTTTATCGCCAGTCTCAACAACCCTTATGTTGAGCGCGCGGCGGCAGACTCGTTGCACCATCTGATTCGGCACAATATCAACCGCGGCATCCCCGATCCGGAAACTGCCGGACTGAGGGTACTGGAGCGAATCAACAGCTTTCCATTGTCGTCAATACAACCCCATGCCGTATTCAACTCGGGTGGCGATAGGAATTTCCGAAACCGACAGGATTTTCTCAGCACCCATCCCAAGAGCGCCTACGGCGACTGGCACTTGGAATCCACAAATTGGATTCACAAAAAAATCCCTCAGGATGACGGCGATCTGCGGCTCAGCCTGTTCAATTTCAATTCGGCACTCATGGCCAAGCATGCCGCGCTGGACGGCAAGAACATCATTCCTTTCACGGAGGGATTGAGCGTCATCAAAAGCCCGCACAGCATCTGGGCAAGCGCGGAATGCACATCGATCCTGTACGAGTCGCTCAACAACCCCAAGGCCGGTGGCGCAACGCTGTTGGGCATGGACGTGTCCATCATCGCAAGGAGCATTGGCAGTCAGCACCTGGATAACCCCGCCATCATTTATCCCATGTCCGATTCGCTGGGCAAATTCGTCGGTGACGGCAAGCATTTCGACCTCCGGGTTCTCGATGGCAAGGAGATGTCGATTACCGTGCCGGGTGGCAGTCAAACGCAGCGCTGGGATGCGCTCCTTTCCAAGGACCCGTCGCCCAACCTCATCTTCTACTTCCAGACCCCCAAGGAGCGCGTGCAGGACGCGAGCAGTGTGCAACTGACACCGCCGAGCACCGCCGTACCAACCAGCTCCGGCGGTCCGGCGCAGCCTGTTTCCACGCCAGACCCTCACGCCATCGTCGTTGGGCCGCTTCCGACGCAAACGACGGTCACCGCACCGACCATCGCGACCCAGCCGCTTATCAACGACCGCGCGCACCCGGACCACAAACTGTTCGAACAGGCGCTGGCTGGTGTGAACCAGCTCGATCGGCAGCAGCACCGTGCTTCCGATGTGCATAGCGAGCAGCTGGCCGCGGCGCTTGCGGTCGCCGCTCTCCGTAATGACATCAAGCAGATCGACCGTGTCGAGCTGAGCAAGGACAGCGTCCACGCATTTGCGATACAAGGCGATCCCAAAGCCATCGATCATCGCCAGATCTCGGTCAATACCCTCGATGGCTTGAATACACCGGTCGAAAAGAGCAGCCAGACGCTGGCAGCGCAAAAAGCACAGGCAACGCCCCAACGCGATGACCCACGCCATCCCGAGCACCCGACTCATGCAGAGTTTCAAGGCGTCCGCCAACTGGTCAACGACCTGCACACCAAGCACGGCGTGCCATTGAGCGAGGAGCAACGGGATCGTCTTGCCGCGGCGATCATCCGCGACGCTCACAACAATCAACTGGGCCCGGTCAAGGAGTTGCGTTTCAGCGAAGACAAAGCCGGCAAGATTCAGCCGGATGGAAATGTCTTTGCGTTCAATGGAGACCCTGCCAAGGTCACCACGTTGCATTCGGCGACCCATATCCCTGTCGCGCAGGAAACACCGGTGGCGCAATCGTTCAAACAGATGGCCAAGGCGACGCAACAGCCGGAGCAGCAGCAAGTTGCCCAAAGCCAGTCACCCGGCACTCCGGTAAGCGGTCACCCCGGCGGTCGATAAAGCCATACGGCCGGCCTGCCCGGCCGGCCGTGAAGGTGCAGATGAGGGCTCAATGGGCTGCCTGGGGCAGATCCCATGCCTTGGTGTAGCGCGAATACGCCGCTTGCGGCAGCAGCACAAAAATGGGCTGCTGCTTCGGATTCAGCCATGCCAGAAGACGCTCCATCACCACGCCATCCATCGCGGTACATCCGGCGGTCGGGGTATCGGGGGATTTCCATATGTGGGCGAAGATGCAGCTGCCCGCGCCGGGGGTATCGCTGGCGTTGTGCTGAATGATGAAGCCCAGGCGATAGCGCTGGTCGCCATCGGCGTGCAGGTCGCGGCGCATCGGTTCGGTGGAGCCGGCGACGATGCTTGGGTCGGCGTTGCGGGTGTCGACGATCTGGTTGTAGAGCGGTGAACTCGGCACATCGATGCAATAGTCGTCGACATGCATGGCGCGATAGTCGAGCGCAGTGACCGCGTGATCGGCATAGCCGAAGGCATCGCCGATACGAAAGACGCCCGCCGCCGCACGACCGTCGCCTTCGCGCTTGATCGGACCGTCATGTGGCACAGGACTGAGGCCCTGCCCCCAGGCACTGCCGGCACGGCCAACGACGACGGGCTGCGGCTCCGATGCTGCCTGCCACACGCCGTTCTTGCGCGTATAGGTCCGCAGGCTGCCGTGGTCGCTATTCCAGTCGGGCACGATGACCAGCACCATCTGGCCCGATGACGCCCATGTCTGTGCCGGTTTGAGATTCTGTGTGCAACCGCCGAAGACGCCGGCCATGGTGGCAAAAAAGAGACAAGCCAATCGCTGGATATTTTTTCGATTCATAGCCACTCCAGATGGCGGACCGCGTGAATGCCCAGCCCTGGCGTATGCGGCAAGTCGATGTGGGCACCGTCGAATCCCACGCCGCCATCTAGCGGATTCGTGGCGCATAGCGCCGGCCCATCCAGATCGATAAGCGTGATGGTATCCGGCCGCGCCGCAGCCACATGGGCCGCCGCCGTGACACTGATGCCGCTTTCCAGCATACAGCCCATCATGCACGGCACACCAAACTCCGCGGCGATATCGGCCATACGCAACGCGCGTGCAATGCCGCCGGCTTTCATCAGCTTGATGTTGATGATGTCGGCGGCGCGCTGGGTCAACAGCGACCGCACTTCTTCGGGTCCAAAGGCGCTTTCGTCCGCCATGACCGGTGTTTCGACCCGCTCGACGATATAACGAAGCCCATCGATATCATGCGCAGGGACCGGCTGCTCGATCAGCTCGGGCAACACCCCCGCGCGCTCGAGCGTCTCCAGCATGTGTACCGTCTGCTGCGCAGTCCAGCCCTGGTTGGCATCCAGGCGCAACGTTGCGCGATGCCCCACCGCCGCATGGACGGCCAGCACGCGCTCGATGTCCGTGTCGGCATGCTTGCCGAGCTTGATCTTCAATGCCATGAAGCCGCGTGCGATGGCCTGGATCGAATCGGCAACCATCGTGTCGATGTCGCCGACACTGATGGTGATATCGGTGATCAGGAGCGCCTCGCTGCCACCGAGCAGGTTGTAAAGCGGCACACCGTGAAGCTGCGCATGCAGGTCATACAACGCCATGTCGACGGCGGCCTTCGCGCTGGTGTTCTTGGCGATGGCGCCCTGCACGGCTTGCGACAGACCATCGATATCTTCGATCTCGCGGCCAAGCAAGCGCGGGGCGATGTAGTGGCCAATGGCCTCTTTCAAGGAGGCATGCGTCTCACCCGTTATCGCCGCAGTGGGTGGCGCTTCGCCATAACCGACGTGGCCGGTATCGGTACGCACCTGCACGACGATGTCTTCCAGTTGCTCGACGGTGCGCAGGGCGGTCTTGAATGGCGTACGCAACGGCAGCCGCAACATCGCCAGTTTGATCTCGACGATCTTCATGGCGTGCGATGCATGCTTACGATATCGGTGATGCGGTCGACATACGGCGTACCGTCGTCCGATAGCAGCGGCAAAAAGGGCGTAACGGAAACCTCGTTGAGCTTGATGCGTTTCACGTGCCCATCGGCATCGCGGTAGCTGACGCCTGCCGTGTCGTGAATGACATAGGGCTGGCCGTCGATATGGCCGATCACCATCATCACATGCCCCGGGATATAGATCAGGTCGCCGATCTGCAGTGACATCACCGCGCGCATTCGCGTCTCGTGCGTGTCGGCCGCCGAGAAGGCTCGGCCATTCAGCGCCGGGCTGCGCGCCTGATCGCCGGTATTGCGCGGCAGCTCGACGCCAAGGCTGCGATAGACCTCTGAGGTGAAACCGCTGCAGTCGCGGCCATCGTAGTCATGGCCCCAGCCATAGCGTTCACCGAGAAACTTGAAGCTTTGGCGGATCAGGTTGGCTGGCGTCATCGGCAGATAGTCTGACGCACTGTCGGCGCTGCGCGGCAGCAGCGCATCGGCCAGGGCAAGTTGACCACCCTGATCGCGAACCGGCATCTGCAACACATGGCTGGTGTAGGCGTGCTGACCGTTGACGGGTTCGTCCGAATCCGCGCGCTGACTGAGTGGAAAACGTGAGCCCATGTCGAGCTCCAGTTGCGATAACGCCGGCTGCTCGGGCGCGTACACGGTTCGCACTGCCGCTCCAGTCACCACGCGCGCGGGCGAGGCGGCAGCATATCCGAGCACCACACTCCTGGTTCCTTCGGCAACGTAGCGCTTACGTACCCAGGCCGCATAACGCGGGCTGATTACGAACAGCCATTGGCCATCGCCGCTGGTGTGCGCAATCACTACTGGTGTCCCGGGAAACTCAGCAGTCTCCTGGAAGCGATCGATATCCGTATCGCCCAGCCGATTGAAGACTCGCGTGTCCGTCGGAAACGTGCGCAGCGGTGCACGCTGGATCACCAGGCCATATCGCGCGGCTTGCTCGTCAGGAATGCGATCCAGCGCGAGACTGTCCACCCAACTGTTACGTTGATTGTCCGGGATGGACTGGCCATGCTCGTCATACAGCACGCCGCTTGGCACTATCGAACGTTGCTCGATCCATGCCTTGACCTGCGCGCCGGCCAGCGTGGCCGGAAACGTGGCCAAGTCGTGCATGCTTGGATCGGAGCGGAGCAGCCGCACGTTCTGCGCACGACGTGCCTCGTCGCCCATCATCAGGCGATCGGCGTGACTTGCACGGCGCACCCAGAACTCTGGTGACAGTCGCTCGGGATGAGCGGCCATGATGGCCACGGGTGATGCCGGCGCATCCAGCGCCTGGGTAAAGCAAGGGATCACAGCCAGCAGTGATGCCAGCAGTACTCCATACGTATGCTTCAAGATACTCATCCGTTTGCCAGCGCGCTCAACACCTGCGCCACCAATAAACCAAAACCGGTACCCAGGATATAGCCGAGCAACGCCAGCAATACACCCACCGGCACCAGGCTGCGCGCGTACGATGCTGCCAGGACCGGCGTGGCGGCAACGCCACCGATATGCGCCAACGAGGAAATGCCGCATAAGTAGAGATCGAAATGGAACAGGCGTGCAAATAACGCAAGCAACACGGCATGCACCGCAATGATGCAGACACCGCAGATCAGATAGATCGGCGCATCGCCGATACCGCTGAAGTTGCTTTGCGAAGCAAGCACGGCAACAACGCTGATCAGCATGGCGCTGGAAATCACATTGGCACCGGGAAAGCGCACCAGCGGCGTCATGCCGGCCACCAACCCCGCGGCTGTCGCCAGCAGGATCGTCCAGGTCGAGGCCGACACCATGCCCGACGCAGGAAGCCGATCACCGAGCCACGCCGAACCCGCTGCCACGGCCAGCGCCAGACCGAGCCACAGCAGGACGCCATCGGGCGTGGCCGGGCCGTGCGTGCGCGTCGGCGCCACCACCATCTCCGCGCTGGAACGTGCGCGCGTCCAACGATTGAAAGCCGGTGCGAAGCGTGCCACGCCGAACAACACGGCCACCCACATCGAGTAGCACAAGGCATCGGTGAGCAATGAGAACGTGAGCTGCGAATCGGGCATGCCGATGGCCTGCTTCACCGCAATCATGTTCGCGGTGCCACCCATCCAGCTTCCGGAAAGCGCCGCCAACGGCTGCCACGCGGTACCCGGCAGCCAGTGCCTGAAAGCGAGAAAAACCAGCACGAATGCCGCAAACAGACTGATCGCGGTACAGGTGAACACCGCAAGCACGCGCGGTCCCAGCGCAAGAATGGCGCGCAGATCGCAGTTGATCATCAACAGGAACAGTAGCGCGGGAACCAGTTGCGCGACGATGGTCGCCTGCGCCGCGCGAATGGCGTCGTTGACCTGCCAAAGCCCGACCACCGCGAGCGCCGTCACGCCCAGATAGGTCAGCACGATCGGCGGAAACACCTGGAACAGTCGCCAGTTGTAACGCCGCTCGAGCGCGGGAAACAAGCCGGCGGCCAGCAGCATCAGGGCCAGGTAAGGCCAAACGGTCTGAATCACGAACACCTCTCGCCTTGCAGCTTCGGGCTATTGAAGCGCAAATCGTCCGCGGATCACACCGTAGGCCTGTTCCGGGGCAAGCGATGTAGGCAAGGCTGATAGGTACAGCATGCAAAATCCGGCGCATGCCGGCTGGCTATACTGGCCTTCTTCAGCTTTTCGCCAGGAATGCCCATGCTTCGCCTCCTCGTCGCCGGGCTTGCGCTCGCCATGGCAGCCGCCACCGTCCACGCGGACGACACGCCCAAAGTCGCCCCGCTGGGCGCTCGCCTGGAGCACTACGACTATCCCTACCCCGTGCATTGGTTCGATGTGCACAGCCAGGGCCACGATTTGCAGATGGCCTATATGGATCTGCAACCGGCCAAGTCGAACGGCCGGGCGGTCGTGCTCCTGCACGGCAAGAACTTCTGCGCACCCTATTGGACGGCAACTGCCGAGCGGTTGCGCGACCAGGGCTATCGGGTGATCGTTCCGGACCAGATCGGCTTCTGCAAATCGTCCAAGCCACGCGATTACCAGTACAGCTTTCATCAGCTCGCCGCCAATACGCATGGACTGCTGCAGAGCCTGGGCATCGACAAGAGCATCGTCGTTGCGCACTCGATGGGCGGCATGGTCGGCACGCGCTACGCGCTGATGTTTCCCGACGCGGTGCAAAAGCTGGTGCTGGTCGACCCGATCGGTCTGGAAGACTGGAAGGCCAAGGGCGTGCCGTGGCGCAGCGTCGACGACTGGTACAAGAACGAGCTGAAAACCAGCTACGCGACGATCAAGGCGTATCAGCTAAAGAGTTACTACGACAATCACTGGAAGCCGCAGTACGACCGCTGGGTGTTGCTGCAGGCCGGTATGTACGAAGGCGATGGCCGCGATACCGCCGCCTGGGCCGGTGCGCTGACCTACGACATGATCTACACCCAGCCGGTGGTGTACGAGTTGCCGAACATCAAAGTGCCTACGGTGCTGATCATCGGTCAAGCCGATCGCACGGCTATTGGCCGGGATATCGCGCCGCCCGCTGTTGCGGCGAAGCTTGGCGACTATGTTGCGCTGGGTAAGGAGGCGGCCAGGGCGATTCCCGGTGCGCGGCTGATTCCGCTCGATGGCCTGGGGCACGCGCCGATGCTTGAGGCGCCGGAGCGGTTTTATCCGGCGTTGGATGATGCGTTGGGGCGTTGATAGCTGCAGGCTCGCTTCGCATCGCCACTTGCTCCCCCTCACCCCAGCCCTCTCCCCCGGCAAAGCCAGGGGAGAGGGGGCACACTGAGGTAAGTTTGAACTTTGCGCGCTTTTAGCTCCCTCTCCCCTGGCTTTGCCGGGGGAGAGGGCTGGGGTGAGGGGGGCTCTTGGTCCGTGACAACTACTTCCGCGGACCAAACGCCAACACATCAGCCGTATAGGTCTCAACAACCAGACTGAAAGGCTGCTGGTCCTGCCGAAACAACACAGCGCGATGCTGCAGCACATACGGAGCGACCGCCATCGGCTTGCCGCTCGGCGGCGGCACCTTGGCATCCGTTTCCCATCCCTTCGGCAACGGCGACCACAAAAGCCCAGCAGACAACGTCTGGCGGCGGAAACCCAATGGCTTGACCACCGTGCCGAACGGTACGTCCGAATGGTCAAGCTGATAGTTCATTTCAGGCGTCAATCGCGACGGCACGTACCAGTTGTCGGCGTCGGACAACACCCAGTCGCCGCACGCCAGCCGCACATGCCGATAACGCACCGCCTCGTCCGGGCCAATGCCCAGCAAGACGCGATCGTCGGCGGACAAGGGTTTGTCCTCACCCGTCACCCGATGCGCAACGATCTTCGCCTCCTGCGCCAGATGATGCGCATCGCACCATTGCTGCAGGGTTTGCGTGGCGCTCGACTGGCTGAGCAGATTCGCGTTCAAGGTCTGCAGCAACGCCAGCACCTGGGTGCGCTCGAGTGCGGTATCGCGCCATACCGGGCCGGCCGGCTCACGCGCGCTGGCAACGATGGAGAGCACCATCAGCGGAACGAAAACAAAACGGGAAATGCGCACGAAGACTCCTCGGCGATGATCAGGACGGCACTCATAGGCCCTTGGCCGCTTGCGCCACGGCGCGGAACAGCGCGCGTCCCTTGTTCATGGTTTCTTCCCATTCTGCCGCCGGATCGGAGTCGTAGACGATGCCGGCACCCGCCTGCACATGCAGGCGGCCATCCTGGATAACCGCGGTACGAATGGCGATCGCCGTGTCGGCATCGCCCCACCAGCCGATCCAGCCGATCGCGCCGGCGTAGATATTGCGCTTGTAGGGCTCGAGTTCCTGGATGATTTCCAGTGCGCGAATCTTCGGCGCACCGCTCACGGTACCGGCGGGGAATGTCGCCTTGAGCACGTCCATATAGCTCATGTCCTGGCGGAACGTGCCCTGCACTTCGGAAACGATATGCATGACGTGCGAATAGCGTTCGATCACGAACGACTCGGTCACTTCCACCGTGCCGGTTTCGCTGATGCGGCCCACATCGTTGCGGCCCAGGTCGATCAGCATGACGTGTTCGGCGCGCTCTTTCGGATCGGCCAGCAGGTCCGCTTCCAGCGCCTTGTCCTCGGCCTCGGTCGCGCCACGCTTGCGCGTGCCGGCGATGGGTCGAACCACCACCTTGCCTTCCTTCAGACGCGCCAGAATCTCGGGAGAGGAGCCGACGATCTGTGTATCGCCCAGATCGACGAAATACATGTAAGGCGACGGGTTCATCGCGCGCAACGCACGATAGACATCCACCGGGCGTGCATTGAAACCGACGCTCAGACGCTGCGAGGGCACCACCTGGAACACTTCGCCCGCGCGGATATATTCCTTGGCACGCTCGACCACGGCTTCGAATTCGTCGCGCGTGAACGACGATTTGAAATCGCTTTCGTCCAGCGCCACCGACTGGGTCTGCTGCGGATAGGCCGAGCCACCCTGGCGCAGGCGGTAAACCAGCGCATCGAGCCGGCGCTGCGCTTGCGCGTAGGCCTGCGGCTGGGTCGGATCGGCGTGCACGATCAGATAGAGGCGACCCTTGAGGTTGTCGAACACCGCCACTTCTTCGGCCAGCATCAGCAGCACGTCGGGCGTGCCCAGCTCGTCGGGTCGATCCCATTGCGCCAGGCGCGGCTCGATATAGCCGATCGTTTCGAAACCGAAGTAGCCGACCAGGCCGCCACTGAATACCGGTAACTGCGGCAAGCGCGGCACGTCGAACTGCAGGCGCAGTTTTTCGATTTCGGCGAGCGGGTCTTCAAGGTGCCGGCGCTCGACGATTTCGCCGGCGTCTTCCACCTCCAGCTCATGCCCGCGCAGGCGATATATCCGACGCGCCGGCAAGCCGATCATCGAATAGCGTCCCCACGTGGCGCCGCCCTCGACCGATTCGAACAGGAAGGTATACGGGCCATCGGCCAGCTTCATGTACACCGACAGCGGGGTATCGAGGTCGGAGAAAACCTCGCGCACCAGCGGAATGCGGGTATGCCCCTGCGCCACCAGCGCGTCGAATTCGTCTCGGGAAATCACGTGGGGAGAATCTCGAATGGCCAGAACGGTGAAAAGGACCATTGTAGGGGTTGGCGAGCTTATGTGGCCAAGAGCCTCCTCACCCCAACCCTCTCCCCTGGCTTTGCCGGGGGAGAGGGTTGGGGTGAGGGGGCACTCTAGAACTCAAAGCCTCGCGCGGGGCATGCCATGCAGGCGCAAGGTGAAAGTCACACCGCTCCCATCATCCAGGTTGCGCGCCTCGGCATTGCCACCATGCCGCTCGGCCACCAGACGCACCACATACAGCCCCAGCCCCAGATGCGGCGCATCGCCCGGGGTGGCCTTGTCGCGCAGGCTGACCAGCGAATCGAACAGGCGACCCTGCATCGACGCAGGCAGCGGCGGCCCCTGGTTGGCCAGTTCGATCTCCGCGCCATCTGCGCCGCCATCGCTCCATGGGCGCAGGCTGAGCGCCAGCCAGCCGTCCTCGGGCGTGAACGACAGGGCGTTGTCCAGCAACTTGTCCAACGCCTGCGCGATCAGCTCCGGCGCGCAGTGCAAATGTAACGGCGTCTCGGGCACCTCGCAGCGCAGGCTGCGCGCGCCCACCAGCGGCCGATAAGCATCGGCGCAACCGCGCACCACTTCGACCAGGTCGACATCCTCCGGCTCGGCTGCGGCGATGGAGCGCTCCATCCGACTGGCTTCGCTCATGGCGCGCACCAGCGCGCCCAGCCGCGCGACGCCGTCGCGCGCGCGCGCCATATACGGCTGCGCCTCGACCGGCATCGCATGGCGCTCCTGCAAGGCGTGTTCGAGGTTGTCGAGTGAGGATTTGACGATCGCAAGGGGCGTGTTGAGCTCGTGCGACAGCTTGGACGCCAAGGTGCGCAGATAGTCGGTATAGCCGCCGACGACCTCCAGCAGATTTTCAAAGCTGCGCGCCAGATCGCCGATTTCATCTTCCGCATCGGTCATCGGGAAGCGACCTTCCAGACGTCCATCGTTCAATTGCGCGCGTTCGGCGGCATCGCGCAACCGGCCCAGACGCAGGCTCAGGCGTGTGGCGAATGCGAGCAGGATGCCGCCAGCCACCAGCAGGACGCCGAAACTGGTCAACAGCAAACCGAACAGCGCACGGTTGGCCAGCAAGGGCACGGCGCGGCTGGACTGTTCGAGCAACAACACGCCATCGACCTTGCCGTTGCGCTGAATCGGCACCGCGGCGGCCAGCACCACACTGCCGCGCGCTTCGCCCTGGCGCCAGACGCTGGCAGGCGATCCATGGGCAGCCTCCTGCACTTCGGCCAGCTCAAGACGTGGCGCATCTTCGGACCACAGCGCGGCATCATCGAGACGGTTGGCCAGCAGCGAACGATAAATCAGCGACGCGAACCAGCCGGGCTGCTCGCGCGCCAGTGCCGCGCTGGAAAGATGCCCGCCCTGGGCCAGCAGCCAGCCTTGCGGCGCCAGCACGCGCGCGCGCACGCCACTCGGTACCAATTGCACCAGTTCATCGGAAAGCTGGCGCGAGTAACTGAGCAATGGGCGCTCCTCAACGGCGAGCGGCTGCGTATCGCCAGCGGCAGCATCGAACACGCCCAGGCCGAGCTGCTGCAAAGGACGCGGGATGCGCGCTTCGACGCGATAACCGCTGCCGTCTTCCTGCCATTGCACGGTGAGCTGATCGGGCAGGCCGTCCACCGACGGGTCCAGCGGCAACGCGGTGACGGGACCAGGTGCCGCGCTGGCAATGAGATAGCGCCGCTGTTTGCCGTTGTTGCCCAGGGTCAGCACCACATGGTCGGCGGCCAGAGCATTGGCGTCGCCGCTATCGGCGCGCGTGCGGCGGGTACTGCGCACATCCAGGTAGAAATACAGCCAGCGATCGTCCTCGGCCAGTAACAGCTTGGCACGCGAACCGAGCGACTGGCTCCACGGCGTCATCGGCGCCCAATCGTCGCCGTAACCGTCGACGGTGATCGGCGTCGGCGCGTTCTGCACATACCAGACCTTCTGCCCGGTGGTCGGCAACTCACCGCCGAGCACCACGCTGCGCGCGACCGCGCCGGCCGACGCGGTCAAGGCCTGCGCCTGCCCGCTGCGCAGCAGTTCTTCCATCTGCCGCACGTACAGCCAGCCGGCCACCGGCAAGGCCAGAGTGCACAGGGCGACCAACAGGAGTTTGCGACGCAGGCTCATGCGCTAAGGCTACGCTGACTCAAGACTTTCCCTTGGGCTTTCCCTTCGATGAGCCCTCGGCAGGCGCCGATTGCTTGTCTTCGTAGGTCATATAGCTGCTCTGCGCGACCACCTGGCGAAACAGATCGATCGCCTGCTGACGGTTCGCCGTGTTGGCTGCGAGTGTCATCGACCAGCTCAGGCGAATGCCGGTCGATTCACCCGGATCGCAGAACACCACCACGTCGTCGACGTGGTCGCTGCCCTGATAAAGACTGCCGTTGCAGGTCATCGGCTTGCTCGTCTGCACCGCAAACGGCTGGAACGTGCCGGCCGGATCGCGCTGCAGGTAGTGCTTGCGGTCATCCTGCCATTCGGCTTCCAACGTCGGCAGTTTGCGCGGCCAGACATTGAGCACGATCACCTGGTCTGGCTCGCCGGTCCACTCGCCGCGATAGATCACCAGGTTCACGCCGATGGCGCGCGCGTACTGGCAACAGTCGGTGGTCCACTCCTTCGGCACGCTGGTGGAAATCGCCCAGCCCGGTGTCTTGCCGTCGGCTTTGCCATAAGCGATGACACCGTCGGCCAGCGCTTGCGATGCCACCAAGATCCACAGCAGGCCGGCCAGAAACAGCCTTGGCCTCATGGCCGCCACCGGTAGCCCACGCCGTGCACGGTTTCGATCGCATCGAACTCCGGCGCGATCGCATTGAATTTCTTGCGGATGCGCTTGATGTGCGAGGTGATGGTGGCGTCGTCGACCACCAGCTCGGCTTCGCGCATGAGCTGGTCGCGATTTTTCACGTGGCCGGGGAAGCGCACCAGCGTGTGCACCATCCAGAATTCGGTCACCGTAAGCGGGATCTCGACATCGCCCCAGGTGATGCGCATGCGCTCGGATTCGAGCTTGAGCGGACCGTGCTCGATCACCGTCTCGCTGGAGGCCGGCGCCTTCAACGACTCGATGCGACGGAACAACGCCGCAATGCGCGCGGCAAGCTGGTGCAGGCTGGTGTCTTTGCTCAGGTAGTCGTCCGCGCCCAGGCGCAGGCCGGAGATCACGTCGAAATCGGAATCGCGTGCGGTCAGAAAGATGATCGGCAAGGTGGCCGACTTGGCGCGCAGCTCGCGGCAAAGATCGAAACCGCCCTCGGGCTCGTCGCCCAGGCCGATATCAATGATCACCAGCTCGGGCAGGCGCATGGCGAAGGCGGTCGAAGCCTCCTGGCGCGAACCGTAACCACGCGTGTCGTAGCCGAAGCGATGCAACGCCTCGACGTAGTTGGCGCGGATAAGGGGTTCGTCTTCGACGATGGCAATGCTGCGGCCCATGTGGCGGCGTTTCCTCTGGATGACGGGCGCCAGGGTGCTATGGCACGGCCTCTTACGCAAGTTGTAGGAAAACCCTGTCAGCGTTTTGTCAGATGCTGTCGCTCGAACGCCCGACTTGCGTCCTTTCATCCGCCGCGCCGGGCGCTTTCATAGGCAGCAAGCCCCCAACGACGACTCTCCCATGAGCAAGCCCGACATCGTCCCAGTCGATCCCAACGCCGAATTGCACAGCTTCGAGCCGTTGCGCATCGCCCTGGCCACCGGCGCCTTGCTGTTCGGCCTGCTGGTGCTGGCCCTGCACTGACATAAGGAGAACGTCATGAGCCATGAATTTCACTTCTTGCCAGGGACGGTGCCAGGGACGACCGTGGAAGCCCAGGCGGCTGGCGCACCAGGATGTGCGCCAGCCGGTGGCGAAGAGCCCGACCCGGATTGGCAGCCCCTGCTCAATCGTTAAATAGCCGTTATAACCCCCGCAATCCCTCGACCCGTTCGACTTTCCTCAGCCCCCGCTTGAGTTCCAGCCCCGCCATGCGGGGCTTTTTTTTGCGATCGCAAGAAGGCGGGGAACCTCGGCGCAAAGACCGTGTCCAAGCTTGCGGAATGACGCTGCACCGTGCGTGCCGTGGAAAGCTGCAGCGGCTGGTTCAGGCTCCAAGCGCCAGTCGCGCGCACAACGTAGCGTCATACCGGACCTTCTTCATGGTCTCCTCAATGCGTCATCAATGACGACGCTTTTCCCGACGCCTTCCCCGGCGTCGGGATTTTTATGTGCGGTCGAGGCCGCTACTTTCAGTGCAGCGCGGCTTTGCCTACCGCCACCTGTGCGGCAATCGCGCCGGAAATCGCATCGCCGGCCTTAGCGTTCTGCAATAGCGCGCCATAGACCGCATTGAGATCGCTTTGCAGCTGCTTTTTCGCTGCAGCGCTCATGCCATTGCGGATACCGCCGCCGATACCGCCACCAACCACTTCCCATATCTGCGGGTTGTGCAATGCAGCCAGTGCAATGATGCCGTATTTCTCGATCATCCCTTCCAGGGTCAGCGCTGCTTTTCGTTGCGTAGCCATGTCGTACACCTCCATTCCGCGCACCATGCGCAGATAGCAGGCGAACGCTACGCCTGTAACGTGTGTGATACAGCTAGCCATGCGCTCTAGAACGTTTGCCGCGGAAAGGCCTTGCGTTATCGAGGAATAGCCTGATTTTGCAGAAGCGACTTCAGGGAGCCTCGAATAACCCCTCCTACTCGTCATTCCGGCGCAGGCCGGAACCCAGTGGCTTTGCGATCGATTATCGCGAGAGTCTGCAAAAGTCGGCTCTATCGCGAAAACTGAAAACCGATGTCACTGGGTTCCGGCCTGCGCCGGAATGACGATGGGAAGACTGAGGTTATTCGAGGCTCCCTTCAGTCGCGACAGGCCGTGACGTAACCGTGGGTCGCGACTGAAGTCGCTCCTACAACGATTGCATTTGCCGCGACAACGGCAAGCGTGACGGAACTTCTGATTGCCCAAAAAAAGAATCCCGGCCACGCCGGGATTCTTTCGTCACACTTTTCGATGCGCGATCAGGGCGCCGTATAGGTAGCCATCACCGATACATTGCTGAACGCATTCTTGGCCAGAACACGGATGTAGTAGGTCGTTACCTGCGGATTGCTCACCACCACCGCCTCGCTGTTACCCGGCTTGTCCGACGTGAAGTCGGCGCCTTCGCCAAGCCTGCCTGGCGCCGTGCCCGCCTTCACGTACAGCGTCGCATCGCCGGTACCGCCGAAGCTGCGGATATTGAGGCTGCGTGCACTGGCCGGCACGTCGATGGAGTACAGCAAGGTTGCACCGGTGCCACCGGTCTGGCTGCCCAACACGCTGCCGCGCGTCAACGCAATCACCGGTTCGTCACCGCCACCGTTGTCGTTGCCCAACGCACTGTTGACGGCGGCATACGCGTTGACGATACCCGCGCCCACCGGCTGGTCAGGCGCCGCCGGGAAGGGGCGCGCGGTGGTGGTCAACAAGCTCCTGATCGTATCGGGCGTCGGCGTGGCCAGCCCGGCTTCCCTGGTCGCGCTCAGGATCAGGGCCACCGTGCCGGCAACATGCGGCGTAGCCTGCGAGGTACCGGCCATACCGCCATAAGTTGCATTGCCCGGTGTCGTCGTACCGGCATTGATCGCCGACCATACGAAACCATCATTGGTCGGTGTGCCGCTGCTGCCGTCATTGGGATAGACACCGCCGCCGGGCGCGGAAATCGTTACGCCCGATCCGTAGTTCGAGTAGTACGCGCGCTTGCCGGTAATGCCGTTGGATGCCACCGCAATGACGCCCGGGCAACTTGCCGGCGAAAACTGCGATACATCAGCGTTGCTGTTACCGGCAGCGACCACCACGGTCGTACCACGGCTGATCGCACCGGCGATCGCCTGTCCGGTGACGCTGCTGGCGGTGCACGACCCGCCGCCGCCCAGGCTCATATTGATGACTTGTGCCGGGTTCTGGTTATCCGGCACGCCATCGACATGACCGCCCGAGGCCCACACGATCGCATCGGCGATATCGGAGGTATAGCCGCCGCAATGACCAAGCACACGCACCGGCAACACCTTGGCATGGTGTGCGACACCGGCCATACCGACAGCGTTGTCGGTCAGCTCAGCTACCGTGCCCGACACATGCGTACCGTGCCAGGAGCTGTCGTCGCCGGGATCGCCGACATTGCGGCATTCCGCATAGGCGTCTCCGGTCGTCCAGTCACCCAGATCCCAACCACCGGCCACACGATCGTCGGTGTCACGTCCGGAAACGAAAGCATCGCTGATGAAATCGTAACCGGCATCGGCGAGGGACAAGTCGATGTCCGGATGCTGCGTGATGCCGGTATCGAGGACCGCAACGGTCACGCCATTGCCATCGGCCAGATCCCAGGCGTTATTGATGTTGGCGCCACCGGTCGCATTGCTGAAATGCCATTGGTACTGCGCGTAGAGCGGGTCGTCCGGCGTGAATGTCTGTGGCGTCACAGCGGCCTTCGATGCGAGTGCGGCCGGCGCGGCGATATCGCGCACAGCATGCATCATCACGTCCGGCTCGACGTGGGCAACCGCCGGGTCGGCAGCAATCTGCTGCATCAAGGCATTGGCTTCGCTCGCGCTGAGCTTGCGCGACGAACGCACCAGTTCGGAACCGGTGGCCAGTTTGCGCTGATGCGACAGCGTCAATGACGCCAGCGCGTGGCCGCTTGCACTGTGCGTGGCCCGGTCAAGACCGGCGCGACCCACGGCGGCATTGACGTTCTGCAAGGCAGCATCCGAGTTGCTGCGCTCACGTGTGCCATCGCGATACGTGACGATGAAACGGTTGTAGTTCAGCGTTGACTGCGAGGCAATCGCCGTCATCTTTGCTACGGCAATCTGTGGCGCATCAGCAGCCTGAATAGAGGGAATGGCCAAAGCCAGCGACGCGGCCAGAACGCTAAAACGGATGGAGTGAAACGACTTCATTCGGTGCTCCCCAAAAGAGGTAATCGATAAACGGGCCGATGAGCCCATGAGTAGCCGGGCGATGCGTTCGACCCGGCACAAGGGCCGCGTCCGTACACCGGACGCGGCCATGTAAAGCCAGTCGACAGGCGCGAGGTAGCCGCGCCTTCGCATTACCAGCCGAAGCTGACGCCGACCGTGCCGCTGGATTCGCCGCCCCCCGAGACGGTTCCACCCACCAACACCGCGCCATTGCCCGGAATGCGACGGGCGTAACCCACCGCCAACGCCCCTTGACCGCGGTAGCCGCCTACGGCCGCGCTGACACGGTTGTCGTTGCCTGGAGCCGCAGCAATGGCACCGGCCATGCCGGCGAGCGCCGAACCCATCGCACCGACGCGATTCAGGCGCGTGTCCAAGCCGTTGAAACGCGTATTGACGTCGGACTTGAAGGCATCGAAGTCACCGCTCGACACCAGGCCCGCGGTTTTTTGATCCGTATACGACTTGGCCTGGTCCAGCGTCTGCGATGCCGTGGCATCGGTGTAGTTCTTGGCGGTCACAAGAGCCTCCTGCACCTGACCGACGTTCGCCGCATCCGTGTTGGCAACACCGGCAGCGACATTGCTGACTACCGCCGGGCTCGCCGGGGCGGCAGCTGGCGACGCTGCGGGTGCCGCTTCCGGCGTCGGCACCTGGACCGGTGCAGCCGCCGCTATCGCTTCGGTCCGGGCGGGACGCGACGGCGCGCTGTCGTTGACAGTGCCACCCTCCAGCGCACCCACGCGATGGTCGAGCTCACCCAACTTTCCATCGACCGCACTGAAGGCATCGCCGACGCTGTAATACGTGGAGCCCTGGATGTTGTACATCGGCCCCATCAGCCCCGATGCCGTCATCGCTGCACCACCGCCCAACATCTGCGCCACTTGATCGCCCATGTCGTACAGCTGGCCGCCATTGACGGCGTCCATGCTGCCCGTCCTGATCGCACCTGCCGCGACGTTGCTCAGCGTCGTGCCATTGGCACCATCGAACGTCAGCTTGCCGTGACTGGCATCGTCGTACTTGGCGGCATCGGCGATGTCCCCGCCAACACCGCTGATCGCATCATTCAACTGTCCAACGTTGACGGCATCGGTATCCTCCGTACCCGCGGCCACATTGATGATCTGCCGGTTGATGGCTTTCAACGGCGTGCCATTCAGTGCAGTCCAATCCTTGGCGGCGCCCACCGATACGCTGTTTTCGCGATCGGTGAACGAGCCATAGCCCAGGGCCACGCTATTGTCCGCGTGCGCCATGGAATAGCCGCCCACGGCGGTTGAGTAGTAATCGAGTGCCTTGGCCTGGGCGCCCAACGCAGTAGAGAAGCCACTCAGCGCCCAGCTGTTGAAGCCGATCGATGTGGTATTGGCCGTCGCGGCCCAGCTGTTTGCACCGAAGGCACTGCTGAATTCACCGTTCGCGGCTGCCGACGTACCGGAACTGGTACTAAAGCCCTGAGTCGCCTTTGCGTCATAGCCGAACGCAGATGCAGCTACGCCTGATGCAACGGACTTGGAACCCACGGCCATGGATCGCGTACCGGTGGCAGAACTTCCCTCGCCGATCGCCACGCCCAGGTAGCCACTGGCGACGGCGTGATCTCCGAACGCCAAGGAGGACAAACCACTCGCTATCGCAAAGTTGCCGACGCTAGTCGCGCCGTTGCCCGTACTCTGCGCATTGGCGCCCACTGCCACACTACCGTCGCTCATGGCCACGCTGCCGTAACCTAGCGACGTGCTTTGCTCACCCAGCGCTACCGCTCCGCTGCCAAACGCGGACGAGCCCGCGCCGGCCGCATAGCTGCCTGAACCAGCCGCCGTGGCGTACTGGCCATCGGCGAGTGCGTCGTCGCTTCCATCCGGATTGCCATTGGCCTTGAAGTAATGGCTCGCGCTGCCGGTGGCATCCTTGAGCTGCGCCACGTTCACCGCGTCGGTGTCCTGCGTGCCGGCGGCGACGTTGGTGATCTGGCGTTCCGCGCCGGCGCTGCCTACCGAAACCGTGTTGTCGCGGTCGGCGATCGAGAATGCGCCCAGCGCTACCGCGTTGTTTCCATAAGCCCCCGATTGCGCACCAAGCGCCACGCTGCCCTTGTCGCCCGCATAAGCGTAGGTGCCGACGGCAATACCGTCGTCGGCATCGGTCAGGGCGACCGTACCGAGCGCGATCGAGTTGCGTCCATAAGCCTGGGCGCCATCGTCGTAAGCGCATATTTCGCCATCGGGGCACTTGAGGAAACTTCCCAGTGCAATCGAGCCATCACCGTAAGCGCGCGCCATGGCGCCAATAGCCGTCGACAATTCACCCGTCGCGCCTGCATAGCCACCAACCGCCAGCGCGCCTCGATTGACGGCATAGCTCTGCGCGCCGATGGCAGTCGATACGTCACCTAACGCCTGGGTCTGGGTACCGATCGCCGTAGCGTATTGGCCAGTTGCCTGCGCATCGCTTCCGTAGGCACTCGCCAGGAAATTCGTGGCAGTGCTCCTCTGGCCCGATGCGACGGCGCCCTCGCCCTCGATCCGCGCATCATCCGTGCCGTCATTGAGACCATCGGCCTTGAAATAGCGGTTCAAGCTCCCCGTGGCCGCATTGAGCTGATCGAGGTTGACCGCGTCGGTGCCCATGGTCCCTGCGGCTACATTGGTGATCTGACGATCGATGGCCTTGAACACCGTGCCATCCAGACCCTGCCAATCGTGTGCCGCACCCACCGACACCGAATTGGGGTGATCGGCCAGCGAGCCCTGGCCCAGCGCGACGCTGTTATCGCCCTGCGCCCAGGCATTGGCGCCGACGGCGGTGGCGTTGTCGCTTACGCCCCAGGCGTTGAAACCCAGCGCGGTGCTCTGCTTGCCCTGGGCCCAGCTTTCCGCGCCAAACGCACTGCCCGATTCGCCAGCCGCCGTGTTGTAACCCGTGGCGGTGGCATAGGTGCCGACGGACGAAGCATTGACGCCTACGGCCGTGCTGAACACGCCGTTGACATTGGCACCCGTGCCGACCGCAGTGACGCTGTTGCCTTCCGCACGAGCGGCATAGCCCAGCGCGGTGGCGGCGTAACCATCGGCAATACTGAAGACCCCGAAAGCGGCGTTGTACAAACCGGTAGCCCTGGAAAGCGCACCCACCGTCGTATTCATCGTGCCGGTGGTCACGGCACCGTTGCCGAGGGCCACCGCCATAAAACCCTCGCTCGATGCATTGACGCCGATGGCGACATTGGTGCCGCCTGAGTACGCATGCGAGCCGATAGCGATGGATGGCCCGCTCACCGTCTGCGCCGAGTCACCGATGGCGACACTGGAATCGCCGGCACTTTGCGTACCGACACCATAGGCAACGCTGTTGTTGCCGCTGGCTGTACTACCGTAGCCGGCTGCGGCGCTGAACTGGCCAAGCGCAACCGCACCATTGCCCAGCGCGCTGGCGCCCTGGGCCAACGCCGCACTACCGCCGCCGATGGCGGTCGCATAATCGCCCAGAGCGGCGCTTTGATGGCCATAGGCGGAAGCCTGCGCACCGTCGGCCGTACTGAGCGCACCACCTGCCGTACTGCCCTCGCCATTGGCCAGCGATCCACGACCCAGCGACGTCGCGTCAGCGGCAAGTGCCGTCGCACCGGCGCCGATAGCCATGGCACCGGCACCGCTTGCGCCGGCGAGGTTTCCGACGGCCAAGGCGTTGGTGCCCTGGGCAAACGTCGCTTCGCCGACGCCAGGCATGCCATCGCCGTTCGTGTCGGTCCACTGGCTACCACCGATCGCCACGCTTCCGTCGCCTTCGGCGGCGGCGTTGTAGCCGACAGCAACACTATGCTGCCCGTTGGCGAAGCTGTTTGAGCCTACACCTACCGCACCGGTGCCGACCGACGTCGCATAACCGCCCAGTGCGACGCCGAAGTCGCCGTTGACGGCCAGCGAGTTTGCGCCGAGCGCCACGCTCGCCTCGCCGTTGGTGCCGGCACCGAAGCCGCCGACGAAACTGCCATTGCCCAGCGCGATCGTGCCGCCGCCAATCGCGGTCGAGCCGGTACCCGAGGCCTGGCTCAGCGCGCCGATGGCGGTCGCCGCCTGCTCGGCATCTGCCGAAGCATGTGCGCCGACTGCCGTGTTGCCGAAACCCAGGCTCTCCGAGCCCTGGCCGAGCGCCACCGAAGAATCACCGAACGCGACAGCGCCCTGACCGAAAGCGGCCGCGCCGATACCCGCGGCGATGCTCTGCGCACCCACGGCCACGGCAGCGTTGTTGACAGCCTGAGCGCTGCTGCCTATCGCGATAGCGCCATTGCCATCGATAACCGCGTCATCGCTACCGTCGCCAGCGCCATTGGCCTTGAAATAGTGCTTGGCATCGGAAACATCCGTCGCCACCGCGTCGAGCTGTGCCTTGTTTACGGCGTCGTTGGCCTGCGTGCCGGCCGCGACGTTCGTGATCTGGCGCGCGCTGTTGGCATTACCGACCGATACCGAATTGGCACGATCGGCGATCGAACCGGCCCCCAGCGCCACCGCATTTTGCGCCTGTACCTGACTGCGCGAACCGATGGCCGTGCCATTGGCGGCATTGTCGTTGACCCGCGCGTCGTAACCGAGCGCTGTTGCCGCATTGGCACGCGCCTGCGCGTTGGAACCCGCTGCCGTCGCCGTCGCCTGCAACGCCTGCGCATTGGCACCCAGGGCCGTCGCATTGGTCTGCGCCGCATTGGCGTTGTTGCCAAAGGCAGACGCGCTGACCTTGGTTGCACGCGCATTGGCACCGAACGCGCTGCTGCCATCGGCAATCGCCTGTGCGCTATTGCCGATAGCGGTCGCGCTGCGTGCGGCCACGGTGGCGCCACCATCGGCGTAGCTGCCGTTATCATCCGGCACGCCCTGCAACGAAGCCTCAGTGGATTTTTTCTCCTTGGTCGCATCCGCCGTAGTCGCCTGCGCACCGCTGGCAGCGATAGCCGCCGACAACGCGATCGCACCCACCGCTGCACGCATCCGGCGCGACGAACCTCCCTTGCCGCTGGCGCGTGCGAACTCCGACGCGACGACCAACGTCCCCAGAGACCTGTTCCAAACCTTGCTATAAATCTTGTTCACTGTGGGTAACTCCCCATAAAGAGCTTGACGGATAGATCGAGTACGCCGTGCGGCAGGCCATGCCCCGTTTGCGGCGTATCTCCGTCACTCATTGCCGCCCCCCGACGTCGAATGCGTGAACCGTGCGGCCCCTTGCGGGACCTTTCGGTCCGGCGAAATTGCATGAATGGCGTGAGGCAGTCACGCACGCTTTCCAACGAAAAGCCGCCAATCTCACGCAAGCTCACCGAATCTCACGCAAGCCAACGCTTGCTCTCGTTGCAGAGGGGTGAGACAAATACTTTTGTTGTGTGCCCTACCTGGAACAGATCGTGATACGTCGCCTTGGGACGTCCATTTATCGTTGGCTCGACGGCGCGCCGATCGCCGACCCGCTGGATCGGCGAAACGCGCCTGTGATGCAACTGCTGCTGTTGTTCATCGGCATTCTTTTGCCGTTGAATTGGGCTTATCACCTGCTGGTAGTACGCATCAGCCATTGGCAAGGCAGAGATGCGCTGTTCGCTGCGGATATGGCCACGTCGGCCGTCGCACTGGGCGGTGTCTGGCTGATCCGACGGGGGCGCTTTGGCCTGGCCATTCGTTTGCTGCTTGCTGCGCTTCTGCTGACAGCCGCCATGACCGCGACGGTGATCGGTTTTGCCATGCTGATGTACGACCAGAGCAACGTCGTGCTCAGCCTGATCATCGGTGGCCTGATCATGGGACGTCGCACGCTATGGGCGATTTTCGCCACCCAGCTGGCGATCTTCGCAGTCGGCATGACGGTCGATGCCATCCACCTGGCAACGATGGGCAAACCGGCGCTCGGCGCCTTCGGGAACGGGCCTTCGATCGTGCTGACCTATCTGGTGATCACCGTGGTGATCGATCGCTGTGTCAGTGCATTGCGCGAAAGCCTGCAAGAGTCCAACGCCCGCGGCGAGCAACTGCAAAGGGAGATGGCCGAACGCGAGCGCACTCAGGCGAAGCTGCTGCACGCGCAAAAAATGGAAGCAGTCGGACGTGTCGCCAGCGGCGTAGCCCACGATTTCCAAAACATTATCGGCGTGATTCTCGGCTTTTCCACCCGCCGCGAACGCCTTGCAGATACGGGAGCACCGGCCCTCCTGGACGCACTGGAAGGGGTTGAGTTGGCGGCTCGACGCGCATCAGCCATCAGCCGCAAGCTGCTTTCCTTCAGCCGCAACGACGTTCCTAAGCCGGAAACCTTCGACGCCGCGCTGACCTTGCACGAGCTCAGCCCGATGCTACGCCAGCTATTCGGGCACAGCGTTCGCCTGCGCATCGAGGACGCGGCTGCACGCATGCTCCGCGTGCGTATGGACCGCGGCCAGTTCGAACTGATGGTGCTCAATATCGCCGCCAATGCGCGCGACGCCATGCGCGATGGTGGCGTGTTCACGATCACGATGGATAGCGATGCCAACGAGCGTTTCGCGGTGATCCAGCTGATCGACAACGGCGGCGGCATGGACGAAGACGTGCGCGCGCGCATATTCGAACCCTTCTACACCACCAAGGCGCCCGGCGAAGGCACTGGCCTCGGACTGAGCGTGGTGCGCGATCTGGTCGAGGAGGCCAATGGAGAGATCGAAGCTAATAGCACGCCCGGACAGGGCACTACCTTCGTGCTCCGTTTGCCGTTGGTTGGATAAGCCACACAGTCAGGACGCCAGTTCGACGTCCAATGCACCCTTGGCAAACACGTAGCCCGAACCTCGCGCAGTAAGCAATGGCAACGTTTCGCCCGACTGTTCGCCGGCTTTGCGGCGCAGGCGGTAAACCAGCATCTCCAATCGATGCGGGTCGAACTCGTAGACGTCTTGCGACAGCGCGGCGATCAGTGCGCTGCGCGAAACGGGCGTGCCCTGCCCGGCAATCAGCTTCTGCATGATGCAGCGCTCGGGTACGGACAGCGCGATCACCGCACCGCGTGGCGAAAGCAGACACCAGCCGTCGGTTTCCAGGTGCCACCCACGTGATGGCGCCGGCACGAGCTCAGGTGACTTTGACGCGCCTGGCCATGTGGCTGCGCTCTGCATACGGCGCACCAGGCTGTAGAGACTGGCGGCCAGCACTTCCATGTCGATCGGCTTGGACAGAAACATATCGGCGCCATCGGTCATCGCCTGGATGCGATCGGCGCGTGCCTGGCTCGCACTCAGCATGACGATGCCAATGGTGGACATACTCCGCAGATGGCGCGCCACAGTCAGGCCGTCCTCGTCGGGCACGCCTATGTCGAGCACAGCGATATCGAAACGCTGCGCCAGCATGTTGCGGTAGAGCTCGGCGGCCGTGGCGCTACCGGTAACCCGAAAGCCATGATCTGCCAGACCCGGCAGCAAAATCCGCTCGCGCAGCAGCGGATCGTCTTCGAGCACGATGACGCGCAAGGCCTGGGAAGGCAACGCGCTCGACTGTCCCTGATAACTCATGCTTCTTCACCACAGCGGCCTGCAACGACCGACTCGTTGAATATAGCAAGGCAGCGGGCCTGATTCGCAAGCTTTCACGAATGAATCGCAAAACCATGAAGCAGGACAAGAAATTTTTTCTGCAGGCCTGATTAATCAGACAGATACATCGCCGGCCGCCAGCCAACGTGAGACCTCTTCCTGCAGCGACGTCAGTGCGACCGCCGCTTCGCTCAAGGGTGCAGCGGATCGGGCGATCATTTCGACGGACTCGGCGTAGCCGGCCATCGCCTTGGCATCGACCATCAAAGCCGCCCCCTTGAGCCGGTGTGCGAAATGCACGACATGCTCGCGATCACCCTCGGCGAACGCCGAATCGAGTGCCGCCTCGTCTTCTTCGATCGATTGACGGTAGAGCGCATGCAAGTCGACCTGCTGCAGCGAATCGACCGCCGGCGAGCCCGCAACCACCTGTGGCGCCCCGCCGGAAACGGTTGGCGCGCTGGCCAGCCACAGCCTCAGCATGCTGCGCAGTTCGTCCAGACGAAGCGGTTTTTTCAGCACGCCGTCCATGCCGCTGGCCATGCATTTTTCCAGATGACCCGAATCCGTCGCCGCCGACACGGCGATCACCGGCACACGAGGCAAGCCCAGTTGCGCTTCGCGCTGGCGAATCCGTCGGGTTGCTTCATAACCGTCCATCTCCGGCATGTGGCAATCCATCAGCACCAGCTCGATGGACGGGTTCTCGATCGCAACCAGAGCTGCACGCCCATCGGCGACCAGTTCGGCCCGGACGCCCAGACTACGCATCTGCTCGGCGAGAATGAAGCGATTCTGCGGATGGTCTTCAACCACCAGAACGACGCCCTCGCCCACGGAAAACTCATGCGAAACGTCGGCAGCGTCTTGAGGATGCTCGGGCCCGGCTGGACGAGCAACCAGGCTCACCGGCAGAGTGAAACTCACGCTCGTCCCGATGCCCTCCTCGCTCTGCAGGGCCAACGAGCCCCCCATCAGCTCCACCAGCTCGCGGCAGATGGTCAGCCCCAGGCCGGTCCCGCCATATTTACGCGTCGTCGTGGTATCGGCCTGCGCATAGGCGTCGAACAGGCCCTTTTGCTGCGCCGGTGCGATACCGATGCCTGTATCGGTCACACGCCCGCTCAAGACACCTCGCCCCGGTTCGCCGCGGTCGATCCGAACGACGACATCGATGCTGCCGTGATGAGTGAATTTCACAGCATTGCTGAGCAGGTTCATCAGCACCTGGCGCACCCGGGTGGGATCGACCATCACATAGCCGGCTTCGGGATGATCGATCGTCACGCGAATCGGCAACGATTTATCGTTCGCCTTGATCTGCGCGACGTCCACGGCCTTGTGAACCAGCTGGCCGATGTCGGTAGGCAACAGTTCCAGCTTGAGGCGATGAGCGTCGAGCTTGGACAGGTCGAGCACATCGTCGAGCAGGTCGAGCAGCGACTCGGCGGCCGTGGAGGCGGTATGGGCGAGTTTGCGGTCGTGCTCGTCGCGCAAGGAGTTCTGCAGCATCTCGATCGAGGCCAGAATCGCATTCATTGGCGTGCGGATTTCATGGCTCATGACCGCCAGGAAGCGCGACTTGGCCAGCTCGCTGGCCTGCGCCTGTCGTCGTGCCACATGGGCTCGCCAGGCAAACCAGGCCAACAGCAGGATCCCGATCGCCAACAGGATCAATTCCGTCTTGCGATAGCTGATCAGCGAACCCAGACTCGGCGCGCCGTAATCAGCCGCCTCAGCCCAGCGCTGATAGATAAGATCGGTGTCGTGCGCGGATAGCGCCCCCAGCGATTTGGACACGATCGAAAACAGCAGCGGCTCGTCCTTGCGCACGCCCATCGCCGTGATCAACGGCATATCGTTCAACACGCCCGACACACCCAGACGGCCGACATAGCGCCGACGCAGCAGAGGCAGATAAACCGCTTCGCTGCCGACCGACGCATAGGCATCGCCGCGCAGGACCATCTCCAGCCCATCGCCGGCCTGCGAGGTGTATATCGGCCGGAAACCGGGAAAGCGGGACGCGAACTCCCGCTCGCTGGAACCGCCACCACGGATGGCAACGACTTTGCCGTCGAGCTCATCGGGATTGAGTATCACCGGCTGATTCGAGCGCGTGACGATAATCATCGGCGACGAGAAATACGGCTGGGTGAAAAGCAGCTGGTCGCGCACCTGCGCATCCACGCGCAAGGGGATGGCATTGGGGAACAGATCGACCTTGCCGGCCAGGAAAGCCTGCTGCGCCTGGTTCCAGTTATCGGTCGGCACGAGTTCGAAGCGCAGCCCGGACTGACGCGCCACCGCTGCCAGGTAGTCGGCGACCAGGCCTTTGTACTTTCCGTTTTCGATGTATTCGAGCGGGGCCAGCCGGTTATCGGTGGCGATGCGAACCACCGGATGGCCCTTGATCCATTGCTGCTCCTCGGCCGTGAACGCCGGCTTGGCATACAGGCACAGGGGAAACAGCGCCGCACTCGCCAACCAGAACAGCGCCGCGATGCGCCGCGGGCTCATTTTCCTTCCAACAGATGCTGGATTTTGAAAAGCTCGCTATCGGTGCGAATACCTAGCTTGCGAAAGGCCGCGCTCTTTTGTGCACTGATCGTGGTGATGCTGCGCGAGAACTTTGCAGCGATCTGACTCACTGACATGCCATCGAGATAGCAGCGCAACACCTCGCGCTCACGCGGCGATAGCTTGACGTCCTGGGTCAACGCACGCTCGTCGGTCAGAACCGAGGGGCTATCATCCTTGCCGCCTGCGATTTCGAGCGCCATTTCCGGACTGAGATAAGTTTTTCCCAGCGCTACGGCACGAATGGCCGACACTAGCTCCTTATGCCCTTGCGCCTTGCCGACAAAGCCTTTTGCGCCGGCCTTCATGGCCAGCGCTACGGTCGCGGCATTGTAGTGCGCCGAAACCACCAGGATCTTTTCGTTGGGAAAGCGAACCCTGAGCGCACGAATGAGATTCAGGCCGTCGACCTCCGCCGGGCCGAGCGAATAGTCGACAACCAAGACATCGGCACGCTCTTTTTGCAGTGCTGCAAACAGATCGTGGCTGGTCGTAAAGCTTCCGGCGACTTCGAAATACGTTTCCTGCGAAAGCAGAAGCTCCAGCCCTTTGCGGACGACTTCGTGGTCATCCAGCAACATCAACCGTAGGGGCGCAATGAGCGAACTGGACATGGAACCTTCCCTCTATGACCTGCGCAATGGGTTACGCACGTACCTCGCGTACCGAGCCTCTAACCACATACCCTCAGCCGACTCCTGCGCCAGTCCCCTCTCGTCCTGGGCAGGCCATCCGTCCGGCCATCCCCTCGGTCGACAGGTGCGCTCCATCGATGGCCGGGAAGCTTACCTCTTGCCGCATTAACAGGCGATACACCGCCTTTGTGCCGCCAGCCTCTTTACAACGTCCATCCTAACGGCTTGATGCTCCGCCGACATAATTTTCGTACACCTTCTAAATACTTCTGAGCAGAACGTCTCGATACTAGGCCGAGATACAAGCCCCACGCATCGACAACGGCCGACTCCGCCAGGTGGCCGCAGGCCATGTCGCGGCAGCGCGCGTGCCTACGGACGTACAGCCGCGGCCTGGGGCCAATGCATTACTAGATCCTGCAAGGAAAGCTGCTCACGCAAGCCTGCGTCGCATGAGGTCGCCCGTCGACAGATCTCGTCGCGCATTGCGCCTGCCTCAAACGCCGGAATTTGCCATGATCCGCCCCCTCGCCAACCTGCTCGTTGTTATCGGCCTGCTCGTGTCGTCGCGAGCCGTGGCCGCCGAGCCGTCCTTGTTTACCGAGCACGAACTCCAGTGGATAAGCGACCATCCGGTGGTCGAATTTGCCGGCTATCCCGATTGGCAACCTTTCGAAAGCGTCCATCGCGGCAAGGTTTCCGGACTGTCCCTGGAATACCTCGCGGCCATTTCCAAGATCAGCGGCCTGACATTTCGGCCCGTACTCGAATCGGATATCAAGCAGGCGCGCGCAGCGCTCGCCAAAGGTACGCTCGACCTGCTTCCGGTGGTCACCGCACAAAATGACGGCGTCGATGCCGGCGATAGCAGGGGCCAGCTCAGCTCACCGTATTTTGTCGGTACCGCGGTCATTATCACGCGCGATTCGATGCCCAATATCTATGACCTGGAGCGCCTGAAGGGGCACCGCGTCGCGGTACGCGAACATGGCATCATGCATCGCCTGCTGAAGGAGCGTTACCCGGGCATCGTGCTGCTGCCGATGTCCTCGCCGGAGCAGGAGCTGCAAGCCGTCTCAACGGGCATAGCCGACGCGGCGATCGACGTCGACGCCTTGCTGATGCCGCTATGGCGGCGTGGCTACGACAGCAACCTGCATGTGTCCGGGACCGTCAACGATGCGCTGCTCAATGTACGCATGCGTGTGCGCGACGATGAGCCCGAGTTGCGCTCCATTATCGACAAGTCATTGGCGACACTGACCGCCAAACAGACCGACGACATGATGGAGCGCTGGATGATCGACTCCGACTACGGCGCCCCGTCGTGGACGGTACTGCTGCGTTTCCACTCGACCGCCTTTATCGGCATCAGCGCTGTGCTCGCCCTCCTTGCCGTGCTGTATATCTTTGCCCGGCGCGACCACCGTCGCGCGATACGCAGCGAGCGTGAGAAAGCCATGTTCCTTGCCACGATGAGCCACGAGATCCGCCTGCCCACGAGCGCCCTGCTATCGGCCGTGGAACTGCTGCGCTCTACCCGCCTGGACGCCCAGCAGTCGACAATCGTCGACACCGCCACGACCTCGGCCGATGCGCTATTGCGCCTGATCGACAATGTGCTGGATATCTCGAAACTCGAAGTCAATGGCCTGAAGCTGGAACGACTACCGGTCAACCTGAAGAAGATCGCCGATGATGTCGTCAATGTGGTGCTGCATAAGGCCAACGAGAAAGGGGTTCCCGTACATGTCGACATGAACCTGCAGGCCGGCCATACAGTCGTGACCGACCCGACGCGCCTGCAACAGGTATTGATCAACCTGCTCTCCAATGCAATCAAGTTCACCACTCACGGCAACGTCACGCTGCAGATGCGGCTGCAACCGAGTGAAGGCACGGAGCTGCCAGCCCAACTGACGGTGCGCGTCAAGGACACGGGCATCGGTATTGCCGCCAGCCGTCGCAATCAGCTCTTCCAGGCCTATGTACAGGCTGACAGCTCGATTCAACGGCGCTACGGCGGCACCGGTCTGGGCCTCAATATCTGTCGCCAACTGGTCGAACTGATGGGCGGCACCATTGCGATCAAGAGCGAGCTGGGCGAAGGCACGACCGTAAGCTTCACGATCCCGGTCGCCATTGCCGACGCCGACGAGCTGCATGCCGAGGCAGCGCCCGCGTATCCCCAGGCCAAGCTGACGGTGCAACCGATCGAAAGAGCGAACCGCCCGTCGATCCTGCTGGTGGAGGATCACCCCGCCAATCGGTTTGTGATCGAGCAGCAACTGCGCAGCCTGCAGTGCCGTGTCTTCACCGCCGAAACCGGCCGTGCCGCCCTGGACATGCTCCAGCAGCACTCGTTCGACCTGGTCATGCTCGATTGCGGTCTCCCGGATATGGAAGGCTACGAAGTCACGCGACAGGTGCGCGCCAGAGAAGCCAAGCTGCACCGCCACACGCCAATTGTCGCCATGTCCGCCAGCAGCAATGCGGTGCACAAGATGGCCTGTATCGAATGCGGCATGGATGGCGTGCTGACCAAACCCTTGCAGTTGGCCGTACTGAAAGCCGAGATTGCGTTGTGGTGTGGGTTCGACGCGCCATCGGCCGGCGAGCGTGAAGGTCTCGTGTAGCCGCCGTTGACCGTTGACGATGGCAGGCACGGTGATTACGCTCGGCCTGCCCTGTCAACGAAGGATCGCAAGGGCTTCACGTGCATCGATCTGCGTCCTTCCATCGGAGCCCGCCGTGAAATACCCACTCCTTTTCCTGCCACTGGCCTTGGCCGCCTGCGCGGCAACACCGGCGCATGACCGTGGCGCCATGGCACCGGATGGCTCGCAACTGCCTCGTTATCATTGGGCCCTGCAACAGGCTCAGGACAAAAGCGGTACGCACATCGACAGCTTGTTCGCGCGCGCCGATGCACCGCTGCAACTCGACTTTTCCGCCGGCCGCCTCAGCGTAGTGAACGGCTGCAACCGCCTCGGCGGTTCGTACAGCATCAAAGAAGATCGACTATCGGTCGGTCCGTTGATGCAGACCATGATGGCCTGCCCGGATCCCAGGCTCGCCGCCCAGGACGCTGCCATCGGCGCCCGCCTGCGCGATCCGCTGAGCTTTTCGATCGGCGACGCGAACGCCTCGCCCCGTCTTCAATTGGTCACCGCGTCAGGCGATACCCTGGTTTTTCAGGGGCAGGCCACAGCACAGACGCGCTACGGCAGCGAAGGCGAGACGGTGTTTCTGGAGGTGGCGGCAGACACTCGGCCCTGCTCGCATCCACTGATCCCGAACATGCAGTGCTTGCAGGTTCGCGAGCGGCACTACAACGCTGACGGCGTGGCCGATGGACAGCCTGGCGCATGGCAGCCGCTACATCAGAACATCGAGGGCTACACGCACGAGGCCGGCATTCGTAACGTGCTGCGGGTCAAGCGCTACCCGCTGCACGATGTACCGGCCGATGCGCCATCGACGGCCTATGTACTCGATATGGTGGTCGAATCGGAAGTGGTCGGAGCAAAGGCCGGCCACTGAGCGGTACCAACTGTCGACGCCTCAGGCGCCGACACGATCCCGAACCCTGCCCATGTCGCGCACCGGCCGGATCTCGATGCAACCGGTGCGTATCCAGGGAAACTCCGACGCGATCTTCACAGCCTCATCGAGACTGTCCGCCTCGATCAGGTTGAACCCGGCCAGGTATTCCTTGGTTTCGGCAAACGGACCATCCAGCACGGCGACCTTGTCGCCACGGATGCGCAGGGATTTGGACTGCACCGGCGCTTCCAACTGCTGCGAATCGAGCAGGTAACCGTCCGCGCGCAGCTCGTCGGCATGCTGCAGGCAACCGCGCATCATGCTGTCGAACTCCCCCTCGGGCAGGGCATCGAGCAGATTGTCGTCGCTGTAAATCATCATCAGAAACTTCATTTCGCACCCTCTGATAATCGCTTTGGCGCCGCCGTCAGCGATGTTGGATCGATTAATGGCGGTTAACTTGTAAACACTAACACTAGCTTGTCAAGTAAACGAATGGCATTATCCGGACGCCAACCGCTGCGCGGTGCAGCGAAGGCTCATCGACATGGGGTTAACCATGGCCACGGCAAAGAAAGCTACTGCAAAGAGAGCCGCCAAAAAGGCGACGCGTAAATCCACGGCAAAAAAAGCCGCGAAGAAGGCAGTCAGGAAAACCGTGAGAAAGGCAGCCGCAAAGAAAACCGTGCGTAAAACTGCACGTAAAGCGGCTAAAAAAACCGTAAGAAAGACTGCACGTAAAGCGACGCGCAAGACCGCAGCAAAGCGTCCGGCGGCTAAGAAAGCTGCCAAAAAGGCCACGAAACGGGCCACCAAGAAAGCGACAAAGAAAGCAACCAAACGGTCCACTGCCAAGAAGACCACTGCCAAAAAGCGGACCGCCAAGCGCGCCGTGAAGAAGGCAACCCGCAAGACAGCTCGTCGGCGCTGATCCTGAGCGCACAACGAGACGATGGAGCAAGGTGCATGGATGCCGTCCGGTAAGCCGGCGGCATCCATGTCCACCTGAAGAGCCAAGGGATGGCTGTTATCTTCGTTATCGCGAACCGATCGCGAGAGGGGTTCGTCGCCCCCTGTCATCCGCCCGCTCCCGGTTACTCTTGCCATGAAAGTCATCTTGTTCGGCGCCACCGGTATGGTCGGCCAGGGCGTATTGCGCGAATGTCTACAGGCCTCCGACGTAGACGAAATCCTCACCATTGGGCGCACGCCGCTGGATACCAGCCATCGCAAACTGCGCAACATCGTTCTTCCCGACCTGTTCGATTACCGTGATATCCAGGCCCATCTCACCGGCTACGACGCCTGCTTTTTCTGTCTGGGCGTTTCGGCCGCTGGCCTGGACGAGATGGCGTATACCCACCTCACCTACGACCTGACTCTGGCGGCGGCCCAGACCCTGGCCGCGCGCAATCCCGGCATGACCTTTATCTATGTCTCAGGCGCAGGCACGGACAGCACCGAACGAGGCCGCAGCATGTGGGCAAGGGTGAAAGGGCGAACCGAGAATGCGCTGCAACGCCTGCCCTTCAAGGCGGTTTATCTGTTCCGTCCCGGGATCATCCAGCCGATGCATGGCGCACGCTCCAAGACGGGCGTGTATCAGGCGTTCTACACCGTCATGCGGCCGTTCTTTCCGCTGATGCGCGCGATTGCTCCACGCATGCTCACGACCGAGCGGGTCGGGCGGGCGATGCTTGCCGCGGTGCGAGGTGGTGCGCCGCAAGCGGTGCTGGAGGCGAGCGACATCTATCTGTTGGCGGAACGGGAACCGAGTAAACAGGCGTGAGCGCTCAATAAGCTGCCCCGCTAGAAATTGTTCAGATGCAGAATGTTCCCATCCGGGTCCTTGAGCCAGACCAATTTCGCATCGCCGGCGACATGGATATTGCCCTGCATCCGGGAGTCGCCAATGCCCGGATAGTGCTCGAACACGACGCCCTTGGCCTCGAGATCGGCCACGATACGTTCGATATCTTCACCGCATCCCCACACCACCGCGTTGGCACGATTGCTGCCTGCCTCCTGCGAGCGGTAGACGGTCAACCGAGTGTCGCCGGTCTTGAAATTGAGTACGGCGTCGGAGCTTTTCAAAAGCTCGAGTCCGAGCACGTCCGCATAGAAACTCCGCGCCCGCTCGATGTCTCGCACGGCCACGATGGCATAGGCATTTCTGTCGCCCAACATGTCGCACCTCCGTTAGCACGCTCAACGATCAGGAACGTCGTGTAGCGCATGGCGGGCTGTACGAATGTGAAGGAGATGAGTACACCGCTACGTCAGAGCACCCGTATAACCTCCCGGTCGTCATCCCGGCGCAGGCTGGGACCCAGTGACTTTGTGGTGGGTTGTCGCGAGAACCATCAAGCATTGGCTCTATCGCGAAGATCGAAAACCGGAGTCACTGGATCCCGACCTGCGCCGGGATGACAAGTAGGAAGGGTTTCATGAGTATCCCTGAAATCGCCTCTACATCAGACGAGTTACTCCGCCAGCTTCCCCGGGCCACGAGACACAAACCGGTTGTCCGGCACGATCCAGCGCCAGGGCAAGGCCACGGAGCGACTGATGCCGATGCGCGGCAACCCGCGCAATGCCTTGGGCGGTGGCGTACCGTCGTCGAGAAACTGTATTCGCGAATTTGCTGCGACAACGTCCATGCCCGTGTCGGCGCCGGTCATACCCAGCGCCTGCGCCAGCCGCCCCGGACCGCGACACAGATCACGATCGACAATCCGCGAACCGCGTGCCGTGCGCATGGCTTCCAATCCGGCGATAGGTTCCAGCGCACGCAGCAGTACCGCCGACCCCACTCCTTCGGGCGCACAAACGACATTGCCGCACCAATGCACGCCGTAGGAAAAATAGACGTACAGATGGCCGGGCTCGCCGAACATCACCGCGTTGCGCGCCGTCTTGCCGCGAAACGTATGCGCCGCCTCGTCACGCGCGCCTTCATAGGCTTCGACCTCGACGATCCGTCCGGCCCGACCATCGGCTGTTGCGACGATCTTGTTGAGCAGCCGCGGCGCAACGATGGACGCATCCGCCGAGAAAAAAGACCGCGGCAATACCGTACCGAAGGGCGACAGCGCACGGTTCTTCATCTTGAACAGCTATCTCACTGCAGCCGTTGACGCCCGATCGTATCAAAATATTCATTTGAACCCCGCCCTGTCACGGGCTACTTTCGCCCGTTACGACCTCCCCATGGAACCGACTGCCATGAAAGCGACGTTGTACCCGATCCGGTCATGGTCCTCGCACCTGACATTGGCTGCCGCGTTCGCCATCGGTTCGATGGTTCCAGCCTGCACACTGGCGCAGGAGAGCGCAGCAACCTTCCAAAACGCTCCCCCTGCTGCAGCCGCGACCAAAAATCCCTACGCCGGACAATCCGAGGCTATCGCGGCAGGCAAAACGCTCTATGCCACCGATTGCGCCAGCTGCCATGGCGCGGCGGCGCAAGGCAACGGCAACGTACCGGCGCTGGCCACTGCAAGCGTGAAGCGAGCCAGTGCTGGAGCGCTGTTCTGGTTCATTACCCATGGCAGCGTGAACAACGGTATGCCCGCCTGGGGCGGCCTGCCCGAAGCGCAGCGCTGGCAATTGGTGAGCTACCTGCAGTCGCTCGATACAGGAACCGCGCAAGCATCGACCAAGGCTGCCGCCAGCGATGCGATGGTGGCCGGAAACTGGCCCGCACCCAAGGCACCGTTCACTGATTTTCGCTACGAATCCCCCGGCACCACGCGCAAGATTACCGTCGCCGATCTGCCGACCCCATTCGCTACGCCATCGGCCGGCAATGCACCGCAAGTCGTCGCGCGCCCTGCCGATGCATGGCCCAAGGCACCTGCAGGCTTCAAGGTCGAACTGTTCGCCACCGGCTTGCATAACCCGCGCCTGCTCCGCACCGCGCCCAATGGCGACGTCTTCGTTGCCGAAACGCATGCCGGTCAGTTGTCCGTCTTTCGCGGCACGACCGCGGATGGGCATCCGAAGGAAACCCAGGTTTTCGTGAAGGGACTGAACGCGCCGTTCGGCATCGCGTTCTATCCCACCGGCCCGAATCCGCAATGGATCTACATCGGCGACACCGATGAAGTGGTCCGCATTCCCTATCGCAACGGCGATCTGCAGGCACGCGGCAAACCCGAGCATATCGCCGACCTGCCGCATAGCGACCGGGGCCACTCCACCCGCGATGTGCGTTTCTCGCCGGACGGCAGCCGCATGTATGTCTCGGTCGGCTCGGCGTCGAATGTCGACGATCCGGACACCACGCCGGGCGAGAAAAATCGCGCCGATATCCTGGTCTTCAAACCCGACGGATCGGACATGCACGTTTTCGCTTCGGGCATTCGCAACGCGGTAGGGCTTGCCGTCGATCCGAAGAACGGCGAGCTATGGTGCTCGACCAACGAGCGCGATGGCCTGGGCGACAATCTTGTTCCCGATTACATCACGCACGTCCAGGAAGGCGGCTTCTACGGCTGGCCGTGGTGGTACATGGGCGCGCATCAGGATCCGCGGCATGCCGGCAAGCATCCCGAATTGGGCAGCAAGGCCATCGTCCCTGACGTATTGCTCAATCCGCACAACGCGTCCCTCGAACTGACTTTCTACGACGGCTCGCAATTTCCTGCCGAATATCGCGGCGACATCTTTGCGGCCGAGCACGGTTCATGGAACCGTTCGGCACGCGTGGGTTACGAAGTGATCCGTGTGCCACGCCATGGCGGCACGCGCGCCAGCGGCGAATATCAGGACTTCCTTACCGGTTTCGTACTGCCCAACGGCCAGGCATGGGGCCGGCCCGTCGGTGTCACGGTAGCGACGGATGGCGCGCTGCTGGTCAGCGACGACGGCGGCAACGTGATCTGGCGCGTGAGCCACGTGAAAGAGTAGAAGGCCTCAGAACCATTGGTTGTATCGACATGGCGATATGTCATGGCGATGGACATCTGGACGGCTAAACCTGCGTGCTAGGTTTATTCGATACCGCCTGGCGATCGACGACGACGTCACGATCGCCAGGCCACGTCGACAGATTGCCCCCGGATCCTCCATGAAGAAGCTTCTCGCCAGCGCCCTGTTCCTCTTGCTGACTCCGGCCTACGCGGCCGATACCGCCGCGCCTGCCACCATCGCCGATGCGCTCAAGCAGGCTGCGCAACAGCATCGCCCGGTGCTGGTCGATTTCCACGCGGTGTGGTGCTACTCCTGCTACTACATGGCCAGCCACGTCCTGACCGGGTCCGACTGGCAGGCGGTGGAGCGCAAGGCCATCGTGGTCGAAGCCGATGCCGATTCACCCGATGGCCGCCAATGGATGGACAAGCTCAAGATCTCCGCGCTGCCGAGCTATGTAGTGCTGGACGAGCACGGCAACGAGCAAGGCCGCATCCTGGCCGAGCAACCACGGCAGAAGTTCTATCCCCGGGTCAACGCCATCCTGTCCGGCAGCGATGCCTTGGAACCGCTCAAGGACAAGGCCGCACACGGCTCGACCGACGCCCTCATTGCTGCGCTCGATGTGTATAAGGCGCGCAACGATAGCGCCACCGGGCTTGCCTGGTATGCCCAGCTGCCAGCGAATGTGCGCACGGCCGCCAGCAGGAACGCTCGTGCCGTTACGTCGCTGGAGCAGCTGCACCTTGCCCAGGCCAAGATCAGCAAAGACAACACCGCTATTTTGGCCAGTGCGCAGAAAGTGCTGGCCGGCGACCCGGGTTGCAGCCGACCTTACGTGTTGCTCGATCTGCTGCACGCAAGCGAAAAATTGCCCGACGCGCAGCGCCACAGCGTGCTAGCCACACAGCGCAAAGCCACGGATACTTATCTCGATACGCAGATCTTTACGGCAACCCCCAACTGCGCCGACCAGCGCAGCGCCGTGATCGCCAGCGCGGATCTGGATGCCGCCACCGGTGACGCCACGGCAGAGAAGGCCTTGCTCGATCGCGCCATCGACACGACCCGCCGTGCCTTGGGCGACAATCTCACCAGCGATCGCAATCTCGCCGACAACCTGCGCGTCTACCTGCTTCGCGCCAAGCGCTCCGACGAACTGGATGCCTATCAGCGCAAGCTGATCGCCGCCTACCCCGACGATTATGTCTACGCCTACCGCTATGGCCGCAGCCTGCTGGAATCGAACCGGCCCGAAGCCGCCCTGCCCTGGCTAGCCCAGGCGGCGGACAAGGCCTATGGCGTGAACCGCCTCACGGTTACCGGCTACCAGGTGCAAGCGCTGAAGACCCTGCACCGCCAGAACGACGCGGAAGAATTGGTCACGGCGGTGCTGAAGGAAAACGGTCCCTGGTTCCCCGAGCAGGTCGCCGAACTCAAGGCCGAACTGAAGTCCTGAAGTGCGGGGCCGCTTCACGCGGCCGAGCGATCGAACTGGTACATATAGCCGATGCCGGCCAAACAACGTTGGTTCACAGCCCTGCTTATCGCAGCCACGGTGCTTGGCATTGCGCTGGGCTGGCTGTGCAACCACGCGCTGACGCCGCAACAGAATATCGACGTCGCCGCCGGCCTTTCCATCGTTACCGATGCGTTCCTTCGCCTGATCAAGATGATCATCGCGCCGCTGGTGTTCGCGTCGCTGGTACCGGCCATTGCACGCATGGGCGGCATCGGCGAGATCGGCCGCGTCGGCGTCAAGGCGCTGGCGTGGTTTCTCGGCGCGTCCTGCCTGTCATTGACCATCGGGCTGTTGATGGGCCACTGGCTGCAGCCGGGCGCGTCGCTGCATCTGTCTCTTGCATCGTCAGGAGCGCCGGCTGGCGAGGCCGGCTTTACATTTGCGGATTTCATGACACATCTGATCCCGCGCTCCATCGTCGAGGCGATGGCCGGCAACGAGATTCTGCAGATCGTGGTGTTCTCGATCTTTGTCGGCAGCGCCGCCGCCGCGCTCAAAGACAAGGTATTGCCGTTTGTGGAGGCTGTCGAACAACTGGCCGCCATCATGTTCAAGGTTACCGACTACGTGATGAAAGCCGCACCCCTGGCCATCTTCGCCGCACTGGCAGCCGCCGTCTGCGTCCATGGCATTGGCATGGTAGGAACGTATGCACGCTTTGTCGGTGGATTTTATGTGTCGCTGGCCATACTGTGGGCGCTATTGATCGCCGCCCTGGTTTTGATCGTCGGGCCGCACAGCCTGCGCTTGCTTGGCAGCGTTCGCCAACCTGTACTGCTTGCGTTCGCAACCTCGTCGTCGGAAGCGGCTTATCCACGCCTGCTGGAAAAGCTGGTCGCTTTCGGCATCCCTCAGCGTATCGCCAGTTTCGTGTTGCCGCTGGGCTACTCGTTCAACCTGGACGGGGCGATGATGTATTGCAGCTTCGCGATCCTGTTTATCGCGCAGGCGTACGGCATCGACTTGTCGTTGGCGCAACAGCTCACCTTGTTTGGCTTGCTCATCGTGACCACCAAAGGCGTCGCGGGCGTGCCACGTGCCGCCATCGCGGTGATCGCCATCACCCTGCACTACTTCAAACTTCCCGATAGCGGCGTGGCGCTGGTGTTGGCGGTCGATCATGTGCTCGATATGGGACGCTCGGCGACCAACATCCTTGGCAACGCGGTGGCCGCCGCCGTGGTCGCGCGCTGGGAAAAGCAGATTCAAGTCCTACCCGATATCGATATCGCGTCCTGATGTCCCCACACCTTCACTGACGAGTTCCCATGCCTGCCATCGCCTATCTCGAATGCTCCCGTTGTCATGCACGGCTTTCGGCCGATACGCCGCAAACGCTGTGCACACAGTGTCCCGACGCACCTGCTGGTGCGCTGTACGTGCGCTACGACCTATCGCATTTGCACGGCAGCTCGCCCCAGGATGTCGTCGGCGAACAGGCCGGCACGCCATGGAGCGGCATGTGGCGCTATCGCGCTGTGCTACCCGACGCGGCACCGGTCAGCCTGGGCGAAGGCTGGACACCGATGTTGCGCAGCAAGCGCCATGCCGGGCTATGGCTCAAGGAAGAAGGCGCCAATCCCACCGGTTCGTTTAAGGCACGTGGTCTTTCCCTGGCGGTGACCATGGCTCGCCACTATGGTTTGCACAAACTGGCCGTGCCGTCCGCAGGCAACGCTGCGGGTGCACTCGCCGCTTACGCGGCCGCCGCGGATATCGAAGCGCACATTTTCATGCCGCAGGACGTGCCGCTTGCGAACTACGTCGAAGCCACGGCCTATGGTGCGCACGTCACCCTGGTCGATGGAGTCATCTCCGATTGCGCGCGCATCGTAGGCGAACGCAAACAAAGCGAAGGCTGGTTCGATATTTCCACCTTGAAAGAACCCTTCCGTGTGGAAGGCAAGAAGACCATGGGTTACGAACTGGTCGAGCAGTTGGGTTGGGAGTATCCCGATGCCGTGTTCTATCCCACCGGTGGCGGCGTGGGTCTTATCGGCATGTGGAAGGCGTTCGACGAACTGGAGCAGCTAGGCTGGGTGAAGCCGGGCAAACGACCGCGCATGTTCGCTATTCAGTCCAGTGGATGCGCACCGGTGGTGCAGGCATTCGACCAGGGCGCCGCTGCCAGCCAGATGTGGCAAAACCCCGAGACCGCCGCGTCCGGCCTGCGCGTGCCCAAGGCGTATGGCGACTACATCATTCTGGACATCCTCAAGGCGTCCGGCGGTATGGCCGTTGCGGTGTCGGACGAGGACATCTTTGCGTCTTTGCGCGACTGGGCCGCCCATGAAGGGATCTTTCTGTCGCCCGAAGGGGCCGCGGCCACCGCCGCCTATACGCAGTTGTTGAATACCGGCGTGCTCAAGGCGTCGGATCGGGTGGTGCTGTTCAATACGGGCGCCGGGTTGAAATATGTGGATGTGACGGCGGCGGCGTTGGGGCTTCGAGTCTAGGAAAACCCTTCCTACCCGTCATCCCGGCGCAGGCCGGGATGACAGATTAGGAAAGGAGTTTTAGAAAACTCAGGATGACTTTTTTCTACACGCCCAAATGCTCGCTCGCATGATCGATCACCATCCGCTTGAGTTGCGCAAGCGCCGGCGTCATTTCACCCTGCCCCGCATGCAGACAAAGCTCGACGCTGGGCAAAGACGGCAAACCATGCGTTTCATCCAGGCGCATCAATGACGGCGGCACGCCGGCCATCGTCCGCAAGGTAATCCCGAGACCTGCCGCCACGCCTGCCCAAAGGCTCTGCAGGCTCGACGTGGTATACGCCAGCCGCCAGGAAATGGACGCCTTGTCCAGCGCCTCCGTGCCCGCCCGGCGAAAGAAACATGGCGATTCGTACAGCGCCAGATCGATGGGAACATTCGGCCGCAAGACCACCCCCGATTCAACGGGCCCGATCCATGCCATCGGCAAGGTCGCCATAGGTTCGGCATCGGAACGGCTGGCATAACCCATGACCAGGACAAGGTCGAGCTCGCCCTTGTCCAGACGCTCGAGCAACAGGCCATTGCGCTCCACCGAGACATCCACGCGAACGGCAGGATGCGCCTTCTTGAACTGCCCCAGCGTCGCCGGCAACCAGCTCTCGGCGAAATCGCCAGGCAAGCCGAAGCGAACCACACCTTCCACCGACGCGCCTCGAACGGCGCGAACCGCTTCATCATTGAGATCGAGCATGCGGCGTGCATAGGAATGCATCAGCTCGCCGGTTTCCGTGAGCACCACATGCCGCCCCCGCTTGCGAAACAGCGGCTCACCTAGCTGGCTTTCCAGCTTCCTCATCTGCTGGCTTACCGCGGACTGCGAACGACCCACGCGCTCCGCGGCACGATGCAGGCTGCCCAGTTGCAGGATCGCGACCAGGGTCCGTAGGGCATCCATATCGAGATTGGGCAGACTCATCACTTTAGATTTTCTAATCGATTAGTTTCGAATTATCGGATTTTCTTATCTATAGGCAGAGCCTACCATCGAAATCCCTGATCGGCCTCACTCATCAAAGGAAAACACGCCATGAAAGCTCGCACGGCACGCAACATCCTCGCCCTGCTGGTATCGGCCTGCTCACTGTGGACGTCATCGACGCTTGCCGATCAGGCAACATCCCCGCTGTCACTGGCCGGAACCTGGACCCTGGTCGCCGCCGACGTGCAGCACCCGGACGGCTCCGTCGCGCGCGACTTCGGCGCCAAGCCGAGCGGCTTGCTGCTGATCGACAGCCAGGGCCGCTATTCCTTGCAGATCTTCAAAGCCGAGCGCCCGCAGTTCGCCGAGGGTGACAAGGCGAAAGGAACCGATAGCGAATACAAGGCCGCCGTCATGGGTTCGAGCACGCACTTCGGCACGATCAGCGTGGACTCGGCCAGCGGCACGCTGGTCTTTCACATCCAGGGCGCGTCGTTCCCCAATTGGGAAGGCCAACAGCAAAGCCGGCACTACGAGTTCAAGGACAATGTCCTGAGTTACCGCGTGACGCCACGACCGAACGGCGACATACCTATATCGGTCTGGAAGCGCGTCGACTGATGAAGCCACCACCAAGTCCTATCTCGGCAATAGCGAAGTCGTCGAGGTCAGCGACGAAGGACGTTCGCAGCAGGCAGCTAGGTTTATTTCAGAGCGCGAGAAGTTCTGGCTCAACAGTGCGATGGATTCAGTTGATGTGAATCGCGCTTGCAGTCGTCCAAGGCCCCGGTCAAGCTAGACCGTTTAGTCCAACCGGGAAAATCCATGTCCGACCAAGAAACCATCATCCAGATCATGCCCGCCGACGGCTGGGTTGCCGTCTATGAAATGGACGGCGAGGAAAGTGCCGAGCCGATCGTCTGCTTTGCGCTCGTCGAATCGATCGAGGACGGCGTCAAGCGCCGCGATGTTCGTCCCATGTGCGCGGACGGCAAGCTGATCGACTTTGCCGACGAAGCGGAAAACTTCGTGCGCGTGGAAGAGCTGGAAACCTTCGACGAAGACGAAGAGGAAGAAGACGCCGAGTAAGGCGGGCGTTATTCCCCTGAGGCGGGAAGGCGAACGATCGCCTTCCTGTCGTACGATCAGCGTCGCCGCGACGTGCTCCTTGGCTTCAAGGCGTCCAGAGCCGACTCGTTCGCTCGTGCCCAGTCGTAAAGCCATTCGATCGGCTGAATCATCAGCCGGCCCAGTTCGGTAAGCGTGTAATCGACACCCGGCGGCACCGTGTCGTGCACATGCCGGCTCACCAGGCCACTTTCCTCAAGCTCTCGTAGCGTCTGCGTCAGCATTTTCTGGGATATACCCGGCAAGCTCCGATGGAGCACACCTGTCCTGGCACTTCCTGCGTGCTGCGCATACAGCGCGTGCAGGATCATGCTGGTCCATTTGGTGGCGAAGATCTCCAGGACGCGCCGCGGTGCGCAATCCTCGCGCCATTGGTCATCCGGCGTACCGGGTTTCATAGGGTGGTTACCATTTTGTGCCGACTTGGATTGGCCATGAACAGCATTTATGGTGCTGCCCATTGGCTTTTTCCAGAGACATTCATGAACAAGGCACTGATTGTTGGATCGACCGGTATCGTCGGCAGCGCCATGGCGCAGCTGCTGGTCGACAAGGGCTGGCAGGTTGCTGGCCTCGCGCGCCGTCCCACCGCGCGCGCCGGTGTTACGCCGATATCGGCCGATCTGCTCGACGGCAATTCGACCCGACGCGCGCTGGCAGGCCTCGCGCCGTCGCATGTCTACATCACGACATGGTCGCGCCAGGCATCGGAAGCAGAAAACATCCGGGTCAACGCAGCGATGGTGCGTCATGTCCTGGATGCGGTTGGCGACGCCGGCAGTGTCAAACATGTCGCACTGGTCACGGGGCTTAAACACTATCTGGGACCGTTCGAAGCCTACGGCAAAGGCGCGTTGCCGCAAACGCCGTTTCGCGAAGAACAAGGTCGGCTGAATATCGACAATTTCTATTACGCCCAGGAAGACGAGGTATTTGCGGCTGCGGCACGCGATGGTTATCACTGGAGCGTGCACCGGCCGCATACCATCACTGGCGTCGCCGTCGGCAATGCCATGAACATGGCAACCACACTGGCGGTTTATGCATCCATCTGCCGAGCTACCGGGCGCCCGTTTCACTTCCCCGGTTCGGCCGTGCAATGGAACAGTCTCACCGATATGACCGACGCACGCCTGCTTGCCCGGCACCTGCTATGGGCCTCCACGACGCCGGCCGCGGCTAACGAAGCATTCAATATCGTCAACGGCGATGTCTTCCGCTGGAGTTGGATGTGGAGCCGCATCGCCGAATGGTTCGATATCGAACCGGCGCCATTCGATGGTGTCGTTCGTCCGCTGGAACAGCAGATGGCAAACGATGCAACGATCTGGCGCGATATGGCCGGTCAAAAGCAGCTTGCCGAACCGGATATCCATCGTCTCGTTTCGCCCTGGCATACCGATGCCGACCTGGGCCGCCCGATCGAAGTGGTGACCGATATGTCCAAGAGCCGACGCCTGGGCTTTCTCGATTACCAGCCCAGCGACCAGGCGTTCTTCGATGTGTTCGATCGGCTGCGTCAGGAACGTTTGATTCCCTGACGCTATCTGCTGAAGTCCGTCGGCTTTTCCAACTGATGGATGGCATCCTGGATGTCATCCAGCTTCGCGGCCAGCGCCGCTTGTGCGTCGTAAAGGCCGCGATTGTAGAAATAGACGCCGATCTCCTTGCCGAAGAAATCCAGCAGAAACTCCGCATCGAAGCCGCCGATTTTCTGCTGAAGTTCTTCAGAGAAATACAGCTGAATTTTCCTGACAATCAGGGCCTTTTCTTCGCTGCTGAATGAAATGCTTTCCATCGATCTCAACCGGGTCGCGGGATCAGCGCATCACCAAAGACACTTCGCTGTGGTCGTCCTGTTGCACCAGCAGCACCTTGCCATCGCGCTTGACCAGCTGATCCGTGCGCTTGCCGCTGATATGCAGGCGACCGATATCGAACTGGTAGGTCACATCGACCGTTGCGCTGCGATGGTCCGGGGCAAACACCACGTTGTTCTGCTGGTTGTTGTAGCTCACATTCAACGGTACATGTGCAGCTTCGGCCGCCTCGCGCAGCCGCGCGATGGACTTTTGCATGTCATCGCAATACTTGGCCTTGTCCAGCTCCTGGCGTACCGACTCACCGCGCACCTGCGAGACCGAAGTTCCATGGAAGTCGTCGGCTACGAGCGCACAGGATGCATTTACGTCTAGTGCGGCGGTCGTCTTGCTGTCCATAACGTAGAAGTCGGCAATGGCGCTGTCGCTCAATTGCCGCGCATGCATATAGCCCCACCCCGCCAGCACGATCAGCAAGGCGCCGAGTATATAGATCCGCATCGTTTTCCCCTTGTGGACGTCACTGTCCGAATGCGCATGGTGCGCAGGGGCTTGGCCGGAGTCAATATTCCTGGCGGCCAAGGGTATGACCGTCGTGGCGTGTTGTGGGAGCAATTTCGTGGAACCTCGAGCCCCCCAACTCGTCATTCCGGCGCAGGCCGGAACCCAGTGGCCTTGTGGTGGGTTGTCGCGAGAACATGCAAAGGCTCGCGTTATCGCGAAAACTGAAAACCGATGTCACTGGGTTCCGGCCTGCGCCGGAATGACGATAACTAGAACCGAGGCCATATCGAGGCTCCCTTCAGTCGCGACTTACAGTGATGTCGCATCCGACGCCCGCAACACCTGCTGACGCCCGTTCTCGAGTATTTCATCGGCCAATGCCGGATCCGCCTCGACGACAGCGCGCGAAAGCAGCAACGATCCGACCATCTGACTGAAAAGCGCCATGGCCTTTCTTCGCTTCTCTTGCGGATTCTCCCCGTCGATCACCTTCGCCAGTTCATTGAAATTCGACGCCAGCCCTTGGGCATAGGATCGCCGCGCTTCCTCGCCGAGTCGTCGAACATCCCCGGCAAACCCGCTCAACGGACAACCCGCCTCGATATCGGCACGGTGATCGGATGAGAGATACCACTCGATTTGTCGCCGGAGCGGATCGGCCGCTTTCGCCCTGGATGCTTCGATGCCCGCAGCGAATTGGGCTGCCGCGCCCTCCATCGCGTCGTCCATGACGGCGGCGACCAGCGCGTCCTTCGATTTGAAGTGGTTGTAGAACCCGCCCTGGGTGAACCCCGCCGCCTTGGTCAGCTCCGTCAGCCCGACGGCAGCCACCCCGCGATCGCGGAAAAGCTTGGCCGCCGAAGCGACAATAGCTTGTTTATTTTCAATAGCTTGCTGTTTTGAAACGCCCATATGCCGGCTCCTCTGAGGCTGCCTTTTCACAGGTCGCCTCCGATAACAATGGTGATCACCATTGACATTTGTCATAGGTGGCATCACACTGAATTTCGTCGATGGTGATCACCATCGTGATTTCATTCTAGCGCAACGCGGCCAAACGTCCAGCTGCGATCGAAGAGGAAAGACCATGGCAAAGACTTCGCCTGAGCAGAACAAGACCCTCGTCATCGAGGCGTTCGACACGCTGTTCAACAAGCGCGACTACGACGCTGCTGCGCGCTTCTGGTCCGACCGGTACATCCAGCACAGCGCACATATCGACCCGGGCCGCGACGGGCTGTTCAACCTGGTTCGCAGCACTCCCGACAGCTTGCGCTACGAACACGGCCTGATCCTGGCCGAAGGCGACTACGTCATCGTGCATGGACGTTTCTCCGGCACCGGCCGCCCGGCGGCATGGATTGCCGCGGACGTGGTGCGCATCGAAGACGGCAAGCTCGCCGAACACTGGGATGTGTTGCAGGACGAAGCCACGCAAACCGATTCGAAAAGTGGATTGCCCATGTTCGGCGATCGCTTTCCCGCTTGAACCCCTACCTACAGAGAACTCTCATGAAACTCACTGGCAACACCGTCTTTATCACTGGCGGCGGCTCGGGCATCGGCCGCGGACTCGCCGAAGCGCTGCACAAGCTGGGCAACAAGGTGATCATCGCCGGCCGCCGACGTGGCCATCTCAACGCGGTGATCGCAGCCAATCCCGGCATGGAAGCGGTCGAACTGGATATTACCGACCCGGCCAGCATCGAGCGCGTGGCGGCGAAGCTGATCGTCGATCACCCCGAACTGAATGTCCTGATCAACAACGCCGGGATCATGCAGCCCGATACCGTTGCCGGAAAGATCGACGAGGCACTGCTGACCTCGACCATCAGCACAAACCTGCTCGGGCCGATCCGCATGACATCCGCGCTGATCGAGCACCTGAAGAGCAAGCACAACGCGGTTGTGGCGTACACGAGTTCGGTACTTGCGTTTGTGCCACTGGCCATTACCGGTGTTTATTCGTCGACCAAGGCAGCGCTTCATTCCTACGCCCTGTCGCAACGCTTCATGCTTCGCCATACCGGCGTTCGCGTCATCGAGATCGCGCCACCTTGGGTACGCACCGAACTCATGAACAGCCAGGAAGCCGAACTGGCTATGCCGCTGGATCAGTTCATTACCGAAACGATGGCGATTCTTGGCACGGACGCGGATGAGAATGTGGTTGAAGCGGCCAAGCCGTTCCGCTCCAACGTGGGGCCGAGTGAGCATGACTTCGTCAATGGCTTTAACGAGCAGGCGCTTGCGCTGTTTGGTGGTGGCTAAGCTGACAGTTGGCGGCAACGATCACGTCAGCTAGAAACCCTCACACCCATCGTCATCCCGGCGCAGGCCGGGATCCAGTGGCTTCGGTTTCCGGTTTTCGCACTAGAGCAAACGCTCGATGGCTTTCGCGACAACCGATTGCAAAGTCACTGGATCCCGGCCTGCGCCGGGACGACGAGTAGGTTAGCCTTTCGAGAAATTCCGATATCGCTCGATCAAAGCGCCTCAAGATTCATGTACAAACGTTGCCCCTCACGCACCCAAAGCAAAATCGATAGCCGCACAAACCGCCGCCACCTGCGCCGTATTGCATTGCTCGGGCGTGGCGCGAGGGCTATCGGGATAAACCTCGGTGGTCGTTGTGTAACGGGCTTGGGTCATACCGGCGCAGAGGCCGAGCTTTCTAAGCGCGTAGTTGATGATGCCTGGCCCCACGACCGGCGAACCAATGATCTCGCCCTTGGCATCCGCGGGAGCAATATGGGTGACCTTGGCCACCGCCTCGATCACGGCCCGCTGGAATGCCGGCTGCGGATTCTCCGTATCGCCCACCAGGTAGAACCCATCAGGGATCTCGCCCGGCTCGTAGCTCAATCCATCGCGCGCGGCCAAGGCCGGACGAAACTCGGATTCGTCGGTGTCGGTGGTTTCGTGTAAATCGATATGCACCAGCACACGATCACGGAAAGGTGCGACCAACCCCATCAGCGCTGCCGATTCCTGCGCAGGACTGCTATCGCGGAACGAGCGGTTCGGATCCAGCGCCTGTGCGTTCCAGCGATGAATCCGTTCGTAAGCCCACGGGCTGACGCAAGGCGCAACGATCAGATTGACCCGCCCTTCATAAGCCGCGGCGTGTTGATCGACAAACTGCAAGGCCCCGTGTACGCCGCTGGTTTCGTAACCATGCACGCCACCCGTTACCAGCGCGGTGGGTAGCTCGTCGTTCCATTGGCGGCTCTTGATCGCCATCAGCGGATAACTGTCGGGGTGATAATTCAGGCTGCCGTATTGCACAACGTCAAAGCGCGAGCGCAATGCCTCGATCTTGCTCAACACATCCGCCTCGTAGCTGCGCTGGCGGGTTTGCTGCGACAGCCAGGTGGCGACTTCGGCCGGGCCCCAGGGAGTACCGGGTGTGCCAATCGGATAACGGGCTTGGACGATCATGGCTTTATTCGCTCCGCTGTGCATAAAGTTAATCAGCTAATTTTAGCACTGCGACGGACGATGCTTCAGCCGTCATCATTCCGCACCATATCGGGCCTGGGATCTACTCCGTCGTAGCCTCATAGAGCTGCGCTCGAAACATCTCAAAGGACCGCTCGATCAGAAAGATGGCGCCATTATCCGGGTCATAAAGATAAATGTAGCCATAGTCCGAATCGCGCAACGACAGAAAGATGGCGTGGCCACCGGCGTCATAGGCGAAGGGAACAAACGTCGACCTGACCCACGTGCCGACATCGTCATCGCTCGGCGTGATATCGCCATAGTCTTCGACCAGTGTTTCGATGGTCAGCGTCCCGTACTTGATCGGGTTGAATCCATGAACGGGCAGTCCCCAACGCCCTGCCTCGACATCGTCCTCCAAAGGGGAGCCGCCGTTGTCGCGCAAATAATGCAATCGGAATGAGTCCGGCAGCGAGCGGCAAAAGAGCGTCTCGAACTGGCGAAATTCCGCATCGACTATGGGTTGTTCCTGATCGACTAACTCGGCCATCTATCGAACCCCTTATTCCCCCAACAAATGGCTCCCCGTTGCCGCCCTGGATCATACCGGCCGATGTCTTATGGCACACGCTAAAGCCCAGCGGCCTGGATAATGTCCATTGTGAAGCATGGTTTCCAGGTAGATTCAGATGTGAGCTAAAAAGGGGAAAACAGATGAGCCACGAAAGCAAGCTCGCTCGATTGGCAGGCCTCTTGTATCTCATCGTCGTCATCGCAGGGGTATTCAGGCTGGTCTACGTCCCCTCGCAGATCCTCGTCTCCGATGATATGCACGCAACAATCAATCGCATTGCTGCGTCCGAGCTCCTGTTTCGAGCGGGTATTGCCAGCGCCCTGGTCGAACAGGTGGCGTTTCTGCTCCTGCCTCTGGCTCTCTTCTACCTTTTGCAATCCGTCAGCAAGCCGATTGCGGTTCTCATGACGGCCTTTGTCGCTGTCAGTGTCCCGATCGCGCTGGCTGGCCTGGGCCATCAGCTGGACGTGTTGGACCTGTTAAGCGATGCCCGCAAACAGCCTTTTGCGCCGGGACAGCTGGAGTTGCTGGTCAAGCAATCCTTCGACGCCTATGACAACCAGCTACGGATCACGGAGTTGTTCTGGGGACTATGGCTATTGCCTTTTGGCTACCTGGTCTTCAAGTCCGGGTTGCTACCCAGAATCCTCGGAATCTTCCTGATGCTCGGCTGCTTCAGCTATGTCGTAGAGGTGTTTGGCAGCATCCTGTTTGCTCAGTATTCGAGTACCGCCATTGCACACTACATACGAATGCCCGCTGCTGTAGGCGAGATCGGTACCTGCTTCTGGCTCCTTTTGTTTGGTGCGCGCCGCCGCGCCGGGGCAAAGCTCTGAATACCGGGGATCAAGCACAAAACTGACAGATCCACGCCCGCGTTTAGCCATCCATAAAAAGCACTATCGGCATATCGACAGGTCCTCGGGGAATATTCATGCGCAGACTGCTGCTTTGCTCTGTCTTCGCTGTGAGCTATCTATTCGGTACGCAGAACACAGGTGCCGAGCCGAATGAAACGCCGCCCGTCGCTGGCCTGAGTCATGTGCCGGTTGCCGTCAAGAACCTGAGCGAGGCCTCGGCCGACTTTGCCCGTCTGGGCTTTGTCCTCAAACCCGGGCACCTGCACGACGATGGCATTCAAAACAATCATGTGAAATTTCCGGACGGAACGGAAATCGAACTAATCAGCGCGCGCAGCGCGGTCGACTCGGTCACCGCCTCCTATGTGACGTTTCTGACCCGGGGAGACGGCCCTGCCTTCCTTGCGCTCTACGCTCCGGATCTTCAGCGCGTTGCCGCATGGCTGGATAAAGCACAACTGCAATACACGCGGGAGGATGGGTTGATCTCCCTCGCCGAGAACGGGCCTCATCCAGATATCTTCTTTGCTGGCTTGAACCACTCACCCACCGATCTCCCCCAGTACTTTCAACATCCCAACGGCGCGACACGGCTGCTCGCTGTCTGGATGGTTGGTAAGGATTTCGTGGCGGAGCGCAGTCTTTTTCGTGGCCTCGGCGCGACATCGGCAACTAGCGTGACCCGCATGCCGAAGAAGACGTCCGTTGAAACCATGCGCTTCAAACAAGGCGAGATACGTCTGCTACCAATGAGCTATCAGGTAGTGCCCGGCCATCGCATCGTTGGCGTTACGGTCCAAACATCCGATCTGGGCAAGGTGAGGCGCTCGCTTCGCGCAGCCGGTCTCAGCATCCCGCCTGAGATAACTTCCAGTGACGGGAAGAGTCTGTTCGTTCCGCCAACGCTTGCACGCGGCATGTGGATTGAGTTTCGGGAGACGAAGCCCTAGGCGATCCGTCGCTCGTTTAATTCAACCCGCCTCGCTACCCAGGCGTAGATGGACACCAAGCTCCCGGGCCAGCTCGCGCATCGGCTCGGCATCGCGACTGAGCGTCATCCAGCCGGCGAAGCTTTCATCATCGGTATCTCGCAGCCACAAGGTGTAGCCATGTGGCGCAAGATTGTCATAGGCGACGGCGAGCAGTTCCTCCGCATCGACATGGGCATGGAAATCGTCGTCGTCCGGATCGCCGTTCCAGTCGATCGCCAGATTCCAGCGCGCGCCCAGTTCATCGATCGCCTGCACCAGCGCATGCGTGTCTTCGGCATCCACATGAAAGGTCGCACGCCAGTCGGCCACCTGCCCCACGACCTGCGCCACGTCGATCTCATCCTCATGCGTATCGCCCACCGCATCGCGGTAGGCCGCGAACTGCTGCAGCGCCGCGTCGTCGTCGCCCGGGTTGATCAACAGCAGGAGCTGCCAGACCTGGGCATCCAGCGACGTATCATCTTCGTCGAAGGGATGGTCGGTATCGAAATCGTCGTCGGAGCTATTCATGGCTGCGCCACCCAATGTCAGGGCGGCATCATCTCATTCGGACGTACGCTCGAAAACAGGCGCGCAGTTCATTTGTCCCGATACCCGGGGTGTTTGCCCGAAAAAATCCATGACAGCGGCCGCCACTCGCCCGAGATGGCCTGCAGGATGGACAAAGGGGTTCTACCTGAATTTCCGCCTTGATCAAGCCACCTTGGCCGAGCGCCTGAACGGAGAAGCGCCATGAAGCTTTGGACCATAGCCCTGTGCCTGCTGACCCTCTGCGGGAGCGCATATGCGCAAACAACGGTTTGGCAACCCGCTCCAGGGCATACGCAAATACCGCTATGGCCCGGCACGCCACCCGATCCCAAGCCCATGCCGGGCCCCGAGCACACCGATACCGGCGACAAACTCATCGGCGGCAAGACGATCTCGGGAGTCACCAACGTGTCGCAGCCCACGATGACGGTCTACGCCCCCACCGGGACGAATACAGGCGCTGCGGTCGTCGTGTTCCCCGGCGGGGGATTTGCGGGGCTGGCCATGGATCTTGAGGGCACCGAGGTCTGCGACTGGCTTACACCCAGAGGCATCACGTGCGTTCTGCTGAAGTATCGCGTTCCAAGCACACCGTATGAATGGAAATGCGATTGCCGCCCGCACAATTTCAGCCTGTCCATGCCCTCACTGCAGGACGCCCAGAGAGCATTGCGACTGGTCCGTTCGCGCGCCGCGGAGTGGCATATCGATCCGCACAAGATCGGCGTGCTCGGGTTCTCGGCAGGTGGCTATTTGGTCGCTGAAACGAGCACCAACTTCAAACGTCACACCTACGCACCCGTAGATGCGGTCGACAAGGAAAGCAGCCGCCCGGATTTTGCCGTCGCCATTTATCCCGGGCATCTGGTAACTGACGAGGGCAAGTTCAATTCGAATATCACGGTCTCCCGTGAAACCCCACCCACGTTCCTGTTGCAGGCTGAAGACGACTACGTGGATGGCGTCAACCAATCGTTGGCTTACTTTGCCGCACTCAAGAAGGCCGACGTGCCCACGGAGATGCATCTGTACGCGCACGGCGGGCATGCGTTCGGGTTGCGGCCGACGGAGCTTCCGATTACCCATTGGCCCACGCTGGTCGATGCATGGCTGCGGACGATCGGTATCGTCAAGGATTGAAGGCTTGGCTTTTGCGCTTCCTACGAGCGGCCGCTATTTAGCGGCCGTCTTTTTTGTAACGGGCGCTGCCTTTCCTATCGCCGATCCAATCATTCCGCTGCCGTAAGCGCTAATCTCGCGGGCACTCCTGTCCAGTCGCCTGACCCATGAATAGCTCGACTACCGCTTCCGGATTGCTTGGCGACACCGCCGCGCGCGACTACTCCGGGAAACTGCGTCGCTTCAACGCCTTCGCTGCGCCCGAGCTTCGCGAGGCGATCGCGAGCCTTGGGCTGAAGCCGGGTATGCGCGTCCTGGACGCGGGCTGCGGCACGGGAGAGGCATTAGGGTGGCTTGCCGAGGAGGTGACTCCCGAGGGTGCGGTTGTCGGCATCGATCTAGCTGGAGCGCATGTCAAAGCGGCACGCGCTATCACGCCGGCAGATAGCGCACTGGTGCTCCAGGCAAACCTCATGGAAGCACCCGTGGCTCCTACGAGCTTCGATCTGATCTGGTCGGTCAACGTCATCAACCATCTCCGCTCGCCGTTGGCCGGCATCCATGCACTGACTGGCCTGCTTCGCCCGGGCGGCCGTGTTGCGCTCGGCCAGAGCTCGCTATTGCCGGACATGTACTTTGCCTGGGACTCCAGACTGGAGCGCCTGGTCAATGAAGCGGTGCGCCAGTACTACCGCGACCGGTACCAGCTCGACGAACGTGATCTGACCGCCGTGCGCGCCATTGCCGGCCTGCTGCGCCAGGCAGGGCTACGGGATGTGCGTGCGCGCACCTTCATGATCGAACGACTGGCACCCGTGCGCTCAGAGGACGAGGACTATCTCGTGGAAACGATTTTTCGAGACAGCTGGGGTCCCCGGTTGCAGCCTTATCTGCAGAGCAACGACTACGAGGAGCTGATGCGCCTATGCGATCCGCATCATCCAGATTTCGCGTTGCGTCGTGCGGATTTTCATTTCTTGCAAAGTTTCACACTAGTTGTCGGCGAGATTTGACCTCACCGACTGAGCTATCACCTGGATAAGAGCCTAAGACCCAGATCTCCGCTTTCGTCATCGACCAGTCTCTCGATCGTAAATGCGCTGCTCGGATACAGAGCGTGCACTTGATAAGACCATGCCTGTTCAAAGATAGAAAGGAGCTTGGCCACCGAAGGATCGTCTAATTGCCACTCATCGCCAACCACCTCGGATATGAAGCTATCCAGCAATACGATGTTCATCCACGACTGCGCTTCGGGCATGGATTTATAGCTCTTTGCTTTTGCGTTCAACTCAACAGTGCTTTGACCAAATCGATTAACGAAAAGGTATCCTTCCAACTGTACGATCTCGGGAACTAAGTCTCCCAGCCAATATGCCAGTCTATATATGTCCATCCGGTGTCCGTAGGTGGTTTCGATAGTTCTGTTGATTCGGGTGATGAAGGCGGGGGTGATGGCTGCTGTGGCTGAGAAGATACTTCATCGGGATTTGGCGACGCCTGTGCATACGCTGGCGCGGTGAGCATCATCAACGCCAACGCAAAAAAACATCACCGCCACTGCTGCAGCCGTGGCGCGCATCGCCCGCACTCAATCCCCTGTACCAAATAAGCAGCCAGGACCAGCGCTACTGGCTCAATGACCGCGTTGGCAGGTGACGCTACGCTTGGACAAATGGCTTCTCAACAGGCAGGAACCTGCGAAACACCTCAAGAGATTACTTATTCCTTTGGTATCGCGGACATAAACAAATATGCCAATGGAAATAAGATTTGTAACAGCGTGGAATAGGTACATGGGCACCGATTAGGCGCCTGATTACCTTAGACCTCAGCGCCGAGCTTGGACAAGGCCTTTGCAATCTCATCACGATGTCTGGCGGCCTTCATCCACCTTGGAAGGCGCGAGAACATTGCGCCATTGCTGGCGTTCTGCCTGACCCTGAGCTTCGCCGATACGTAGCCCAAGAGTTCCTCGACGTGCCTTTGGTTGTACGCCCACACCGTACCGAATCGCGTTTCTTTGCTCAGGCGCAACGGCAGGCCGAAATGCGGATCGATGCATGGGTCGCTGGGGCGGGCGATGGCGACGGAAACGGTGATCGCGGTTTCATGGCCGCATTCCGAACAATGCTTCTGCAGCGCAACGGGAAGATTCACTGGCGACCTGGGAAGGTCGACAGATAAGGCAAGCCATTTGTACCCGCAGTAACCACACGGCTGCCGCCCCTCCAGCTTGACGGGACCAACCCAGTCACCGGGCTTCAGTTCGAGCGAGCAGCTTGCGCATTGAAATAGAGCACTCCATCCACTAGAGCCCCATTGAGCGGTAACTGTTCCCGCCGCGTCACACTGAATGCAACGAACAAGAACTTCGTCCGCAAAGGCGCTGAGATACTTACCGGTATCGACGAATCTCTTTGTCATACCCATTTGGCCCACATCCTGGGTGTCGCTTGTTGCCGAGACTATAAACGGTCACGCGCGCTGGAGCGGCCTCCTAACTAATCAGGCAAGCACGTCAACGGCTCCACGATGGGCCAATACCTTTAAGGATGAGATCGACCCCGGCCAGGAAATCCATGCGGTCGTCATGGCCGCGCAACTGCCCGGCGACGCTGCGTGCGAACGGGTATTCCTGCGGATCGAGTTGCGACCAGGCAGTCGCCACCTCATCCAGAAAGTTGGATCGATCGAGGCCGTGCGTCTGAGCGAACTGCGCATTGGCCGCGTTCTGCCCGCCAACGCCAAGGATGTAGCTCAGCAACGCAGATACCGTTGCCCACTGCGCTCCTTCCGGTACGCCCAGCGCCTGAACCTGCTGGCCGATGCGTTCGAGAATGCGCACGGTGGGCAACTGCCCCGGGGCGGCGGTGAGCGCCGAGCCCACCCATGGATGGGCGTCGATGGCGTCGAACATGCCCAGGGCGAGGGCGCGAATAGTGGCCTCTGGCGTCGCGCCGGTCACACACGCTTCCATCGTGCTGGCGACGATGTGAGCGCTAGCGGCAGTCAGTAGATCGCCCTTATTGGCGATATGCCAATAAATCGCGCCCGGACCGGTGGCAAGCCGCTCGGACAGGGCGCGGAACGTCAGGCCGCCCTCTCCGCTGCTGTCCAGAATCTCGATCGACGCTTCGATGATGCGCTCCCGCGAGAGCGACTCTTCACGGCGTTTGCTGCTGCGTGCTTTTTTGGCCATGGCCTATCTTGACACAAATGGAACGCCGCTCCAATATAATGGAACGTCATTCCACAACTGCCTCCCGACTCCCGCAGCAGCCCCAACCCGAAGACAATCACCATGAATACCACCATCGCAATCATTGGCGCCGGACTCGGCGGCCTGACGCTTGCACGCGTCCTCCACGTTCACGGCATCGCAGCCACGGTCTACGAAGCGGAAGCCTCGGCGAACGCACGGGCGCAGGGCGGCATGCTCGATATCCATGAAAACAACGGACAGCTAGCGCTCAAGGCGGCAGGGCTGTTCGATCAATTCCTTGAAATCATCTACCCCGGCGGCCAGGCAACGCGGGTGCTCGACAAGGATGGCCATGTCCTGTTTGAAGATCCCGATGACGGTACAGGCGGTCGACCTGAAGTACCCCGCGGAGAGCTCCGCCGAATACTGCTCGAATCGCTTCCTGTCGACACCGTTCATTGGGGACAGAAAGTCACCGCGGTGTCCTCGCTTGGCGATGGCCGGCACACGGTGACCTTTGCCGATGGCTCGACCGTGACGGCCGGCCTTCTCGTGGGTGCCGATGGCGCGTGGTCGAAAGTCAGGCCACTCCTTTCCGAGGCGAAGCCGGTATATGTCGGCATCACATTCATCGAAACCTGCCTGTTTGATAGCGACACCTGCCATAAGGCAAGCGCGGAAGTGGTCGGCGGCGGTTCGTTGTTTGCACTGGCGCCGGGAAAAGGGATCGCCGCGCACCGCGAGCCCAACGGCGTGCTGCATACCTATGTGGAGTTGAGCAAACCCAGGGCCTGGATCGACAGCATCGATTTCTCCGACCCGGCGACTGCCCGCGCCTGCGTCGCCAAAGAGTTCGACGACTGGGCACCCGCACTGACCGCACTCATCACCGATGGCGAAACTGATCCCGTACCTCGCCCGATTCATGCGCTCCCGGTCGAGCACCGATGGAGCCGCGTCCCTGGTGTAACACTGCTCGGTGATGCGGCACACCTGATGACGCCGTCCGGCGAAGGGGCGAATCTCGCCATGTTCGATGGCGCCGAACTCGGAAAGGCCATCGCGGCCAACCCCGGTGACATTGAAGCCGCGCTGATGGCGTATGAAAAGGATCTCTTTCCTCGCAGTGCCTTTGAAGCTGCGGAGTCGGAAAAGATTCTCAACATATGCCTCGGTCCCGGCGCGCCCCAGAGCCTGGTTGATATGTTTGCCCAGAACCCATCCATCGAATAGTCAATAAGCCAGAACGAGCGGCGCCAAAGAAAAGGCATGCGCTCAAATTGACTCAATAAACAGTGAAAACAATAGCTTGCCAAGAAAAGCCCATTTCCCGGAAATAATCGAGCATTTGCCTTCCGACGATAATCGACTGCATAATGCTTTCGGTTAGGGGGAATAAAATGCACGCCAAGCTTTGTGGCGATGCATCTCATAAAGACGCATTTGGCCAATAGTCTGCTTTTTGTCAGACTTCTCGGCTTTTATTAATTTCTACACCGGGTAAGCAGTCGTGTTGCTCACCGCATGTCGAGGGGACATGCGTCGGTCGGCTATGTCGGCCGGGAGCAGCACGGGATAAGCATGCCCGCCGAGAATGTCCGTTATCGCGGCGGCTACCGAAACACGATCGGCGGCCCGCCAGTGTGCGTGACCGCTCCTGTTTGATTCATAAGGGGAGTCTCCATGAATTCCAGAAGGCGTTTTCTGAAATCATCGCTGGCCGTTGCACTTGTCCCGCTTCTACCTCGTATCGGCTTTGCCGACGAACCGCTATCCGCCGCGGCAACAGTGACGCGTCCGAGCTGGGAAGTATTTCGTCGCGGGCCGCTTTATTCGGTGTATGTCGAGACCATTCGCAAGATGCGCGCAAACACCAATCCCAGCGATCCCAATAGCTGGTTTTACTGGGCCAACGTGCATCAGAACTTTTGCCCGCATGGTATCGCCTACTTCCTGGCCTGGCATCGCGGCTATCTGCATCTGTTCGAACAGAAGCTGCGCGACATTTCGCGCAACAACGCGCTGGTCGTACCTTACTGGGATTACTACACCAATCCCAATATGCCGGTGGAGTTCCTCGATCCCACATCGCCGCTTTATATCGCCAATCGGCGCAACACCAACGTGCACGCGTCGCTCAGCCTCGACCCGTTCGCCAATCAGATCATCAATTTTCCGCAGGGCGCACCTAATGCGTTCGAGCCTTCGGTGGAGAGCCGCCCGCATAACGCCGTACACAATATCATCGGCGGCGTGATGGCGAATCTTCAGTCGCCCCAGGATCCGATCTTCTGGGTGCATCACGCCAATATCGACCGCCTGTGGGCCGCCTGGGTCAAGGCCGGGAACGGCCGCACGATGCCGCCGCCCTCCTCGTCGTACTGGTCGGATATCTTCAACTATGCGCCCGGCGTAAGCTTGCCGCGCAAGGTGACCATCTCGACCGTTGGCCTCGGCTACACGTACGAGAACGAGAACATGCCCAACAGGATCCCACCGGTGAGAGCACCGAACCGACCGCCGCTGATCAAGCTCAAGGCGCTGTCGCCCCAGCTGCTCAGCACACAGACTCTGGGCGGTGGCGAGCAGCTTTCGCTGGACCAGAAATCAGTCAGCGTAGAAGTGCCCGTATCCGTCCAGCAGCAACCGCGACTGCGCAACCTGCTGAAGGCAGCTCCCCAGACCGCAGACGTCAGCGCTACGACCAGCATACGCGTGGTGCTTGACGGCGTATCGCTCACTGAACTTGGTCAAAGCGGCGGCTATTACTACAAGGTCTATATCGATCTGCCTGAGCGCGCCAACAGCAAACACGAGGACAGCGACTACCTGCTCGGCACCCTGGGCCCGTTCGAAATCTCCGGCATGCAGCATCATGCCGAGCATGGCGGCGGCAGCGTGCAACTGTCATTCCCGGCCACCGAGGCCCTGCAGGAAATCGGACCGGACAAGCTCGACAAGCTCACCGTATCCTTCATCCGCGTAGACGGCGACACGCCGGTCAAGGGCGCGGTGATCAATATCAAGGCGTTCCGTGTGGAAGCGGGTGACACGCCGGCGCAATAGAGCGACGAACGTCGAGGAATTGCGAAATGATTCCATAGGTCAGGCCTGCAATGTCAGGCCTGACCCAAGGCGTCCTTATCTGCGAAATACATAAAACGGCCACCCTCTTGTACACACGAGAGAGTAGCTATATCGAAATTTTTATCGAACTGGAAACGCCATGACCAGTCATCCGCACGCTCTCCATCGAGGGCGGGCTCAATCGATATGACACCCCAAGAACCGAGATCGATGGCGAGTACGCCGCTGTCGGTCATGGTCACATCAGTCACTTCGGAACCCATGCATCTGTAGACATCGGACAGAAAAGCCGAGCGCTCATCAAAAAAATCCGCATAAACGGCGCCATTGACCTTCTTGTTGATATGAGCACCGCACGCGAACACAACATCAATATACGAAAGCGACTCGTTTTTCTGCATCAAAAACCGCAATGTGACTTGCAGGCTCAAGATACGAATTTCATCCAGGATCGCGCCCCTCGTTAAATCGCCTGCTAACGATGAGGCCTGGCTTTCATTCAGTTTCATGTCATTTCTCAGGCTCTGAATCCAGGGGAATGTGCGGGGCCTGCCTCTGTTCAATCTTTGGAATATTTTCCAAACTGCGCTCGGTCTCGGGGTCAACTGGTTGCTGGGATTCCCAGTTCCGTTGGGCGAGATTCCGGTGACTATCTTCCTATATGAGGTGTAGTCATAGGTCGCTACCACCGCCCCTTGCTCATGAGCTTCCGCCGGAACTGCTCTCTGAGGATCGACGTATATGTAGGTAACCATTCTTACGAAGTTGTCGCTGCCGGTATCTTCTATCGAACGATCATTGCTGCCTGCCGTTGCCGCTGTAGTTGTAGTTGACCAGCCACCCAGTCTGTCTTACACCCGGGTGACCGGGTCTGCACATAGACAGACAATATTTCGATCGGACGCTGGGTGCCGATCGGAACGAAGTCGGGATTGACCACGCCACCGAATCAAGTTTATCGCTTCGCAGATAGTGCATCTCGCCTTAAAGCTCCGCAGGCTCGCGGCCATCTCCGCCGCGAGCCTGCCTACACTTAATTCATACGCGCTTCCACCGATCAACGAGGAAGCGTGCAACTGAGCACAAAGGGTACGGGAGCAGCCCCGAAAGGAGGCGTCGTCGATTGTGTGGCTACCGTAACACCCGTGGTCGTGATATTGGACACTTCAATTTGAAAGTCTGTGGAACTTGCGCCGACCACAGCAGCCACGCAAACCGGCGTTGATGCGAACGCGGAACTGAATGTAATGGTGTAGACATCATCCACCGGATCGATGATTGCATCGCCGCTTAAAGAGGAGCTGCCGACCACCGACCCCCCTTCGTTATATAAAGCGGTGAACACGGTCTGGCTTGGCTGCCCGACCTTCGTAGTCCCTAACAATGGAGGAATACAGGGCAACGAAGTCACCCACCTCACCGATTGAATGCCTGCCACATTATCAACGCAGGCGTAGATCGGTGTATTGGACGGCCCCTCGCTCGTTTGTGCATGAACGGCATGAGGCATCAGAGCACCGACGAACAAGCTTGCGGCTAACATGAATTGCACGCATAGGTATTTCATATGCTGACTCCATGAAAATCAACCGAGAAAGGCCAGCAAGACACTGGCGACCGGGGAGGCGGCAAGGCAATGGCTCGCCATCGAGAATGGCGCTGTTGAAACAAAACAGGATCTTCATGGAAAGCTCAAGGTCACAAAAAGACCCCGCCTTTTTCAGGAACGAGTCCTTGGATTTGGCATCCCCGTCATAATAAATATCACAGCCCAATCCCTATGCCGGTAGCACATTATTGAAACATATTAAATCCGTGATGCGGTATCCACAATAATAATAATCCTTATCGGCATTATTATAAGTAAATACACGACGATAAAAATTTATTAAAATCCAAGTAATGATAGATCGGGGAGCGGCGCGCCCCGCTCCTGGGCCTGCAGTCTTAACGAGCCACAGCTGCGATATCGGCAACGATCTTCCTGGAGCAGATATCCATCTCATCGGCCCAACATGAACCATCAACCGTCCCAAGAAATTTCGATGCCGGGCCGACGATAACAATGACGTAGTAGAAATTAGTCCGCTGCCCTACATCGTGCCAGTACAGATGGCCAGGAAGAATCCATCGCGCGCCTTCCCCTCCCTGAGAGCCCTGAGTGAATCGATCCGATGCGGCCACGCTTTTCTCAAGAGAAGCTACGAGATTCTGAGTGAGTCCGTCATCACCACCCGATTCAATCCTGATTCCCATCTTGCTGTCTTCCGCATGGGATGAAACAAATATCCCATTGGCACCAGCAGCCACCATCAGTGCAGTAAAAATGGGCCACGCCGACTTAAGCAGCACGTTTGAGTTCCTGACACTCACCCCACTCTTGAACGCATCCCCCTCCCATCATGATCCTCACGGCTGCATCGCCACGGCTGCCGGCTCCTTACCCACGCTTATCGTCGCAACTACCTTTTTGGTGAGCGGACTGATCACGGAAACGGTATTGGAACCTGTATTGGCCACGTAGGCGCGAGCGGAGGTTCGACTCACTGCGACGCCCCCCGGCGAAATCCCTACTGGCACCGTGGCGATCACGACTTTGTTGATGGCATTGAGGACGGAAACGGAGTTGTCCGTGGCGTTGGCCACGTATACCTGGGCACCGATGACGCCGACAGCCACAGCGTCCGTGCCGCTGCCGACCGGAACGGTAGCCTTCACGGTGTTGGTCGCCGTGTCGATCACGGAAACATCATTGGAATCGAAATTAGCGACATATACCTGGGCGCCAAACGGGCCGGCTGCCACGCCAAAGGGACTGGTCCCTACCGGCACCGTAACAGTCACCGCATTGTTGGCTGTATCGATCACGGAAACGGTACTGTCCCCTACGTTAGCCGTATACACATGAGTCCCATCGGGGCTGATCGCTATACTCAGCGGAATGATTCCCACCGGAACCGTAGCGACAATGGCGTTAGTCGCTGCGTCGATTACGGAGACGGTACTGGAATTGGCGTTGGCGACATAGACGTGGGCGCCATCAGGGCTGACCACTAAGGCCCCGGGTGCGTTCTGAGCAGGCACCGTGGCGGTTACCGAATTCGTGCGGGCATCAATCACGGACACCGTGTTGTCACCAGCATTGGCCACATAGATGCTGGCTCCGCTCGGACTCACCGCGATACTTAGAGGAGCAACACCTACAGGTACCGTTGCGGTCACCGCATTGGTAGCCATGTCAATGACGGAAACGGAATGCCCGCCCTGATTGGCCACGTAAGCATTGTTATTGGCTAACGCAGGGAACGCCATCAACGCCATCAGCAAAGGAACTATGTAGCGAACCGCACCTGCGATCCAACGGCGTGCTACGGGGCGCGCATCGAACATCTCCAGCTCAATCATCATGAACATCCTTTAGAAGTTAATGCTGCGGTTCGGATACAACAACCTGACTTCACTTTTTCGTTCAGTACGCTATGTCCAGATCACTTAGCCTGGCTATTTTTTTCTCGCCATAGACCAAGCTGAAAGACAGATGCTCGTTCAACGCCTTATTTGAGCTGTAGACATAAAAGTAACTTGAGTCGGCAAGCCTTACCGTGAAATCCGACTTGCCTATCAGGCAACGGTCCGACTCATCCTGGCAATCTTCTTCAAGTCTCTCCTTGAAAAAATAAAAGAATGCCCAGTCATATTGATCGGCATCGGAGACTTTTGACATGAAATCGTTCGTAACCAGCCCCAGTCTATCGACTGCCCTCAAGCCAAACACCGCACCGGCCGGGACATCCACTATCACAAATTCGGGAGCAGCGATCGTCAGCAATGGCTGAAGAAATTCAAAGACACTTTTCCCCGATAGATAAGCTGCGTCGGGGGCTGACCATTGAAGCCATTTGGCGGCGCTATCCATCGCTGACGTCTTCATATGAGCCCACAGTATGCTTTGACGGCAGCGCTCGTAAAGTACCTTGACGATAAACGTAACTTCTTCCCTGCCCAGGCCATTCTGGTAGCTTGCATCTGCGGAATCGAGCATCCACCCTAGTGGAATCTCCAGGGGATCCGAGGCCGTAGACATGCCACCATTTCGTTGCAGACTTGTTTGCCTGTCGTTATGGATGGCCACCTTGGGCGGCTGTATTACTCCCCCACACAATACCGATCCCTTGGCCAGTAAAGTCGACACTTTATTGGGTCAAGTAACCCAATCAGGGACGGAGGCCAAGGCTTTCGCGGAGCTTGAAGCATTAGGCACTGACGCCGTGCCTTATCTCGTCGGCCATTTGAGTGACATGCGCCAGCTTCCCAAATCGGAGATCGAGCTGAACAACGATGCCGACGATGCGTTCGAAGGCATCCGTCACTACTCACCATCTGTAGTCCACGACGCTTTGGCCGCCATTCTCAACCAGCTCACAGGACAGAACTTCGTTGTTGTCTACAACGGCGCCAGTCCGGCGGATCGCCAATCAAACACAGCCTTGTGGCAGCAATGGTGTGTACGAAACTATCCCAGCAAATCGCCCACTTGTCTGGGGCAAGCGCTGGCAAGATAAAACCCAAATCGCATTGATTTGTCACCGACCGGGCGAACAGAGTGCGCCTGCAACACACTCTGTTCCGGGATCCATTACTGAGCCGCTCTGGCAACGTCCTGCTTCAACAGGTAGACCGATGCCGCAAGCAACACGATGTCCTTCATGAGAAAGGGGACGTTGCCGACCATGGCCGGAAAGCCACCGGCCGATTCGGCCCAGCCGTTAGGCATGAAGGGGATGATGGTAACCGTCATGACGAACGTGACTACCGAACCGGCCGCACCGAGGATGCCTAGCCGCTTGCTCCAGTAGCCAAGCAAGATCAGCGACCCGAACGTCCATTCGGAAACGCCGAGGAACCAGCTCGCGCCACGCACGCCGAAGACCGGGTACATCCACGAAATAAGCGGTCCGTTGCTGATGAAGGGAATCAGCGTCTGCGCCTCGTACTCGAACCATTTCTGGTAGCCGAAGAAAAAGAACATGATCACCATGGATGCGCGCACCAGGTGATAGTCAAAATCCTTCCGTAACAGGGCGGATTTCGATAGAGCGTTGATAAGTGAGTTCATTGGCAGCTCCTTCGTTGATTGACGGTGGAGCCACTTTACGAAGGAGCATTGATATTATTAATGCTTAAAAAAGTCGTAAACATGCTCAATTAACTCAAATGTCGACGACTGCGCTCCAACGCTTATCGCTGACCGCTACCTCGCGTTCCCGCCCCAGGTAGCTCGGCTGCGGACGTCTTCTCACCAGGCTCTCGAGCCATCAGTCGAATAGGTTCCAACCTGCATGACCTCCCTGAGGACTAGGCATCGCCACCCTGCCTCTTGCCCGAGGGCGACTCGCCGAAAGCCGATCGATAGGCCTTGGCGTCGTGAAGCAGCGCATGTCGCGCACGTTCTTCGGTTAGCCGCCGCCAGGTCCAGCGAATGCCAAATTCGCTTTCTTCCGGATCACACTGCGCAATACCGAGTACATAGCCGCCATTGGGGGCCCGGAGGATCCACTCCGCATCCGAATGAAAGGGCCTCCGGCCATAGATTAGGCCACGAGAGTAGATCTCTTGACGAAAGAGAATCTCAAAGTCCGATGCGGCATAACGCGTGCCATCGACATCGATGCCTTGTGCCATGAATGACTTTTCCAGCTGAACTTTCGCTGCCGGCGGCGGCAGCTTGGCAGCAATGATCGGACCGACAATGGCAAGCAGACCGAAAAGCAGCAGCATCCAGACGTCGCCCATTTTCCAGAATCCTTGGCTTTGAGTAATTTCGATCAGAACTGTTCGGGCAGCGTCAGTTAGCTGCTCCGTCATTCTTATCGCAGATGGTGAATGAGATGATCCGCTATTGGCAGGCAGCCAGGTACGCGATCCACGTGGCAAATGGCTAGGTCTGGCAGGCCTAATCACCTACCTGTACGCCCTGCGCGCCGCGCTCAGTAAATCAAGTTTTCCGACCGTCGGTCGATTCAGTGATGGAAGGCGCAATCAAAGGTCCATGTATGAAGTCTTGCCCCATTTGTACTCATAGCTTTCCCAATTTCCTCCCGCTTCCGAACAGTTACTTCGACACGTTCCATCGACTGAATGTGTCCTACTCGCTGGATCAGTTCGAGACGCTCAATGTCGGGCAGTATTTGTGCCCCATCTGCCAGGCATCCGATCGGGATCGCCTGTATGCCCTGTTTCTGAAGGCCTATGTGCAGCAACGCTCCGAGCAGGCGCTGCGTGTGCTGGATATCGCGCCAGCACCCAGGCTTTCTCAATTCCTGAAGAGCTTGCCGGGTGTGCAATATCGCTCCGCCGACTTGATGTCACCGCTGGCGGACGACAAGGTCGACATCACCCAGATGGATTGCTATGCCGATGGCAGCTTCGACCTCATCGTGTGCTCTCACGTTCTGGAGCATGTGCCTGACGATGCCAAGGCCATCCGCGAGCTGAATCGTATTCTGGCGCCCAACGGGGTCGCCATTCTGATGGTGCCGATCTTGCTCGGTCTGCAGCAAACCGATGAGGATCCGAGCGTGACGGACGTCAATGAGCGCTGGCGGCGCTTTGGTCAGGACGATCACATCCGCATGTACGAGCGCGAAGATTTTCTCAAGCGGCTACGCGCGGGCGGCTTCCAGGTGAATAGCCTCGATGTCGCAACATTCGGGCGCGAGATTTTTCGGCAATGCGGCATTACGGAGCAGAGTGTGCTCTATATTGGGCAGCATTCGTAGACCGGACCCTCCATCGAAAAAGGAACACGAAATAGAAAGTCGTGACCACAACGATTGAGTTCGCTGCCATTAAAGCCAACGCAGCGGGTATGGATGTAAATACGTCGTAGTGAAACTTGCGCATGAGTTCAACTATCCACAGCAATGGAACGTTGAACAGCCAGCATTGAGCTCTGTCCACCAGAGTGCAGAGATGATTAATACCGCAACTTTCCATACGAGCAAAGGTAAGCACGGACACCACGAAGTGCACGACCGAAACACCGACAAATAGCGTTGCTTTCTGCCAAGTCTTCATCACGACCCATATCCCTACGAGAGAATATCAGGCACTCGCCACAGAAATTCTTTGCCGGCCTCGCCCTTAAAACACGAAATCAGCAAACACCGGAAAGTGATCCGATGGGTATCGCCCATCCTTCGAGGTCGTCACAGTACGGATATCAATGGGCTGTACGCCACGATAGAGAATCCAATCGATGCGCTCGGTCGGCGTACCGGTGAAATCGTGAAATGTCTTGGCGGGGCCCTCGCGCTTCGGCGCGCTATCCCATGCGTCCTTCAAGCTCGCGGTTAGCGTGCTGTGCGCCTGACTTTCCGGGCCCGTATTGAAGTCGCCGGTAATGATCACCGGCGTGCCCGCCGGCAACTTGGCAATCCATGCGGCAATTTCCTTTGCACCGCGCGAGCGGGCGTCCTCGTCCTGGTCGCGATACGGGAAATGCGTATCCAGCAGGTAGAAGCGTTTGTGGTCCGACAGGCGCTCGAACAACGCCCAGTTGACCATGCGCGGAAAGATATTCCCCCAGGTGATGCTGGCCACCTTGTCCGGCGTATCGGACAACCAGAAATCGCCGGACTCGATAACTTTCAGCCGGTCCTTACGATAGAAGATGCCCATGTGTTCGTCGGCATGTCCACCGAAACGGTCGCGGCCAAACCAGGTGTATTCGGGGAGACGCTCCACCGTGTCGTCGCCCTGCCGCTTGTTCAATTCCTGCGTGCCGATCACATCGGGATGCAGCTGCCGAATGGTGTCAGCGAACAGATCGCGCCGTTTTTCCCACGCGTTGGGCCCATCCTGAGCAGCCGACGTTCGAACGTTGAACGTCATCACCTTGAGTTCCCCCGCGAGCGCGGGCAGCGCGATAGCGGCCATGACGATAGCGAGGGTAATTCGAGAGAGACGAGGCATAGGTTCGGCTTCTTCGGAATGACCCGACGACTATAGCGGCACTGAAGCAAAACGGTACCGTCTGAGCACCCATTCCCCGCGAGTCGTCACGCTTTTACCGGCACCGGCAAGCACTCCATGATCTCCACCGATTCCCCGGGAAAGATCGTGAAGTGCGGGTGTCCCTCGAACATCTTCGCCGCCGCCTCGTACGATTCGGCACGTACCACGGTATAGGCCGCCAAGGCGTTCTTGATATTTTCCGTGCCGCGTGGAGACACACGGACGGTTCGGCTCAGCGGCGCGCCCATATCGACGATCGCAGCCTTATGGGCCTGCGCCCAGGCCTCCCAGGCTGCCATGCCCTGCCTCTCCCGCTCCTGCCGCTCGGCTTCGCTCAGGTCGTTCCAACCGGATGCCTTGAATGATGCTTCCGAGCCTATGTAGACAACGAGGTAATTCTTCACGATCCACTCTCCCATGGTTGGTGCCGAACCTAATTCCAAGATCAGGCCACGCTCCGTTCTTCAAGCGTGCGCCGCGACAGGTCTAGGCTGCGTCTCCATGGCGGGCCATGGATTAGCCCAACCCGGCATAGTCATCAGGCCATCGAGCCAGCGCACAATGTTTGTATATTTGCTCATCGGCATCTTCGCCTCATGCCAATCGCAGGCCATCGATGCCAGTTGAAAGTCCGCGATGGTGAGCCGGTCGCAAGCGACGAAGTCGCGCCCCTCCAGGTGCTTGTCCAGAATCGTCGCGAGATGGTGAAACTCGGGGACGATCGCTTCCAGTTGCGCAAGGTCGGGCTCGCCGATATGGAACACCACCTTGACCAGGTTCTCGAAGTAGAACGTGCCGGCAGCACGCAGCCAGTGATTGTCATTCCATGACAACCAGCGAATTATCTGTACCTGCTCATCGGGGCGATTGACCGGCCACATGTCCGAACCGGCCTTGATGCACAGATAGGTCATGATCGCCGACGACTCCCACAGCACAAAGTCACCGTCCACCAAGGTGGGTGCCTTGCCATTGGGATTGAATGCCAGATAGGACGGCGCCTTTAGAGCGCCTGCCATCAGGTCCAGCTCGATAAATTCAGCATTGACGCCGAGGTGCTTGGCCAGGGCCAGTACGCGACGTGGTGCCTGCGCTTTGAACCAGTAGATCTTCATGCTGTTGCCTCCGGTGGTCTGTACCGGTGGCCGAGCTTACGCAGCAGCAAAATATGTTAAAGAACATATTCTGCAAGCTTGCTATATAGGCGCCAGGAGGTACCCACCATGCCCTATAGCCCCGAACATGCCGCCCAGACGCGCGCCCGCATCGTCGAGTCCGCCCGTCGCCTGTTCAACCGCCATGGCTTCGAGCAGGTCACCATCGACCAGATCATGGCCTCCGCCAGCCTGACCCGCGGCGCCTTTTATCACCACTTCCGCAGCAAGGACGACCTTTACGCGTCCGCCGTCGCCAGCTTCGTCACCTGCAATCCCTTCGCCGTGCAAACCGCCGATGCTGCGCAAGACCTGGATGATCCGCAAAAACTGGCCAAGATGCTGATCGAGCTCTACCTGAGTGACGAAGTGCTGGAGAACATCGACATGCACTGCCCGTTGTACGCCCTACCTTCCGACGTTGCTCGCGCGGGATTGGAACCGCAACAGGCCTATACCGATCTGATTCGCGGCATGAGCTATATCTATCGGGCGGCGCTTGAAGGTATTAGCGATGCGGATCGGCGAGCGGAGACGATGGTGGCGTTGTGCGTGGGCGGGATGGTTTTGGCGCGGACAACGAATGATGCGGGGTTGCGGAAGTCGTTGCGGGCTTCGGCCAGACATCAGGCGCTCGCGTTGCTGGATGCCGGTTGATAACGTAAGAGCTGCCTTTACCCATTAAAACTGAAGCTATATTCCGGACAGCTATGCGCTACGAGTTCTCCGAGGTTCTTAACGATCTGATCGACTACTTCCTTGTCGGTGACATTCTGCTGCTCAAGCGATACAAGGATCAGAATCATCTCGATGACGATCTGGCGTCGGAGTTTGTAAGCAACGATAGCGGCGAGAAGGCTGTGCGCGATGGCATCGTCGTCCCGCTCGCAGGGATAGAGAATCACCCATACACCATCATCTTCAACCTTTCCGAGGAAACGCCCGAGTTACTCAAGGCGGGGAATCGCTTGCAGCATCGGCGTGGCGGATATGTGCTACGGGTCGAGAATCGATCGGTCATGCTCTTCACGTGGCGAATACTGTCAAGCTTTACTGACGATGCGCTACAACGACTCCTGGCTCGCTACCAAGAACCCGGCAGACCTGCAGTTGAGCTTGAAAATGGCTGGTATGAGCTGGAGATTTTCGGAGGGGAGGTTTTGAGAAACGGCTGGCTTGAACCGGCTTTCGAGTTTGTTTTGAGAAAGGCCGATAAGCCGCGCGCCACCTCGCAGGCAGACATTAGTTATCGCTTCTCGATTCATTCGGACACCTGATCCCTTTCGCGCTCACCAGATCAGCAATGCGCACGCTGGCCAGGCTTCCCTGAGCGCAACTTCTTTCGCCCCTTGCAGTCTCGAGCCAAACAAAGGAGCCTTCCCTTTGTTTTAGTTTCGATGTGGACATAATGCCGCTCTTGATAACAGGGGATACCCATGAAAAAGCTTAAGTGCAGTGCATTGGTGATCTGTCTTGGGGCCGCGGCATGGAGTGGCGTGGTGACCGCACAGTCCATCATGGACTATATGAAACAGGACGGTTTGATAGCCGACGACCAACCAGCGGGCTTCAAAGATGCTAAATCCGCTGCCGCGGCCATCACCAAGGACTCTGCCTACACCAAATCCAATGTGCCCGAACTTGAGGCTGCAGGGATCACCCAATACGAAAACAAATCGCAGCGCTGGACCATGTGGTGGGTATTTGGCCCCAAATCCATGGCATATCCAGCGGTCGTACGTCGCCGCGTAGTCAATCTCGGCACCTATGCCGAAACACGCACCAGCCTATTGTGCGACGCAGCCAAGCCGGCCTGTGACACCCTCCGGCAGCGTTTCGATGCCATGGATCACATCTGCGGAAAAAGTACGCCTGCCTGCAAGCACTGACTGGAAGCGCGGCAAGGTTGAATGCGTGTGCGCACAAACGGACTGAGGGCCTTGTCTACAGCTTTATTGAGGCATCGATGAAACGGGATGGCGGAACGGGACGTCCACCATCTGGATATCCATTTCCTGGGTGCCCTGGATGTCCCCTCACAAGGTGCGTGGCCCTTCGCAATCGAGATCGGGCAGCTGAGCGAACCAACGACTGAAGCGCGCGTCCAGCCCATACGAGGTTGAGTCGATAGAAAATGCCACGCCCGATTTCGGCACGATCACCGGGTAGCCCGCGCCACGACCCTTTGTGTATCGGCGACCGAGGATATCGTCGACTCTCAGCACCCTATGAATAAACGGCTTGCGCTGTTCGAAGCGGTCGCCATGCAAGGTGATTCGCGCAATGAGTGCCCAAGCCGCGCCGTAGACCAGGCCAGTGATCACCAAAACGTCCACGCCTATGAGAATCGGATTGAAGACGGTCTTCCCATGGGCGTAAGGCGGAGTGAAAGCCATATAGGTCCATCCCAGGCCGAAGGCCAGCGCGCCTAATATGACCAGAATGCGAACCCACGGGACTACCTTGTAGACAATGGGATATTCAAGGCCCGAGCACTCCACGACTGCTGTCCCTCCATCCACAAAACTCATACGTTCCCCTATATCCCTCTGCGCAGGCTTAGTGCTCGTTCCTGGTGGTATGCGTGGGGTGGCACTTGCCACCGTCGCAGGCGATCACCACGCCATAACCACTGCACTGGGCTGTAAATGTCGAGGCGCCGTTATCGCGAACACTGCCACATCCCATTTGGTGGGCCACGCTCTGTGCCGCATCGGCGTCCACGCCTGCCAGGCCCTGTTGCGCTTCGGCCTGTGTCTCACCCTGCGCCTCAGTAGATGTCACAGGCGCGTGGCCGGAAGAAGGCGATGTGGATGTAGCGGACTCCGACATGGCGGAAGGACCGCGCGCAGCCGCTGAGGTTGTCGCTGAAACTTCAACCGAGGCAGGCGGAGCGCTAGTCGACTCCGATGATGCATTGGCGTTCCCTGCGAGCACTCCAGAAGCGGGAGCCCTGGCAGTTGTCATGCCTGCGTCGTAGTGGGAGAGATGATTTCTGATCGCAAGCTGCACCGCACCCGGCAATGTATTCTTCTCCTCACCGTGTGGCTTCATGGCCGCAATGGTCCGGGTAAACACTTTCTTTCCATCGATGTCAGTCTCGACATAAATGATGTAGACCGATGCCTTGTCCGGGTTCTCGGCATTCGTATATAGCCCACGCTGATATTCGTCGGAAACACCATTGAAGGACTTGTCATCTGTAATGGTCGTCAAGGCCGAAGCATCGTGCGACGCGATGGCATTGCCGATCACTCCGCCTAGAGCACCACCCAGCCCCGCGCCGACGGCACCCGAGCGGAGTTGCGATCGCATATTTTCATAGATCACAAAGTGACTGACCGTGACCACTGGCGTGTGACCCGAAGCGACGAACTTCTCGAAGGCCTCGTGCTGCAACAGTCGCAGCGGCGGTGGCGACAGCTTGGCGTCTCCCGCGCGCATCACCCCGTATTGCTTGCTTGTGATCATCAAACTGAATATCTCGTCCTTCTTCTCCGTTGCCGGCCTTGTATCGCTGACATGCAACGTGTCCGACTTGGCAATGTCCGGTACGCTGACCTTGGTAACTACGGGAGCACAGCCGGCACAGGCCAGCAGTGTCAGAGCTAAAAAAAGCTTCTTCATAATTCCCCTGTCGCGAATGACGTAGATATCGGCAAGCGGGCTCACACGAGTGAGCAACTCGAACTATCGAAGCCAGCCGAGTACTCTTCGCACCCGACTGGATAGAAAAGCAGAACAGGGAATCACGGCGGCCGAACCTGCCTACCTGGAAGTCGCAAGCCTAAAACGCCGCGTGGACGGCGCTATACAAAGCCAAGCATATTTTCCCCTGATGCGACAGACCTCTTCGATTTGCTTGGGAAGTATGTGGCGGTCCAATTATCGACGCAAGTACGCCAATATCGAATGAATTTGCGATCACACGCATAGGGACGCGCCGAAGACTTCCAGCAACTTCGCGCGAGCGCGATACCCAGGACACGATATGCAGGGCACCATCCATTAAGCAAATTTCTTGGGTGGCCGAGATATGCCACCTACAGTTTCAGGATGCCCCTGTCTATCAATCCCACCAGAAAAACCAGTTACCACTGCCTAACAGCGCCTTCGCCAGGTTGCTTTCAGTCTGCACGCCCTGATGAACGATGTCGGCGCAGTAAATGAATTGCTCGTGCGCGAGCCGGCGGGCTTCTTCCATCGTTTGTGGAGGGCGCTCTACAGTGAACTCGATGACATCGGAGGAAATGCTGGTCACCGCCGCGCCGAACTGCTCGTACCAGCGCTTGAAGAATGCGACATGTATGTCAGCTCCCGGGCACTCATTCCAGCCACCGATTTTCAGGTAAGCAGGAACCTGCCAGGGCTCTTGTACAGGCACCAGACCGATAAAGACTTCGGCCTTTGGCTGACCCGACAGAACATCGTAAACGACAGTCAATAATCCTGGCTGCTGTGCATTTCCTGCCGCCAATTCGGGACCATCCGTGCTGTAGTATTCCGGCTCTTCTTCGACCCGGCCCGCTACCCACTGATCTATATCCAACGCCGCACCAGAACGCACGTAGTCGTCGAACGATGCGTCCCCCATGCCCATCACAGTTGTAATGTTGTCATAGTCCCTACGGTCACCAAAGACCACGGGCACCACGCCCGGCTGTTTGCGCAACTCCTGCAGCGTAGTCCATGCCTCTGTACCGCTGACGATGCGAACGTCGAACGAAGCGCCCTCCATGTCGGAGGCACCGTTCGGCGATGCCACACTCACAGGCAGGCTCGGCTTCCTGAAGCCGAAAAGCTTAAGCCAGTCACGCATATCCCATTCCCCTGTTCCCTTCGACACAATTTGCCCTATCGACCGAGGCAATGGCAACTTGCTAGTAAGCTTTATCGCGTGACGTGTGGAAAGCTGCATGGAGGAGCATTTCTTGGATGTCCCAGAATGCGTCGCTTATTTCCTTTCAGGAATCCTGGCGAGACAGGTACGGCGCTCAGTGAGGCAAATTGGCCTGCTGCGTCTGCAAAAAGCGGCGAACTTCGGGGTCGCGTTCAAGACCAATCGCAATGTCGTAAGCATCATGGGCTTCGCTGTAAGCGCGGGTTCGGGCCAGTAATGCGGCCCGAGCAGCCCAATACGGCTGGTATTGGACCAGCCTTCCATCGTCGGCAAGCGCATTGACAATATCCAACGCAACAGCAGGCCCCTTCCACTCTGCAATGGCCAGTGCGCGGTTGAGCGCCACGACTGGCGAGCCAGAAAGCGCGAGCAATGCATCGTAGAGTTGTACTTCCGCCGTCCAATCGGTGCGCCCGGTGCGGCGACGCTCGACATGTGCCGACTGCAGGGCCGCTTCGAGCTGGTAGCGACCTATACGATCGAGGGTGCTTGCATGTCGCAGCAATGCTTCAGCTTCGTCGATCATCGCCGCATCCCACAGCGAGACATCCTGATCGGCCAACGGTACGTAGCCACCTTCCGTATTCCGCCGAGCACTACGTCGTGCGTCCGCATGCAGCATCAACGCCAGCATGCCTAGCGCTTCCGGCTCCTGTGGCAGCATCACGACGACCAGTCGGGCAAGAAACAGCGCTTCGGAGGTGAGATCACGCCGAGCCACGTCGGTGCCGCCGGGATCGCTCCACCCTTCCGCAAAGGCGGCATAGATGGCATCCAGTACACCATCCAGCCGCCCCGCCAATTCATCGCGCGCTGGAATGGCAAACGGGATACCCGCTGCACGAATTTTTTGCTTGGCACGAACCAGTCGCTTGCTCATCGCATCCGGCGAGGTGAGAAACGCCGAAGCAATCGTCCTCCCATCCAGCCCCAATACCGTCTGCAGCATCAAAGGCGCACGGATATCGGTATCGATGGCCGGGTGCGCGCAAGCGAACAACAAGGCCAGTCGTTTGTCGGGAATCTCTATGTCGGTGCCGGCGTCTGCAGATGCTGACGATTGATCCTCCGCAGCCATGAGTAGTTGCGCGGTTGCGGCCTCACCCGTGCGGCGACGCCGCATTCCGTCGATGCCTTTTCGACGCGCAACGGTCATCAACCAAGCCTCCGGATTGGCCGGGCAACCGTTGACCGGCCATTCCGCCAGGGCAATGGCGAAGGCTTCAGACAACGCATCCTCAGCCGCCGCCACATCACGCGTGTCGGCGGCCAGGAAGGCGACGAGCTTGCCGTAGCTGCGGCGCGCGACGGCATCGGCTACGTCGCGCGCCTGCACCCCGCTATTCACCCCGTCATGTCCCAAACCGGGCGCACCTCGATCGTGCCGTGGCCTGCGCCTGGGCAACGTGCGGCCCAGGCCAGGGCCTCATCCAGGGTTGGCACTTCGATAAGGTAGTAGCCGCCCAGCTGCTCCTTGCTGTCCACGTAGGGGCCGTCGAGCACCTGCGATTTACCGTTGACCAGGCGCACCGTGGTCGCAGTATCGGTGTCCTTCAATCGGTTGGAGCCCACCCATACGCCCGCCGCCTTCAGCGCCTGCGTGTAAGCGCCATAAGCGGCAACGCCCTGCTCCTGCTCGGCCCTCGACATCTTGCCCCAGCCACTCTCGTCCGCGTAAAGCATCAATAGATATTGCATTGGGATTCTCCGTTGGAGGCGGGCACCATGCGCCGCCACCCCTATGACGTGCGAAGGGCTGCAGTTTGGACACTCCATCTTAAACCTCGAGAACGAGGGCTTTAACACTAGCCAGGCTCAAGAGTCGGACACACCGCAAGGTGCTGATAAGCCCAGGTCACGGCGACCCACCATATCCTTGCCCCCTTACTATCGGGAACGGCTTCAGGGCCCTCGAACAACCTCTCCTACCCGTCATCCCGGCGCAGGCCGGGACCCAGTGACGTCGGTTAGCGGGGCGAGCCGTTCGTCCCGGCCTCAGGCGGGTAACACACGGGGTGAGAGATCTCCTGATCCCCCATTCCAATCGTTTATCGCTTGCCTGCGTCGACGATGGTTACCTTGTTGAACTGCACATCGCGCGCGCGATCCTCGGTCGCGGTGAAGCCGGTGCAGCCGCTCGCCGGTGCGCACTGAAAATGGACGAGACCGAACGGCCAGGGACCAACAAAGCTGTCCTTGTCGAATGGGGCAAGCGCAATGTCGCCGCGTGAATAGCTGAGCACGACGTTGCCGTCTTTCTCGGTGACGGTGTAGAGCACGTGCAGCTCGTCGCTGTAGTACTCGCCTTCTAGTGCCTTCGGATCAGGCAGTTTCATGGGCGCGATGCGCTTGGCATGCTTTACACGCGCATTGCGGCGCCAAGTACCGCCTTGGATCACGCCGTCCGCGCCGGGCGGGTCGAAGGTGAATTGGGCGTTGACCAGTTTGGCGAAGAACTCGCGTTCGCCTGCGGCGTAGAACGGCATCTTGTCATCGCCTGCGGTCCAGCCCACCAAGTGGCCGTGCTCCTTGGCGAACGTGATGGCCGAGCCGTTCTCCAACGCGTACGTGCCCACCAAGGCATCCAGCTGTGCCGGGTCGATCGGTACTTCGGTACGGCTGCTGTAGTCGGGAATGGGAGTCGGCTGCGCATCGAGCTTGCCATCGAGGTAAATGTCCGCGATGCGTTCGCCCAGCTGCGTTACATGAAGGTCAGCGCCGTTGGCGACGATGACCACCGACAGGTGCTGATCGGGAAAACGCAGCAGGTTGCTTCTGAAGCCCGCATCCGCGCCGTCGTGGCCGATGGTCTTGAGCCCGCGATAGCTGCCGGCAAAAACGCCGTCGCCATAGTCGGTGGCCGTGCCGTCGTTGAGCTTGGCCGGCGTCTGCATCTGAGCCAGTAACGGCTTGCCGCCGACGCGTGCATCATCAAAATTTTTCTGCCACAGAGCGAGGTCGTCCGCCGTCGTATACAGGTTGGTGGGGCCCACGACTGAAAATGATAAGGCGATGCCTTCGTAGCCTGCGCTTGGCGAGGGCTGATAGGACTGCGCGCGGCCTGGGACCAACGTGCTGTATTGCTCGTGAAAGAAAGTGTGCTTCATACCCAGCGGGTCGAAAATGCGTTCCTTCGAAAACGCCGCCAGTGATTTTCCAGATACCCGCTCGACGATCATGCCAAGCAGCGTGTAGCCGGTATTGCAGTATTCGAACTCGCTACCAGGCGCGAAATTCAGGGCGTGCTGGCGACGAACAAAGCGCATCGCGTCGTCGCCAGTGATCACGTCGTCCATGCGCCACCCGGCCATCGACAACAAATTCAACTGGTCGCGCAGTCCGCTGGTGTGATTGAGCAGATGACGAATCCGGATGACTTGGCCGAAGTCGGGCAGCTCAGGCAGGTAGCGACGCACGTCATCATCTAGCGACAGCTTGCCGTCCTGTGCGAGCAGCAGCACAGAAAGCGCGGTGAACTGTTTCGATACGGATGCGACATGGAAAATCGTCGATGGCGTGATCGCGCGACCTTGTTCGATGTCGGCCATACCAAAGGCGTGCCGATAGACGACCTTGCCGTCCTTGACCACCTCCACTGCCGCACCCGGCGTGTCAGGGCTGTTCCATTTTGCGAATAAGGCGTCGACCTGCTGTTGCTTGCTTGCGGCCGGGGCCGCTGCATGTCCCTGCGGACTGGCTGCCAACACCAGCGCTGAAAGCAACGCGAGTTGAGGTAGCTTCATGGGACGCCAGCTCCTGTGTGGGTGCATGTCGGAATTGCGACCTATGCGCCCAAATTGCCCGTCGGAGCCTTACCGTTACCAGTGTGCTCTTGCCCATTGCGGTGTGATGGCGATGCTGCTAGCTGAGACGGTCGAGAGAATGGTTGCGGGTCCGATGTCATTGCCTATGAAAATGGTTCTGAGGACCTCTGGGGCACGCGCGTGCAATTGACGTGTTAGTTCGAGGGACAAACGAAAAACAATCGGGTCAGAGCACTTTTCCTGGCTAAAAAGGAACCTGCCCCCTTTTGTTTTGGCGTCTCGGGAGCAGCCGAGTCGTTTAACTACCGTGCTCCATCCCTCCCTATCTCCCGTTGCCTGAATGTCCAAGCGCGGCGTTTGCAGCGGAAGTTGTCAGGAAAATTAGATTCGGCGCGTGGGCGTTTGTGCTGGAGAGCAGCGACCGTGATGCGTGGCACGGATCGAAGTCATCGTGCATGAACACTTGTATGGCGCCAATTCGGCGCCATGCGAAAAGGATTCTTCGATGAGGCTTCGGCTACTTGTTTTCCCTTTGATCGCCACATCGGCTCTTTCGGTCAGCGCTGCACAATCTACACAGTCCTTTGCGAACGCATCTCAGATTGCCGCTATTGAGCCGAGCAATGCGACTCAATTAAATACGGCCGAGCCACTAACCGCCATTGGCAGGTGCCTCATATACTCCAACGGCAACCAGGTTACTGGGGCATTATTTGCTCAAGATCCAATCATCTTGGCTTCGTGGTCCACCCGATGTACCGGTGTAATTACAGCCTCAATGGTCAGCATTCACGGCAGGTATCAGGTCCAGACTCTGGACGGTGGCACATGGAGGCCAGTGTTTGATAGCGATACCCAAGGGGCCCCGGCTTATTTGCCCAATAGTGCGCCGGGCGCATACCGGATTGTAGGTTACTCTTTAAAGGCGGAGGGAAGTTCTCCATATAAGCTCAGTTATAACCGTCCAGTTTCTTGAGTCTGGTTATTATCAGGCCCTCACATCAATGCCAATCCTTGATGTGAGGGCGAGTATAAAATCAGACATTTTACTCGTCGTCGCGTCAACTTCGGCATAAAAATCAATGCTATTTTTAAATAGGAAGTCTCTCTTAAGCATTGATGTCTCGGGAAGATGAAACGCTTGTAAAGCATTCATGGGCTCGTTGCCGTCGACCTGCTGGACCACCATAAATGCTGCAGAAAGGCCGGAGATCTGTCCTTCGGAGAAAAGAGTGACCGCCAGTTTCCCCAACTCCTTTGGGGTGATATTTGTCAGATCCACACCTTTTAATGCCTGCTTGACATTGTCGGATGCGGATGCCATCGCATCGCTGGTGGAGCTATTTTCAATGGGATTATCAACGTAACCGTTATAATTGGTATAGCGTTGCTGTAATGCGGCACCATTGGAGTTGGCGGCTGGCGTTCTAACCGGAACGATCTGCACTTTATTTCTCCTTGCCTTGATCGGCCATGACGTGCGTTGAGCATCCTTTGGCTCGCGTGCTCTACTTGCCATACATCATGTATCGGCATCTCCTTTGTTTCTTTTAGCTTCAACTGCATGCTCTTTATCCCAACTTGGTGTGGGCAATAGCCACGATCCTTGTCGTCTAGAAAAGTTGCGCATCGATTAACGCCACGCTGGGTGACATGCATCGGAACTCCCGAGACTTCGATTCATGGCTGGCGGAGCATGAGGCTTCACACACCAGCAAGACTGCGCTACATAGTTCAGCCATGGCATGAAGCGTTCTACTGGCGCACATCGCCGAAGCGGATCGACATTCCGAAAGCTCCCGAGTCGCTTAACATCGCGTCCCCTTATCCCCCGTTAGCCAGGCGCCTACACCACGTCGGGATACAGCGTTGGCAGTTGAAGCTAAAAAAAGCAAAGAAGATGCCGATACATTGCAGGCGGAACAAGCGATTCCAAGGATGCTCAGCGCACGTCATAGCCGATCTAGGCAAGGAGAACTAAAGTGCAGATTGTTCCGGTCAGAACACCAGCCGCCAATTCCAATGGCGCCACATTGCAGCAGCGCTATGCCAATTATAATGGCTACGTTGACAATCCCATTGAAAATAGCTCCACGAGTGACGCCATGGCGTCTGCCTCGGACAATGTCAAACAGGCATTGACGGGTGTCGACTTGACGAACATCACTCCGAAGGAGTTGGGCAAGCTGGCCTCCGTCCTTTTCACTGAGGGACAAATCTCCGAGATTTCGGCAGCGCTCATGCTGGTGCAGCAAGTCGATGGGAACGAGCCCATCAATGCTTTAGAAGTATTTCAGCACCACCAAGCGTCGCTGCAATCGCTGAAGGCCACTCCCTACTTCAAAGACAGCAACGCTGGCTATGCCGAAGTTGAAGCGACAACAAGTAAGTTGTCTGATTTCATATTCGCCCTCACATCAAAAATCGGTATCGATGTGAGGGCGTAGCCGAACTAACCAAATAGGTTTAAGAGACGATTTAACTAACCCCGTCCACTTAGCCGTGAGGATCAGTGCCCCAGATCAGCTCCCGGATCACCTTTTGCGCCGGGCGCTCCCCGGCCTGCGCCGCAGCAAAAATAAGAGCCCCTTCCTAGCTCACTCTGAAACTACATCTACTACGGATACCGTACCCACGCCAAACTGAGTGACCCTGTTGCGAACGGCATCCCGGTACGGCTCCAGGCTACGAGTCGTATTGCAGCTCCAAAACGAAAAATCAAATACAGACGATGTTTTTTTGTTGTCTGCCTGAATAGAAATTTTTGATGCCCTTTTCGCATCAAATACTTCCAAAAAGTCTATGGTCAGAGAGCCCGATGTCTCTACCCTACCAACATAGCTAGCACCGAGGGCGATGGGATCCTTGTCTGATTGCAAGAACTTGATGAAGTCCTGACGTCTCTCAGGTTGAATCGTCACCCGCAATTTGATTGGGCTTACTTGACCCGTTGCGCAGTACGACTCGCTACAAGCGGCAGACTGCACCCAGCCAGCCAGGGCCAGAGCAAGCAGCATGTTGGAAAGTATTGAGCGCATTGATTGTCTCCTGTCTTCGAGCCGGGCTCCTAGCCGGCGCTCTTTACCTCGCAGACTTATAGAGCCCCAGTCGAAATATCGGTGACGATATTCTTAGAGCAAGTGCCCACCTCGTCAGCCCAACACGACCCATTGACCGTTCCCAGAAATTTCGATGCGGGACCGACGATCACAACAACATAGTGGAAATTGATCCGTTTACCGACCTCTCTCCAATACACATGCCCAGGAAGAATCCATCGTATTTCTTCCTTACCGCTAGGGGCCAACGAGAATCGAGTTGACGCAGCCACGTGTTTCTCAAGCGATGTTACGAGGATCTGCGTAAGTTGATCATCGCCACTCGACTCAATGTTGATTGCCACCTTGCCTTCCGCCGCATGCAGCGTACTGGACATCCCAAAGGCAAACGTGAGGAACAGGACACCCACCATTTGCGTGAAATCAGGAACACAACGACCTCACAAGTCACAACGGGCGCGCGCTTAAGCACATGCACGATGTTTATTGTTGGCTTCAGAAATTTGAACTTCATTACTCACGCCGGACAGGCGAAAGTCCCTTCCCCCCCGAATGTGCTTGCCGGTAGGTGCTCGTTGCCCCTATAGACAGCTGGCAACTTCTCCCGCCTTATCCATACGCGCGTTGCTGCGTTCTTCCCGCCCCCTTTAGCCAATGTTGGCCCAGCGCTCTTGCCTTGGCCATCAAGGACTCAACTGTTCCCACAGCCCGCCAGTAGTGACTCTCAATGCCCAGCGTCTGAGCATGCCACTTTCGCTCCTGTAAACCCAGCTGGTTCAGGATTGACGGTGTTTCTGCGGCAATCGCGCCACGCTTTCCCTCTCGAACTATCCGACCGCTCCAGTCCAGCAGCTCCAGATAGTCGGCCGTTCGCGGGCTTAGGACCGGCGCCAGCAATATGCCGGCTAAAGCACGCAGCCTCGCCTGCAACGAATTCGCCCTTGTCTGAGTGTGCTGCAACCGTTGGCGAATGGAGGTGTGGTCTGAACCCACGAGATCGGTTGTCACCCCTGCCCGAATCGGGTTTAGGTCAACGTACGCCATGCAGCTCAGAACCGCCTGTTCGTCCAGCAACGCTTGGCATTTGAAGCGCCCCTCCCAGAAGCGACCAGTGCAACCATCTTCGCGATTGGCTTGACGGGCAATCGGCTCGTTCAGGCAACGCATGAACCACGACAAGCTGCCCAGACGGCTACGCAGCTCTGCTATGTGTTCTGGATCACCTTGCAGACGTCGTACCTTTTCTTGGCACAGCTCTTCATCGACAGCTTCGTTCACACGCACCGGAAACACGCGCACCCAACGCTCGGCCACTTCTTCATCTGACCAAGCCTCCGCAATCTGTGGGTCCACATACAACACGACATGCACATGGTTGCTCATCACAGCATATGCGTAGAGTCCCACCGCAAAGCACTCGGTCAGAGCCAGTAGACGCTCTTCCACCCAAGCTTTGCGGTGCTCGAAAGAGCGCCCGCTATAGGCATCCTCTCCGCAAAGGAAAGCACGCCTGACACAGCGAGAGACGCAGTGGAAGAAACCCGGTGTGCCCGGGTCGACCATTTGAATGCGCGGGTATGTCATGGGCATACCTTGCGCTTCGCTGCGAGTCGCTCATATCAGTCGACGGCGCACCGGCCTGCCCGTGGAGGACTAATTAGTGGGTGTCCCAGATCTGCCAAGGAAGGCGCGCCTGACACAGCGAGAGACGCAGTGGAAGAAACCTGGTGTTCCCGGGCCGACCGTTTGAATGCGCCGGTATGTCATGGGCATACCTTGCGCTTCGCTGCGAGTCGCTCATATCAGTTGACGGCGCACCGGCCTGCCCGTGGGGGACTAATTAGTGGGTGTCCCAGATCTCCTAAACGTAACAGAACGTAACAGGACATCCACCATTTGCGTGAAGTCGGGAACACAACGACCTCGCCAGCTGACATGGGACTCGCTCGCTTGAGCACATACGCGATGTCTATTGTTGGCTCAGAAATTTGAAGCCCATTACTCACGCAAGACCGGGAGACGCCCTTTCCCCCGAATGAGCTTGCATGCCGCCGCTATAGACGGCTGGCAACTTCTCCCGCCTTACCCATACGCGCGTTGCCGCTTTCTTCCTGCCCCTTTCAACCAATGTTGGCCCACCGCTCTCGCCTTGGCCATCAAGGACTCAACGGTTCCCACAGCCCGCCAGTAATGACTCTCAATGCCCAGCGTCTGGGCATGCCACTTTCGCCCCTGTAAACCTAACTGATTCAGGATTGAAGGTGTTTCTGCGGCAATCGCGCCACGCTTCCCTTCTCGGACTACCCGACCGCTCCAGTCCAACAGTTCCAGGTAGTCGACTGTTCGCGGAACTAGGGTCGGCGCCAGCAATATACCGGCCATAGGACGCAGCCTCGCCTGCAACGAACTCGCCCTTGTCTGAGTGTGCTGCAAACGTTGGCGAATGGAGGTGTGGTCTGAACCCACGAGATCGGTTGCCACCCCTGCCCGAATCGGGTTCAGGTCAACGTAGGCCATGCAGCTCAGAACCGCCTGTTCGTCCAGCAACGCTTGGCATTTGAAGCGCCCCTCCCAGAAGCGACCAGTGCAACCGTCTTCGCGATTGGCTTGACGGGCAATCGGCTCGTTCAGGCAACGCATGAACCACGACAAGCTGCCCAGACGGCTACGCAGCTCTGCCATGTGTTCTGGATCACCTTGCAGACGTCGTACCTTTTCTTGGCACAGCTCTTCATCGACAGCTTCGTTCACACGCACCGGAAACACGCGCACCCAACGCTCGGCCACTTCTTCATCTGACCAAGCCTCCGCAATCTGTGGGTCCACATACAACACGACATGCACATGGTTGCTCATCACAGCATATGCGTAGAGTCCCACCGCAAAGCACTCGGTCAGAGCCAGTAGACGCTCTTCCACCCAAGCTTTGCGGTGCTCGAAAGAGCGCCCGCTATAGGCATCCTCTCCGCAAAGGAAAGCACGCCTGACACAGCGAGAGACGCAGTGGAAGAAACCTGGTGTTCCCGGGTCGACCATTTGAATGCGTGGGTATGCCATGGGCATACCTTGCACTTCGCTGCGAGTCGCTCGTATCAGTCGACGGCGCACCGGCCTGCCCGTGGAGGACTAATTCGTGGGTGTCCCAGATCTGTCCCAACACACACCGCCGAAACGAGTCAGCATTCCGAGATCAGCCGGGTCGTTTAACTACCCCGTCCCCTTATCGCACACACTTTGCGCTTCGTTGCGGGTCGCGTATATCAGTCAACGGCGCATGGAACTGCCGGTGGAGGGCCAATTCGTGGGTGTCCCAGATCCGCCAACGAATTCGTGGGTGTCCCAGATCCGCCAACGGCGCATGGAACTGCCGGTGGAGGGCCAATTCGTGGGTGTCCCAGATCTGCCGCGCCAGATCTGCCGCAGATCTGCCGCCTCCTCATCCTATGCAAATTACTCCATCCGCTGATCGATACTTTCAAGGACGCCTACGATCCTATTCAAAGTTTCGTTCATTTCTTCAATTTTATTATCCAAATCAGATACCCTACTTTCAACATCATCGATACTATGGAAGCCCGACCCTGCCAAATCGTCGATTTTATTAACTAACGACTCGGCAAATCCTTGATCATTCTTCAGCAATCTGACACCAGCAGCAACAGATACTGGAGAGTCTGCTTTGTGCCCTTTTTCAAACTGCTCGATCTGAGCACAGATGTTTACCTTAGCTGACTCAATGCTATCGGGGTCCGTAATGTCGATCTCTATTGTTCGCACCCCGGAAATATCAAACGGTATCTTATTATTTTTATGGATGACCTGTATGAACGGCTTTCCTGTTGCGTGTCGAATTGCCAGCTCATAAAACACATTCGGATTCCCACCCGTTAAATCGGCAATTACCAAAGGCGACTCAATAACCATGTTAATTATTTGCGATGTTATGAGACCGGCCTTCGGAATTTTATCTGCGCGCAAAGCGCTATACTTGCTTTGTAAAAGAGCTGGCTCAAAGACGTGACGGAGGAGCTTATCTGACCTAATTCTTTCCTCAGAGCCATCACTCCCGATAGGGCAAATTATAAAACAATCTCGCATAAGACAACTCCCCGCTCTTTAAGTGGACCGCCACATAGAAAACTTCCGACACACCTTAATCAGACTGGCCCGCTATATCCTTGACCTCTACACACGAGTCAAACTAAATCATTCGCTTTTGAAATAAGATCTCCAAGAAAATTTGAAATGCCGTTTACATAACGCTGCATTTCCAAGGGAATCTCATCGATAATACCGCCAGCGTGAGTGCCAAAAAACGGAAAATTCTGAAGCGGCGGCTCCACTACTGGAGAGTGCTTTATGGAGTTATTAAGGACCCTACACTCATTTGCATCCGTATAACTTTCGCATGAGCTTAGGTCAATTCCAAGTACCTTATAAGCATCAGACAATTTGTCCCACTGATAGGGGGATTTTATGCCCTCAGGTACAACCGAGTTCTGTATTGCCTTTATTTGCCTGTAAATCTTTCCAAGGAACTGTTCAGCGATCGCCCAAAGCCCGACTACTACCATCTGATCCACAAAAGATGTGACTCGAATAATTTCCAGATCCGCATCCAGTATGGCGGTCGCCAGTCGATTTCTTGCGAGTCCCTCCCAGTCATCGATCGGCCCCGGAGCGTAGCTGTCTTTGTCGATCGTTTCCAGACGAGAATCTATAGCACGGACCTCTTTGTATACGATCTGATGAATACGACAGAAATCGTAAATTCGCCACTGTAGCTCGCCTTGGAGAACCCGACCAACTGCACCCCCGACATTGAAAAGATAAGGTATCGGACCAGATTCATCTCCAGGATATAGGAGTGTCGCCCGCACAGGTTGCCGTCGATTATCGAATTTCATTTCACTTCTTATATTTCGTTGTCAGTCCGGATGGAATCGGATCAGTAAGATGTTGGCGGACTGTTGCATGACTGGCGTCTCGGACTGGGACATTCCTCATTTGAATAAATTCTCGAATACTTTCTTGGAACAAATTTATGCACCCCAAGACCTAATGCGATCGACCAATCTCGAAATCGCTTCCTTCAAGTCCATTCGCTCGTTCATATCACTCGACTGCATGATAGAAGCACATCTTAGCGCCAAGTCGACTTTATCTACAGATGTGCGCGCTATGTACTTACCCCAATAGGACTCATTACTTCTCTTTGATGGGAAAAAATACTCAAGCCTTTCCGGATCAGGCAGCACTTTTTCAAATTTGTAAGCTCGACTAATAAGATCTCCACTTAGATAATTCTCTATTTCCTTTCCAGAGGTTACCCACATGAAGGCCCGCGGATTGGCCTTGATTTGATCGGAAATTTTAACCACCCTATCTTTCAAATCGTCATCATCAGCGCCTCGATCGCTGTCACACAGCATAGCCATATTTGGATTTATCAATAAAACATTAACCATATCAGCAACCGATTTTTCTGGATCAGTTGCTTGGATACGAGCCAACAATGCCCCTCCATAAAATGCGCATATGAAATCTCTTCCTTCTCTCAAGTCTCCATTCGACATTAATTCTATCCATTTATTTATATAAATTGCATCAGAAGGACCTTCAACCCAGATCACACCATTGGATTGAAGCAAGTCGGAAGGCTTGGCCCCTAACTCTCGAACTGCGTTGAGCCTCTCCATATGCGTACCAATTAGAGTCGAATGAGACGATTTTCCATCGTGTTCTATCAAGACAATTTGAGAAATTTCAGACATTCCAAACATATCAAGCGCCACACTAGAATGCGTTGTCAAAAAAAACGATGACCCATTGTCCTTCGAATAGCTTTCTATAAATCCATAAAGTCGTCTGAGCAACGATGGGTGTAAATTATTTTCAAGCTCTTCAAAGGCAAATACACAGCGAGAGAGATCGATATTTTCAATGGCCGGCACAACTAGCATGAATAAAAGAACCAGCAAAACGGTCTTCAGGCCGCTCCCAGACTGACTTAAGGCAACCAACCCCTTCTCTCTTTCTCCCAAATATACTTCCCACTCGCCCCCAAGGTCGTCGTGCTGACGAACCACTATTTCCGAAAAATGTCCATCATGATAAAAAATCTTATTTAATGCCCCTCTAAGCCTTTCAGTTATGAGCTCTCGTTGCAAGCCAGCGCTAGAGCTTGTAATTAACCGCCTAATAATATTAGTCGCACCAGCTCCATTCCCTTTCAGAGACATCCTGATATCCGCCATCTCTCGGCCAATATCCCGATCCGCCATCAAATGGAAAAATTTCTTTCCATGATATGGCAGCGACGCAATTCGCAACATAGGTGAAAGGTCTGTAATTACATTTTCTATGTTTGGCTGAGTTGCACGCATTTGATTTACAAAATCACCCTCCATTTCTATATTCCGCACCTCCTCATTTACAACTTCCCAGGAAACCCTTTTCCCCACGAACGCGACCCCGCAATTGAGCCAATGGTTTCCAGCTATGTTCCCGCCGCTCCGATTCTGAATAAAGACAGATCGCAGCGAGTTCTCGTCCAAAATTCCTTCACATAGAAATTGCGCCGCACCTCCCTTTGGAATACCGGAGCATGCGACATCTACAATTGTCAAAATTGCAGATTTACCAGTGTTATTTTTTCCTATAATTACCGTAATCGGACTTCCTGTGAAGCAGGTTGACCACGCCTCTCTGAAGGCTGCGCCGTCTTTAAGTTTAATATTAAGAACTTCCATAATTCACCCAAAAGAAAGGCGACTATAAGCCGCCTTTATCCATCACATGTCAATTGCTATTAGCCGCATTTACTATACCCACAATTCAAACAAGTCTGACACCCATCCATCAGCACCAGCGCCTGCGTATTGCACTTAACGCACATAGTCGCCCCAGGCGGAAAACCCGTGGATGACTCAGCAGCCGGCTTGGTAGCCTCGGCACTGCCCTGCTTGGGCGCGGGGTTGGCGGCAGCCTCATAGGCCGCGCGCTTCTCGGCAATCAACCGCCGGGTCGACTCATCCATCTCCGGGTCGTGGATCAGGCCGATCATCTTCATATGCTGCTCGATCACCGCGCCGATCTCGGCGACGATACTGGGCATGTAGACGCCGCCGGCCTTGAAGTAGCCGCCGCGGGGGTCGAAGACGGCCTTCATTTCTTCGGCCAGGAAGGTGATGTCGCCGCCTTTGCGGAAGACGGCGGAGATGATGCGGGTTAGCGCCACGATCCACTGGAAGTGGTCCATGTTCTTCGAGTTGATGAAGATCTCGAAGGGGCGGCGCTGTTCGTGCGGGGTGCCGGCGTTGAGAACGATGTCGTTGACGGTGACGTACAACGCGTGCTCGAACAGCGGCGACTTGATCTTGTAGGTGGAGCCGATGAGCGTCTCGGGGCGCTCTACGCTCTCGTGCATCTGGATCACTTCCGCCTTGGGTGCCTCGTCTTTCTTGGGCTGGGCGGGCGTGCTGGCTTGCGCGGCTTTGTCTTCGGGCTTTACGACGTTATAGCCCTTGATCTTCTTTTCGATCTTGATCGCCATGGTGGTGTCTTCTTTTTGAGTGCTTGGCGGTGCCGCGAGGCTTTGGTGTTCTTGGGTGGTGCGGGTGGCGCTGCTACGCCCTTTTAAGAGGCGTGCTTCGCACTACGTATTTCACTGGGTCCCCGCCTTCGCGGGGACGACGGATAGGGGAGGTATTCGTCACCCTGTCGTCGAAGACAATCGGGTCCGGCACCAGGCCGGACCCGACTGGTTACGGCTTACTTGCGACGGGCGGCCTTTTTGGTGGCCTTACGCGCCGTCTTCTTGCTGGCAGTGGACCTCTTTACCGCTTTGCGGGCGGTTTTCTTGCTAGCGGACTTTGCCGCTTTCTTCGGGGCGGCTTTACGGGCCGTCTTTTTGCTGCTGACCTTCTTTGCGGCCTTGCGGGCCGTGCCCTTCTTGGCAACCTTGCGAGCAGTCTTCTTGACTGCCTTCTTGGCTGCCCGCACCTTCTTCACGGCTTTCTTGGCGGCCTTCTTGACTGCCTTCTTCACCGCTTTCTTGGCTGCGACTTTCTTGGTGGCTTTCTTGGCTACCTTCTTGGTCGCCTTCTTCGCGACCTTCTTGGTTGCCTTCTTGGCGCCGGCCTTCTTGGTGGCTTTCTTAGCCGCCTTCTTGGCCGGTGCTGCCTTCTTGGCAGCCGGTTTACGCTTGGCGCGGGCTTTCTTCGGCGCCGGGGTCGAATCGACTGCCGGTGCTTCCGTTGTTGCCGTTGTATCGTTCATTTCGAAATCCAGATCAATTGACATGTGTTCCCCTCCGACGGGTTTTTTTAGTGCTAAACCGTAACTCTACGCAAAGCCGTTACGCGGTAATGATAGCGGTCATGCTCCCCGCTATCAGAATTTGCCGTAATAGCCTTCCTTCAAGGCATCGAACAGATTGGCGGCGGTGTGCATTTCGCCGTCGTACTCCACCTCTTCGTTGCCTTTCAGTTCCACAACACTACCGTCCTCCAATTCGAAGCGGTAGAGGGTGCTCTCAAGATCTGACTCTTTCACCAACACGCCCTGGAACGCAGCGGGGTTGAAACGGAAGGTCGTGCAGCCCTTGAGACCCTGCTTATAGGCGTAGAAGTAGATGTCCTTGAAGTCTTCGTAGGGGTAGTCGGTCGGCACGTTCGCGGTCTTGGAGATCGACGAATCGACCCACAACTGCGCGGCGGCCTGGATGTCGACATGCTCCTTCGGCGAGATATCGTCAGCGGCAACGAAGTACTCCGGCAGCTTGGCCTGGGCATCGTCGGTGAACGGCATCGCGTCGGCATTGATCAATGCGCGATAGGCGAGCAGCTCGTAGCTGTAGACCTCGACTTTTTCCTTGGTCTTGCGGCCCTCACGGATCACGTTGCGCGAGTAGTGATGGGCAAAACTGGGCTCGATGCCGTTGCTGGCGTTGTTGGCCAGCGACAACGAAATGGTGCCGGTGGGCGCGATCGAGCTGTGGTGGGTGAAGCGTGCGCCGGTTTCGGCGAGCTCCTTGACCAGGTTCGGGGCGACTGAAGCCACGCGCTGCATATAGCGGCTGTACTTGGCGTGCAGCACGCGGCCGGTGATGGTGTCGCCGACCTTGTAGCCGTCGGTGACCATCTCCGGGCGCTTGCGCAGCATGTCGCCGGTAACGGTGAACTCGCGCAGCAGGATCGGTGCCGGGCCTTTTTCCTTGGCCAGCTCCAGCGCCACTTCCCAACCAGCCACAGCCATCTCGCGCGACACTTCTTCAGTGAAGGCGACAGCGTCGGCGGCGCCGTAGCGCATCTTGAGCATGGTCAGGGTCGAACCCAGGCCCAGGAAGCCCATGCCGTGGCGGCGCTTGGAGAGGATCTCGTTGCGCTGCTGCTCCAGCGGCAGGCCATTGATCTCCACCACATTGTCGAGCATGCGGGTGAAGACGCGGACCACGTCGCGGTATTCGTCCCAGTCGAAGCGCGCCTTCGGACCGAACGGGTCGCGCACGAAGGTGGTGAGGTTGATCGAGCCGAGCAGGCACGAGCCGTACGGCGGCAGCGGCTGCTCACCGCAGGGGTTGGTGGCGCGGATGTGCTCGCACCACCAGTTGTTGTTCATCTCGTTGACCTTGTCGATCAGGATGAAACCCGGCTCGGCATAGTCATAGGTGGACACCATGATCATGTCCCACAGGTGCCGCGCGCGGATGTGGCCGTAAATCTTGCAGGCGACCAGGCCGTCTTCGCGCTCCACGTAGTTTTCGTGGGTGGGCCATTCGCGCCATACCACCTGGCTGGCGTCGTCGAGAACGACTTCGTCCTTCTCCTTGACGTGCACCGGGAAGACCAGCGGCCAGTCCTGGTCGTGCTCCACCGCCTGCATGAAGCCGTCGGTGACCAGCAGCGACAGGTTGAACTGGCGCAAGCGACCGTCTTCGCGCTTGGAGCGGATGAATTCCTTCACGTCCGGATGGCTGACGTCGAAGGTGCCCATCTGCGCACCGCGGCGACCGCCGGCGGAGGAGACGGTGAAACACATCTTGTCGTAGATATCCATGAAGGACAGCGGGCCGCTGGTATAGGCGCCCGCACCCGACACGTACGCGCCGCGCGGGCGCAGCGTGGAGAACTCGTAACCGATGCCGCAACCCGCCTTGAGTGTCAGGCCGGCTTCGTGGACCTTCTCGAGGATGTCGTCCATCGAATCGCGGATGGTGCCGGACACTGTGCAATTGATGGTCGAGGTCGCTGGCTTGTGCGCGAGCGCGCCGGCGTTGGAGGTGATGCGGCCAGCCGGGATCGCCCCGCGGCGCAATGCCCACAGAAAACGTTCGTTCCAGTGTTCGCGCAGCTCCGGCGTCGCTTCCACATCGGAAAGCGCGCGCGCCACGCGCTGATAGGTTTCGTCGACGCTGCCGTCGACCGGTGCGCCTGACTTCGCTTTCAGGCGGTATTTTTTATCCCAGATGTCCTGCGACGCGGGCTGCAGCGGAATCGCTGCGGCATCACGAACCATGGCTGGTGCACGCACGGTGCTCATCGGCTTCCTGACCTCCCGGTATGACCCGTACCGTTGGTTTCTTCACATCAGCTGAGGCATCGCCGGTGGCCTCCCGGCCCGGCAGCGATACCCGCCTGTCTTCCCTTCCGTACGAAAACCCCTCCCCTGAGAGGTTTGTTGGTCGACACCAGCACTGGGTAGTGAACTGACATCAACACACAATATGTTGTGCTTGCGGACGGAAGTGCAAGTTACCCCTGGTCCGGTGCGAAGTAAAGTGTTTTGAACACCGTCACGTTATCGCCAGGTGCGGGAACCGAACGCGACAGGCAAAGTCGAACCTGCACTTATGCTTCGCCACCCATGTTTTTAAGGAGTCTTCGATGTATCCGCGTCATCGCCGCCTCGCTGTCATATTTAGTGCCGTGCTGGCATCGGTGCTGCCGCTGATCGGCCGTGCTGCACTGCCACCGAGTGTTGACGGGCAACCTTTACCGTCACTGGCGCCCATGCTGGAGAAAGTTACGCCGGCGGTGGTAAACATCTCGACCAAGACCCGCGTAAAGGTGCGCGATCCGTTCTTCGACGACCCGGTGTTTCGTCAGATGTTCGGCCTCAACGGCGGCGCGCGCGAACGCGTGGAGCAGAGCCTGGGTTCGGGCGTCATCGTCGATGCGGCCAAGGGCTATGTGCTGACCAATAACCATGTGGTCGGCGGCGCGGACGACATCTCGGTCACCCTGCAGGACGGGCGCAACTTCAAAGGCAAGCTGATCGGCACCGACCCGGAGACCGATGTGGCGGTGGTGCAGATTCAGGGCACGGATCTGAAGGCACTGCCGCTGGCCAACTCCGATCAACTGCGCGTGGGCGATTTCGTGGTGGCCGTCGGCGACCCGTTCGGGCTGGGGCAGACGGCGACGTCGGGCATCGTCTCGGCGCTGCGTCGCTCGGGGTTGGGCAATTCGGGCTATCAGAACTTTATCCAGACCGATGCCTCGATCAACCCGGGCAACTCCGGCGGCGCGCTGGTGAACCTGCGTGGCGAGCTGGTCGGCATCAACACGATGATCTTCTCGCCCTCGGGCGGCAATGTCGGCATCGGCTTTGCCATCCCCACCAATCTGAGCAGCGAGGTGATGCAGCAGCTGATCGCGCACGGCAAGGTCAGCCGCGGCACGCTGGGCATCGACACGCAGGAGATCACCCCACGCATCGCGCAGGTACTGGGGCTGAAGAGCAGCGAGGGCGTGGTGGTGACGCGGGTGAGCAACGACTCGGTCGCCGACCAGGCCGATGTGCAGACCGGTGATGTGATCACTGCGGTGGACGGCAAACCGCTGCGCAATCCGCAGGACCTGCGCAACGCCGAGGGCCTGCTGCCGGTCGGCAGCTCGGTCAAGCTCACCGTCGTGCGTAGTGGCGCGCCGCGCGACATCACCCTGAAACTGACACCCGAGAAGCTCGCCACGCTCGATGGCGGCAAGCTCGATGCGCGGCTGGTGGGCGTCACCTTCAGCGAGCTGCCGCAGAACCTGCGTAGCCAGGGTGTGGCCGGTGTGCAGATCGCGAGTGTCGCCAAGGGCAGTCGCGCCGAGCAGAGCGGACTGAAGCAGGGGGACATCGTGCTCGGCATCGGCAATCTGCGCGTGACCAGTCTGAACACGATGCAGCGGCTTGCGGGGGTGAATCCGCGGCAGTTGTTGCTGGTGGTGTCGGGGGATGAGGGGACGCGGTACGTGCAGGTGCTTTGAGTTGGGCGTTGGGGGAGTAAGAACCGAATAGCGACTATGGGGAATCTCGAACACTCCCCACTTCGTCATCCCGGCGCAGGTCGGGATCCATCCCTCAGGCTTCGCTCCTCAGACGGCACATGGCAAGCATCCACGCTGAGGAATGGATCCCGGCCTTCGCCGGGATGACGATGAAAACTGAGGCAAAGACCTGGGAAGACGGGAAATAGAGTGCGCCTCATCACTCCCCATCACTCTCCACTACCCCACCGGCTTCACCAAACTAAACGTAAGCACAACTTCCGCTTGATGTTTTCCCCACAGCCGGCTGAAATACCGCGATTCTTCATCAGCCTGCAGCCCTGGAAGGCAACGCGGCGACCACACTCATAACCCTGGGGTTACGCAGCACATGTCATTTCGTCTTGCCCGTTTGCTCTCTCTTGCCTTGATCGGCACCAGCGTCGCCACCGTGGCGTTCGCCGCCGCGGGCCCCACCCTGGTGTGGCGCGGCGATATCACCACTGCACGAGGCGTGGTGACCGATGTCGCCAAGGCCTGGGAAAAGAGCGGCAAGGGCAAGATCGAATTGCAGCCGTTCAACACCGCCTCGGGCCTGGACGCCGTCGCCAAGGGCACGGCCGATCTGGCCGGTGCCGCACGCGGCAGCGCGGGTGGTTCGGAGTCGGAGCTGGCCTTTACGCCGGTGGCCTGGGATGCGCTGGTGATCATCACCTCGCCGTCCAACCCGGTCAGCTCGATCACGCTGCAGCAGTTGCATGACGTGTACTACGGCAAGATCACCAACTGGAAAGACCTCGGTGGCCGCGACGAGCCGATCAATGCCTATGCCGTGGCCAGCCCCGGCGACGGCGTGGAATACAGCCTGCGTCGCCTGATGTTCGGCCGCGGCAATCAGCCGGTGGCCGCGCCGCGTCTGTATGTGAATACGGCCAAGCTCGAAGAGGGCGTCACGCTCGATCCGAAATCATTCGGCGCCACCACGCTGGCGAACGTGCGCGGCAACCCGAAGATCAAGGTGCTGAGCATCGGCGGCATCGCCCCGAACCAGTCGACGATCTCCAGCGGCAGCTATCCGCTGTTTACGCCGCTCTACCTGGTCACCAACAACACCAACCCGAAGGCCGCCGACGTCAAGGAGTTCCTCGACTTCGTGCAGAGCGACAAGGGCAGCGCGCTGCTGCGTGCCCATGGCCTGGTGCCGTATAACGATGGTGCCGCACTGGCCTCGATGGACAGCTCTCGCCGCGCCAAGATTCTTGCCGAAGTCGGTGCACGCGCCAGCGCCGGCAGCGAACAGCCGCTGGTCACCTCGGGCACGGCCGTCGCATCGGCCAAGGCGGCTGCACCGGCCGCTGCAATCGCACAAGCGAAGACGAAGACCGAGGCACCCAAGAGCGAGTTCGCCGCCGTCACCGGCACCTCCGTCTCTACCGCACCGCCGAGCCTGAAGGGCATTCATGGCGATGCGATCACCGTCAGCGACAAGGCTGCGCGCGGCGCGGACTTCGCCAAGGTCACCAGCGAGGTGTACTTCACGCGCGGCAAGCCGGCCAAGGTAGCGATGGAAAAGGTCGCGCCGGCAAAAGCTGCCAAGGCCGACACGCACAAGGTCGCCGAAGCCAAGCCTGCGAAGGCCGCCAAGCCGGTCGTCGTCGCCAAGACCTACAAGGTCAATGCCGGCGAAACGCTGTACTCGATCGCCAAGAAGCACTCGGTCGACGTTGACCAGCTGCGCGCCTGGAACGGCCTGAAGGACAACACCGTGCGCCAGGGCCAGGTGTTGAAGGTCGGCGCGCGCTAAGCGCGACGGCTGGTGAAAATTCTCGCACTGACGGTCGACCTGGACGACACCCTGTGGCCGGTGATGCCGGCACTGGAACAGGCCGACCGCGATCTCGACGCGTATCTGCGTCAACACCATCCTGACGTTGCCCGCGCATGGCCCATCCCGGCCATGCGCGCGCTGCGTGCCGAGGTCGCCGCCGAGCGCACCGACCTGGCCCACGACTTCACCGCACAGCGTCATATCACCATGCAGCGCGCCTTTGCCGCCTGCGGTATCGACGATGCGCCGCTGCAGGCCTTGTGGGATGTCTACTTCTCCGCGCGCAACCGCGTCGAGCTTTATCCGGATGCCCTGCCCGCGCTGGAACGCATCGCCAAGCGCTATCCGGTCGCCAGCCTGACCAACGGCAATGCCGATCTGGAGCTGGTCGGCATCCGTGCGCATTTTGCGTTCCACATCTGTGCACGCGATACCGGCATACCCAAGCCGGACAAGCGCATTTTCCATGCCGCCGCCGAGCTGCTCGGCGCGGCGCCGGAAAACATCCTGCATGTCGGCGACGATCCGGAGCTGGACGTGGTCGGCGCACGCGATGCCGGCCTGCGTACGGCCTGGATCAATCGCCGCCAGCATCCGTGGCCAGGTTTGCTCGGCACCAAGCCCGATCTCGACCTGCCCGACCTCGCGGCGCTTGCCCAATGGCTGGATGCGTAGCGCCCGAGCGCGCATCATGCACACCTGAAAACCCAAGCGTTTTAGGAAGACCATGTCCGCACTGATCGAAGCCAAGTCCGGCGACCGCCACAGCGTCGCCATCGAAACCACCGATGTCGCGCACTACACCACCGCACGCCGCCGCCTGACCGCCGCGCAACGCCGCTGGCTGGCCGATAACGCGTTCGAAGCCAAGCCGGGCAGCGTCGGCCTGCTCAGCGATGCCAACGGCAAGCTGGTGCGCGTGCTGGTCGGTGTGGATGCGAACGATGCGCTCGGTGCGCTGGCCGCACTGCCCAAGCAGTTGCCCGAAGCGGTCTATCACCTGGCCGACGAAGGTGTGCTCGCCGATCGCCGGCAGGCCGCGCTGGGCTGGGCATTCGGTGCTTACGAGTTCACGCGCTATCGCAAGGCCAAGCGCGGCCCGGCGCAGCTGGCGATCCCGGGCGACGATCTGCGCGCGCTGGCGCCGCTGATCGTGGCCACCGCGCAGGTGCGGGACCTGGTCAACACACCAACCGAAGACATGGGCCCGAAACAGCTGGCCGATGCGATCAAGCAGTTGGGCAAGACGTACAAGGGCAAGGTGCGCGAGTGGGTCGGCGACGAACTGCTCAAGGCAAACTTCCCCACCATCCACGCCGTCGGCCGTGCCAGCCATCGCGCACCACGCCTGATCGAACTGATCTGGGGCAAGGCATCGCATCCCAAGCTCGTCGTGATCGGCAAGGGCGTGTGCTTCGATACCGGCGGCCTCGACCTGAAGCCTTCCGACGGCATGCGCTGGATGAAGAAGGATATGGGCGGCGCGGCGCACGCGATCGCGCTGGCCGGTTTGATCATGCAGGCCAAGCTGCCGGTGCAGCTGACCTTGCTGGTGCCAGCGGTAGAGAACGCCGTGGCCGGCAATGCGATGCGTCCGGGTGAAGTGATCACCACGCGTGCTGGCCTGACGGTGGAAGTGGACAACACCGATGCCGAAGGGCGCCTGGTGCTGTGCGATGCGATTGCCTACGGTGTCGAGCAGAAGCCGGAGCTGATCGTCGACTTCGCAACCTTGACCGGTGCGGCGCGCGTGGCGTTGGGGCCCGATCTGCCGGCGCTGTTTGCCAATGGCGATGCGCTGGCCGATGACGTGCTTGCCGCTGGGCGCGCGGTGGACGATCCGCTGTGGCGTCTGCCGTTGTGGCGGCCGTATCGGAAGATGCTCGATTCGTATATCGCCGACTTTGCCAATGCCGGTGCTTCGCGTCATGCGGGGGCGATTACGGCGGCGCTTTATCTGGAGCGGTTTGTGCCGGAGGGTTTGCCCTGGGTGCATCTGGATACTTACGCGTGGAACGATGCCGATCGGCCGGGGCGTCCGCGTGGGGGTGAGGCGATGGGGTTGCGGGCTTTGTTTGGGTATTTGCAAGCGCGGTTCAAGAGCTGAAGAGCTTCCCCCTCACCCCAACCCTCTCCCCCGGCGAAGCCAGGGGAGAGGGGGCAAAAGCGCGCAACGTTGAAAGCTTGCCCCGGTGTACCCCCTCTCCCCTGGCTTCGCCGGGGGAGAGGGCTGGGGTGAGGGGGGCTCTTACCCCACAACCATGACTTTCGGCGATACCTCCACAGCCCTCACACTGCCATCCTGTGTCTTTAACCACGGTGGCCTCCATGACGAACACGCGCCCGACGCTGTCCCTACTCGCTCTCGCCATCCTGTGCGCTGGCAGCGCCTATGCCTCCGACACGCCGACGGTCGATCAGCCGCCACTGAGCGAGCAGACCATCCGCTCCGGCGGCGTCATGCCGGTCGAACAGCAGCGGGTGAATTTCGATCATGCCGAGCTGCATATCGGCGTCGATCCGACGCAGCAAACCATCGATGCCGATGCGCGTCTGACCTTCACGGCAAAGAGCAGCACCGACACCTTGCTGCTCGACCTCGATCACAACCTGCCAATCAGCGCGATCACGCTCGACGGCAAGAAGCTCGACGCCGCCGCCTGGAGCAATCCCGATGGCCGCCTGAGCATCCATCTACCCAAGCCGCTGGCGCAGGGCCGCAAGGTGACGGTGGACGTGCGCTACGGCGGTAAGCCACATGTCGCCAAGCGTGCGCCCTGGGACGGTGGCTTCGTCTGGAGTCACACGCCCGATGGTCAGCCGTGGGTGGCCAGTGCGGTAGAGGGCGAAGGTTGCGATCTGTTCTGGCCGTGCATCGACCATCCGCAAGGCAAACCCGATCTGGTCGATCTCTATGTCACCGTGCCCAAGCCACTGGTAGCTCCGGGTAACGGCAAGCTGATCGAAGTGAAGGACGAAGGTAACAAGCGCACGTATCACTGGCGCGCCAAGCATCCGACCACCTATGCGATCTCGATCAATGTCGGCCCGTTCGAGCTGCTGCAGGGCAACTACAAGAGCCACTACGGCAACACGATTCCGATGCAGTTCTGGTATCTGCACGGCAACGAGGACAAGGCCAAACAGCTGTTCGCCGAATTCCCGCGCATGCTCGATTTCTTCGAGCAGGAAATCGGGCCCTACCCGTTTGGCGACGAAAAGATGGGCGTGGTGGAAACGCCGCATCTGGGCATGGAGCACCAGACCATCAACGCCTACGGCAACGGCTACGCCAAGGGGCCGTACGGTTTCGACTGGCTGTTGCAGCACGAGTTTTCGCATGAGTGGTTCGGCAACCAGGTCACCAATGCCGACTGGGACGATATGTGGCTGCACGAAGGCTTTGGCACGTATATGCAACCGCTGTACGGCCAATATCTCTATGGCGACATGCCGTATTTCGCGATGCTGCAGGACGAGCGCGTCAAGGTGAAGAACGCGTTCCCGGTCGTGGCCGGCCGTAGCCAGTTCGAGCATGAGGTGTACGACGCCGACAAGGGGCCGGCGAACGACATCTACTACAAAGGCTCGCTGATGCTGCACACGTTGCGTGGGCTGATCGGCGATCAGGCGTTCTTCGAAAGTATCCGCCGACTGGTGTACGGCCGCCCGGATCCGAAGCCGGGTAACTTCGCTCCGCATTACGCCAGCACCGGCGACTACATCAAGATCGTCAACCAAGTGACCGGTCGCGATATGTCGTGGTTCTTCGATGCCTATCTGTATCAGGCGAAGTTGCCGAATCTCGATGTGCAGCGTGATGGCGACACCTTGAAGCTGCACTGGCAGCTAGCGGACAACAAGCCGTTCCCGATGCCGGTGGAGGTACAGATCGGCGACAAGGTGCAGACCTTCCCGATGACCGATGGGAATGCATCAGCGCAGGTACCGGCCGGGACGTTGGTGATTGTCGATCCGCGTTCGAAGTTGCTGCGGGAGTTGCCGCATGTGGCTGAGTATCAGCAGTGGCAGCAGAGTCAGAAGAAGAAATAAGTCCGCGGCAGCATCTCTAGAAACACCCTTTCCTAGTCGTCATCCCGGCGAACGCCGGGATCCAGTGCCTTACGCTGCAACATACGAAAGACGCTGGGCCCCGGCTTTCGCCGGGGCGACGATGAAAACTGAGGTTTTTTTAGACGATGCTTCAGTCGCGACCCGCGCTTGTGTCAAGGCGATTTCGTACGCCACTCAGCAGACGAAAGAGCGCGCGCAAGCCACGCACGATCTTCGGCAACAGCCAAACCAACAGAAGCAGAAACAACGCCAGCACCACCAGCATCGCCGCCGGGTGTGCCCACATCAGATACAGCACGCCGATCAGCGAGATGTCCTCGCCAAAGCTCGCCGTCCAGTTGCTTACCGGCTCGGGCGAGGTATTGATCAAGGCGCGCCCGCCAGCCTTCGCCAGATGCGTGCCCGATACGATGGCGCCACCGATCAACGCCGCCGCGACCTGCTCGCCGCCCGGCGCATTCTTGAACACGCCCCAGGCCAGCAAGGTGCCCGCCGGGATGCGAATGAAGGTGTTCACGGCATCCCAGACGCTATCGAACGCAGGGATCTTGTCGGCGAGAAATTCGCCGAGCATCAACACGCCGGAAATACCCAGTACCCAGTAGCTGGTCAGCACCTGCAGGCCTTCCGGCAGCGGCACCCAACCCAGCCGGCCAAGCAGGCCAGCGATAAACACGGTGGCATAAAGGCGTATCCCGCTCCCCAGGGACAGGCCACCTGCCAACGCCAAGCTCTGCAAGGTATCCATGGCTTGGGCTCCCGAGCCGACGCATGGCGCCTACGCTTGCGCAGCGACGCGGTGGCGTCAAGTGGCCCACCCTACGAGCAAAAAAAAGCAGCGCCGAAGCGCTGCCTTTTTTATGCATCTGAAACGGTACTCAGTGCGCAGCAGCGGGGCTGGCGGCCGGCTTTTCCGTATTCACGGCAGCGGTCGTCTCCCAGTCGTGGTCCTTGCCGCCATAAGGCAGCACAGCCGCGGCGATCTTCGGATCGGCCTTGATCATGCCCACTGCGTCGAACAGGATGTGCGCGGTCTCCTGTAGCTGCGAATCCTTCGCCTTCTTGGCATCCTTCTCGGCCTGCAGTTCGGACTTCAGACTGCGCTCGTTCGGGTTCAGACCGTCGTCCAGCGCATCCTGGGCATCGTCACCCGCCACACCGGTGCCGCCGTCGATCGCCTTGTGGCGGGCGCGGAAGTCGGCCTGGATCGCGTCGAGCTGCTTACGCTCGGCCTCGCGCTGGGCAAGGTTGAGCGAGATGGTGGTCTTGTCGCGCATGGTCTTGTACTGCGCCAGCTCGTCGAGCATCAGCTTCCAGCCCGGCGACTTGAGCGCGCGTGCGTCGTGCTTGGCCTGGAGCTGAGTCAGGTACGCCTTGAGATCGGCGACCGGCTTGTAGTCGGCCGGAGCGATCTGCGTCCACTGCAGCGCGTTGTCGTAGGTCGATTCGCCGAAGTCCTTCTCGTCGCCGTTCTTCGGGAACTGGATGTCCGGTGTCACGCCCTTCAACTGGGTCGAGCCGCCGTTGATGCGGAAGAACTCGGCGATGGTCATCTTCAGTTCGCCGAACTGCGGCTTCTCGCTCGGGCTGGTGGCGAAGCGGTCGAGATCGACCAGGTTCTGCACCGTGCCCTTGCCGAAGGTCGGCTCGCCGATGATCAGGCCACGGCCCCAATCCTGGATCGCCGCCGCGAAAATTTCCGACGCCGAGGCCGAGCCACGGTTGGTCAGCACCGCCAACGGGCCACTCCAGGACATGCCGGGGGTGTCGTCGCCCTGCACGTCGATCTGGCCACGCGCATCGCGCACCTGCACCACCGGGCCCTTGTCGATAAACAGGCCGGTCAGCTCGTTCGCCTCGATCAGCGAACCGCCGCCGTTGTTGCGCAGGTCCATCACCACGCCTTCGACACCCTGCGCCTTGAGCTCGCCAAGCAGCTTGGCGACGTCGCGGGTGGCGCTCTTGAAGTTCTTGTCGCCTTCGCGACGCGCACCGAAGTCGGAATAGAAGGTCGGCAGCTCGATCACGCCGATCTTGCGCGAGACGTCGCCGTCCTTGATGTCGATGACGCGGCTCTTGGCGGCCTGTTCCTCGATGCTGACCTTCTGGCGCACCAGGCTGATCATTTCGTGCTTGCCGTCCACGCCCGCATCGGCAGGCAGGATTTCCAGGCGCACCGTGGTGTCTTTCTTGCCGCGAATCTGCTTGACCACGTCGTCGACGCGCCAGCCGATCACGTCGGTCATCGGGCCTTCGGTACCCTGGCCGATCGCCACGATGCGGTCGCCCACGTGCACCTTGCCGGACTTGGCCGCAGGGCCGGCCGGCACGATCTCGCGGATCGCGGTGTATTCGTCACGCGTCTGCAGCACCGCACCAATGCCTTCGAGCGAGAGCTTCATGGCGATGTCGAAGTTTTCCGCCGCGCGCGGGCCGAGGTAATCGGTATGCGGATCGGTGGATTCAGCGTAGGCGTTCATGAAGGTCTGGAACGCGTCTTCGCCGTCGAGCTGGCGCACGCGGTCGATGTAGCCGGCGTAGCGCTTGTCCAGCGTCTTGCGGATATCGTCGTCGCTCTTGCCTGCGAGCTTCAGGCGCAGCCAGTCGTTCTTGGTGCGCTTGCGCCACAGGTCGTCGAGCTCGGCCTTGTCCTTGGGCCAGTCGGCCTTTTTGCGGTCATAGGCGTAGCTCTCGTCCTTGGTCAGGTCGAAGCCCTGCTTGAGCAGGCCGCGCGCGTAGGTCATGCGATCGACCGCGCGCTGCACGTAGAGATTGAATACCGAGAAGGGACCGGACAGGTCCTTGTTCCAGATCGCGTCGTCGAACTGCGTCTTCAGCGGCGCGAACTTCGCCATGTCTTCCTGGGTGAAGAACACCTTCTCGCCGTCGAGACCGTCGAAGTAGGCCTTGTAGATCTTGGCCGACATGGCGTCATCGAGCGGCTGGGCGTCGTAATGGAAGCGCGTCAGGAAGCGTGCCGACAGCTGCGCGGCCTGCGCTTCGGTCAACGTGGGCTTCAGCGGCAACGACGAGGCTTTACGCGGCTGGGCGCTATCGCTGAGATCAGCGGCCGATTGCGCGTGGAGACCGAGGCCGCCCGTCAGGGTGAGGGCGAGCAGGAGAGCAAGCGAAGTGCGGCGAAATTTCATGAGGCCTCTTATTTAGGCGTGCTCGGTGACACCGGCTGCATGGGCCTGCAGGTCGGCGTGATAGGACGAACGTACCAGCGGACCGGAAGCGACGTGGCCAAAGCCCATCGCTTCGCCCGCTTCACGCAGCGCTTCGAACTCTTCCGGCGTCCAATAACGCACCACCGGGTGATGATGCGGCGTCGGCTGCAGGTATTGGCCAATGGTGATCATGTCGACGTCATGCGCGCGTAAATCACGCATGGTCTCGAGCACCTGCTCCATCGTTTCGCCCAGGCCCAGCATGATGCCGGACTTGGTCGGGACGTCCGGATGCTGCGCCTTGAAGCGCTTGAGCAGATCCAGCGACCACTGGTAATCGGCACCCGGGCGCACTTCGCGATACAGATGCGGCACGGTTTCCAGGTTGTGGTTGAACACGTCCGGCGGATAGTCCTTGAGGACTTCCAGCGCACGCTCCATGCGACCCTTGCCGCGGAAATCGGGCGTAAGGATCTCGATCTTGATGTTCGGCGCGGCATGACGCGTGGCGCGGATGCACGCGGCGAAATGCTCGGCACCGCCGTCGCGCAGGTCGTCGCGATCGACCGAGGTGATCACCACGTAGCGCAGACGCATGTCGCGGATGGTCTCGGCCAGGCGTGCCGGCTCCAGCGGATCGGGCGCGGCCGGACGGCCGTGGGCCACGTCGCAGAACGAGCAGCGGCGCGTGCAGACCTCGCCGAGAATCATGAAGGTGGCGGTGCCCTTGCTGAAACACTCGTGGATGTTCGGGCAGGAGGCTTCTTCGCACACCGTCACCAGCGAGTTTTCACGCAGACGGGCTTTGAGCTGCTGCACGGCATTGCCTTGCGGCAGGCGCACGCGGATCCAGCTCGGTTTACGCAGGACGGGCACGGCCGTGTCAAAACCCGCGCGATTGAGCGCGATCTTGTCGTTGCCCAATTGCTTGTCGACCGGTGCACCGGAGACAACGCTGATCGGGATAGCCTTGGAAGGGGTCATTTCGCTCATGTAGACAGGCTCAGACCGCTACGCGAGCGGGGAGTTCGGGGAGAACGGGGGCGGCCGGCTCGGCATCGAAACCGAACTGCCGGCAGAACTCGCCGATCAGCACGTCTTCGACATCCGCCAGCTGCGACGGACCGCCCAAGTCTAGCACCTGAGTGACCGCCAAACCCTTGTAGCCACAAGGATTGATGCGGTGAAACGGTTCCAGGTCCATGTTGACGTTGAAGGCCAGCCCGTGGAAGCTGCAGCCGCGCCGCACGCGCAGGCCCAGCGCGCCGACCTTGGCCCCGCCGACATAGACGCCCGGAGCGCCTTCGACGCGCTCGGCGACGATGTTCCAGTGCTCCATGGTGTCGATCAGGGCCTGCTCGATCTTGCAGACCATCTCGCGCACGCCCACGCCGGCCCGGCGCAGGTCGATCAGCGGATACCCCACGATCTGGCCCGGCCCGTGATACGTCACCTGCCCGCCCCGATCCACCGGGACCACCGGGATATCCCCCGGCATCAGCACGTGCTCCATCTTGCCGGCCTGGCCCAGGGTGAACACCGGATCGTGCTCGAGCAGCCAAAGTTCGTCGATCGTGTCGCTATCGCGCTGGTCCGTGAACGCTTTCATCGCGTTCCAGGTCGCCTCGTAGGGCTGGCGGCCGAGGCGGCGAATTTTTAGGGGCAAGGACATGGGGTGGCCTGAACCGGGGATTGGCTTGATTTGAGGTCTGGGGCTGACGGATGCAAGGCCCGGCTGGGTAAACAGTAAATGGTCAATGGTAAACAGAAAGAGCAAGAGCCGGCGGCCCTTGCTCTTCCCATTTACTGTTTACTGTTAACCATTTACCGCTCTTACAACGTCGTCCGAATATCCGGATCGTCATGCAAAGCCTTGCGCGCCTCGTCGTACTGCTCGCGCGTCTCGTAAAAGGCGCTGACGGTGACCGAGGCGTAGTTGCCCTTGTCGGTGGCGCGGTAGCGCACGGTTTCGTGGTCGACGCGCACGCCGACCCGGAGCAGGATTTCCGGCACCTTCACGGTCAGCTCTGCGCTGGCGTTGCCGATGGCGGTGATGTCGTGTTCGCCGGGAAATTCGAAGCCCTTGCCGCCTTCGGCCTTCAGGTCATCGATGCTGATATCGCGCATGGTGCCGCCCTCCGCTTTACTTTGTCTCGGGTTTCTTGTCGCTATGGAACCACAGCATGATGCTGTCCCACAGGCGCGCGAAGAAACCGCCTTGCGGCGCGTCGTTCAGCGCGACCAGCGGCACGTTCTGCACCGGCTGGCCGTCGAGCGTGACGCGCAGGGTGCCGATCTGCTGGCCCTTGGTGAAGGGTGCGATCAGCGTGGCCGGGATGTCCATCTCGGCCTTGAGCTTGTCGTAGTCGCCGCGCTTGACGGTGACCAGCACGTTATCGGTCACGCCGATCGGCAGCTGGTTTTCCGTGCCCTTCCAAAGCTTCGGGGTAGCCAGCGGCTTGTTGCTGTCGTACAGCTTGTGGGTTTCGTAGAAACGGAAGCCGTAGCTGAGCAGCGCCATGGCGGCATCGGCGCGCGCCTTTTCGCTGCTGGCACCCATCACGATGGCGATCATGCGTGCGTCGCCCTGCTTGGCCGAGGCGGCCAGGCAGAAGCCGGCGGCGGCGGTATGGCCTGTCTTGATGCCGTCCACGCTCGGGTCGCGCCACAGCAGCAGGTTGCGGTTGTGCTGCTTGATGCCGTTCCACTCGAAGTCCTTGATCGCCGAGATGGCGTAGTCCTCGGGGAAGTCGTGAATTAGCGCGCGCGAAAGGATCGCGATGTCGCGCGCGGTGGTGTAGTGATTGGAGATCGGGTAGCCCGACGCATTCTGGAAGTTCGAATTGACCATGCCCAGCTGCTTGGCATAGGCATTCATCAGGTTGGCGAAGTTGCCCTCGGAGCCGGCCGTATGCTCGGCCAGCGCGATGGCGGCGTCGTTACCGGACTGGATGATCATGCCGTAGAGCAGGTCTTTGAGCGTGACCTGGCTGTTGAGCTGCATGAAGCTGGTCGAGCCGTCGGTCCCCGCACCACCGCCACGCCAGGCGTTTTCGCTGATGGTGACCTTGTCTTCCATGTGAACCTTGCCGTTGGCGACCTCGGCCGACACGACGTAATCGGTCATGACCTTGGTGATCGAAGCAGGCTCGACGCGTACGTCGGGGTCCTTGGAGGCGAGCACCTGGCCGGTGGCGTAATCCATCAGCACCCAGCTCTTGCCTTCCACATCCGGCGGCGGCGGCACCGGCGCATCGGGCACCACCGGACGCGGCACCGGTGTGGGGTGCGGAACCTGCGGAGTCGGGGTCGGCGTCTGCTGGGCGAAGGCGGTGCCGACAACCAGGGCGGCGACGGCAAGCGAGGAAAGGGTACGGCGCAGAAGGCTCATCGTGATCTCTTGAAATCCTGAAAAAGGTGAAGCGATATCGGGGGAGCGACTTTTGAAAAATCTCACAACCCTCCTCATCCCGGCGCAGGCCGGGATCCAGTGACTTTGCAGCTGGTTGTCGCGAGAGTCATCAAGGATTTGCTCTACCGCGAAAACCACAAACCGAAGCCACTGGATCCCGGCCTTCGCCGGGATGACGAGGTAGAGGCGGTTGTCAGAGGTTTTCGCTCCAACAACCGTACCATCGTCACTCCGCCGCCCTATGAGGCGGCAATTGCATCAGTCTACCGCGACCTGCGGCCTGGGCAGACCCATGGTTTCAATCTGAGTAGTGATCTGGTCAGCTGAGTCCACGTCGCTGATCGGCCCCAGCCGCACGCGGCGCACCGCGCGACCGCCGATCTGGGCGTCGATCACCTGTACCGGGGCCAGATTGGCCGCGCGCAGCTGCTGCGCGACACGCTCGGCGTTGGCATTGTCGGAGAACGCGCCCACCTGCAGAAAAATGCCGGGTTTGGGTGTGCCGGCTATCACTGAAGGCGCCGGCGGGGGCGGCGGCAGGTCGGGCTCGCCGGGCACCAGCGCGCGCACTTCGACCAGGCCGGTGCCCTTGGGCCATACGCCGATCTTTACCGCCGCCGCATAGGACAGGTCGATGATGCGGTTTTCATGGAACGGACCGCGATCGTTGATGCGCACCACCACGCTCTTGCCGTTTTCCAGGTTGGTCACGCGCGCATAGCTCGGAATCGGCAGAGTCTTGTGCGCCGCGCTGAACTTGTACATGTCGTAGTCCTCCAGATTGGAGGTCTTGAAGCCGTGGAACTTGTTGCCGTAGAACGATGCGATGCCACGCTCGACGTAACCGCTGGCGCTCGGCAGCACGCTGTAGCTGCGCCCCAGCACCGAATACGGCGACTTGTTGCCGTACAGCGAGCGCGGCTCGTTTTTCGGCGTCGGCTCAACCAGCTTGCTCAGGTCCGGCGGCGGACCAGAGGGCACGCTATCGTCGCTGTCGCGATAGCGGCTGCTTTGCGACTTGCTGATGTCGTCACGGAAGCCGCCACTGCTGCTGCCACTGCTGCCCCCACTTGAACTGCTGCGTGTCGTCGACGACGAAGACGCTTTGCCTGGGCGGGTCTTGCCGCCGCCGCAACCGACCAACAATACGAGTACCACCAGAACTGCCAGTCCGCGCAGCAGCTTCATCAATGAGCTTCTCCCCCATGTACCCCGTCGGCGATGGCCTGTGCCAGCTGATGCACCGACAAGGCATAGAGCGGACTGCGGTTGTAGCGTGTGATCACGTAGAAATTCTGGAAGGTGAACCAGTATTCCTTGCCATTGGCGCCATCGAGCGACTGCAGGCTGGTCATCTGCCCGGGGTTGAGCTGCTTGAGCGGTGCGTAGCCCCATGCCTCCAACTGCTCCAGCGGCCACTGCGGCGTGGAATCCTTCACGGTGATCGGCTTGGCGTGCGCATCGGGCTGTGCCTGCTCGGCGACCGGGCCACCTTCGACCCAGCCGTGCTTGGCAAAATAATTAGCGACACTGGCCAGGATATCGGGCAGCGAATTATGCAGATCGATATGCCCGTCGTTGTCTTCGTCCACGCCGAAATCGCGGATGCTCGAGGGCATGAACTGTCCCCAGCCCTGCGCACCGGCATACGAGCCCACCAGCGTATCGACCGGGCCGGCGAGATGATTCTCGGGCAAGGTCAGCAGCACCTTGAGCTGATCGCGGAAAAACGCCTGGCGCGGCGGGTAATACAGCCCCAGCGTGACCAGCGCATCGAGCACCTTGTACTTGCCCGTAATACGCCCGTAGGAGGTTTCCACACCGACGATGGCGACGATGTATTCCGGGGCGACATGGTACTTGTGCGCGATGCCTTCGATCAGCTCGCGATGCTCGCGATAGAACGCGATGCCGTCACTGATGCGCTTGTCGGTGACGAAGATCGGACGGTAGTCCTTCCACGGCTTGGCTTCGGCCGGGCGGCTGATCGCATCGAGAATGCTCTGCTGCTTCTTGGCGCCATCGAGCAATGCGTTCAGCGCCTTCGGGTCCTTGCCCGTCTCCAACGCTATCTCTTTGACCAGCTTGTCCTGGCCGGGGTGCGTTTCAGCGGCGACGACGCTACTGACGAAAAACGCAGCGAATGCTGCCAGACGGAAAACACGATGTGGGACAGACGTCATTGTCATGGGCTACTTCGTTTGGTACGGCTTTCTCGGAGCCTAGCATGAGGTGAGCGGTAAAGCCGCCGGCTTCGCGGCCTCACACGTGCATCTTTCGGTTGGCATGGATCGACATCAACACGCCGAATCCCGTCAACAACGACACCGCCGATGTGCCGCCATAACTCACCAACGGCATCGGCACGCCGACCACCGGCAACATGCCCGCGACCATGCCGCCGTTGACGAAGACGTACACGAAAAAGCTCATGCCGATCGCGCCGGCGAGCAGGCGCGAATAGGTTTCGCGCGCTTCCATGGCGATCCACAGGCAGCGGCCAATGATGAAGGCGTAGAGCGTCACGATGGCGATCACACCGACCAGGCCGAACTCTTCGGAAAACACCGCGAAGATGAAGTCGGTGGTGTGTTCGGGCAGGAAGTCCAGGCGCGACTGCGTACTGTGCTGCCAGCCCTTGCCGAAGACGCCGCCGGAGCCGACGGCGATCTGCGACTGGATGATGTGCCAGCCGTTGCCGAGCGGATCGGATTCGGGATCGAGCAAGGTGCGCACGCGGTTGCGCTGGTATTCGTGCAGGAAGTGCCAGGCCACCGGAATCATGCCGCCCACGGCCGCCAGCAGGCTGCCGATCTTCCACCAGGCCATGCCCGACAGGAACAGCGCAAACGCGCCCGCGCCAGCGACCAGCAAGGCCGTGCCCAAATCCGGCTGCTCGGCAATCAGACCGGCCGGTATGGCGATCAAGATGCCGACGACGATGATGTCTTTCCAGCTCGGCGGCAGCTGGCGGGGATGCAGATACCAGGCCACCATCATCGGCATGGTGAGCTTGAGCAGTTCCGATGGCTGAAAGCGCATCACGCCAAGATCCAGCCAGCGGTATGCACCGCGCCCTTCACCCAGCGCAGCCACCACCAGCAGCAGCGCGGTACTGCCGGCATACAGCCACGGTGTCCAGCCACGCAGCACGGACGGCGGGATGCGCGAGATCACCACCATCAGCACCGCGCCCATGACGAAGCGGCCGGCCTGCCCGACCACCAGCGCCATGTTGTTGCCGCCCGCGCTATAGAGCGTGACCAGGCCGGCGCAGGCGAGCAGCAGCAGACCACCGGCAAGCGGCAGGTCGATGCGCGGGCGCGTCATGATGCGCTTGAGGAAATAGCGCAAACGCATCAGAGCCGCTTCGATCATTGTGCGTCTCCGTCGTTGTCTTCAGTCGTGCTGCTGGGAGCGGCCGGCATGTCCGCCGGTGTCGCGACTGGCGCATCTTCCGGTTGATCGTTGTCGACAGGTACCTGCGGCGCCGTTTCGGGCGTCATCGGCGGCACTGCCCCGCCCTGCGTTTCAATCCACGCCGTGAGCGTCTTACGCACGATGGGACCGGCATCCGACGCGCCCCAGGCGCCGGCCTCGACCATCGCCGCCATGGCGATCTTGGGCGCATCGGCAGGCATATAGGCGATGAACCAGGCGCGATGGCGCTTGGCCAGATACGCCGAATTCTTGTTGGTGTCGTAGGCGTCGGTCTTGCGCGAGAAACGTTCGGCCGTACCGCTCTTGCCAGCAACCAGATAAGGGAAGCCAGTAAAGACGATCTTGCCGGTACCGCCCGTGATCACCGCTTCCATGCCCTGGTTGACCGTATTCCAGTGCGCGGGATTCTTGATCACCGAAGGGCCGCTCGGCGGGTTGGCCAACGGCTGCGGCTGCGCATTCACGCCGGCGTCCTGGGTCGACATGACCAGTCGCGGTGCATACGGCGTGCCGTGTCCGGCGAATGTTGCGGTGGCGTGCGCCAGCTGCAACGCGGTGACGTTCCAGTAACCCTGCCCGATGCCGGCAATGATGGTTTCGCCCGGAAACCAGCCTGCCTTGCTGCGTGATGCCTTCCACTCGCGCGATGGCAGGATGCCGCGACCTTCGCCCACCAGGTCGATACCCGTCCGATCACCGAAGCCCAGGCTGCCCATCCAGCTGCTCAGGCGATCGATGCCGAGGTCGAGCGCAAGCTTGTAGAAGTACGTGTTGGTCGATTTCTGGATCGCCCGCACCATGTTGACCGTGCCGTCGCCACCGGGCGTGTCGTCGCGGTAACAGCGCGATTGCCCCGGAATGCAGAACTGACCGGTCGACAGCACGGTGTCCTCCGGCCGGCGGATACCGTATTCGAGGCCGCCCAGCGCGAGGAACGGCTTGACCGTCGAACCCGGCGGATACGCGCTGACCAGCGCGCGATTGAGCAGCGGCTTGTCCGGTGCATTGGTCAGCGAGCTGTAGTCGACGCGGCTGATGCCGTTGACGAACAGATTGGGGTCGTAGCTCGGCACGCTGACCATGGAGAGCACCTGGCCATTGCGCGGATCGATCGCCACCGCGCCGCCCGGGCGACCTTCGAAAGCATCGGTCGTCGCCTTCTGCACCCGTGCATCGATGCTGAGATAGAGGTTCTTGCCCGGTATCGGCGGATAGGTTTTCAGCACCTGCTGCACGCGCCCGTCGGCATTGACCTCGACCAGCTCGTAGCCCGGCGTGCCATGCAGCATGTCTTCGTACGAACGCTCCAGCCCGGTGCGGCCCACGTGGCTGGTGCCCTTGTAGCGCTCCGGGTCGAGCCGGTTGAGATCGTCCGCATCGATGCGGCTGACGTAGCCCACCACATGGGCAAACAGCGGCCCCAGCGGGTAGCGCCGGGTCAGATAGGGCACGACGTCCACACCGGGAAAGCGCCAGCGGTTCACCGCGAAGCGGTCGATCTCGTCCTCGGTCAGGCGCAGCTTCAACGGCACGCTGTCGAAGCGACGGTTCTGCTTGAGCTGCTTCTTGAAGTTGTCCAGATCGTCGGCACTGAGCGGAATCACATTGCCTAGCTCGGCCAGCAGGGTCGGCATATCGTCGATCTGCTCGGGGATCACTTCCAGGCGGAACGCGGGCACGTTGTCGGCCAGCAGCACGCCATTGCGGTCGTAGATCAGCCCGCGCGCCGGCGGAATCGCGCGCGGCTTGATGCGGTTGCTTTCCGAGCGGGAGGCGAACTCGTCGTGGTGGTAGACCTGCAGATAGACATAGCGGCCGATCAGCGCGCCCAGCCCGATCAGGATCAGCAGAAAACCCGCCAGCGCGCGGCGCCGGAACAGCGCGCTTTCGCCGCGGGTGTCCTTGAGCGAACGCCGTGCCATGCGCGCCTATTGCTGCTGGATGCGCAGGCGCATCCGCAGGTCATCGAGCAACAGGAACACAAAGGGCCACAGGGCCGCACCGACGAAGGGCGAGATCCACCAGCTCGGCGGCGGCAACGCGTCGCCGGCAAACACGCGCACGATCAACAACAAGATGCGGTCGTTCACCAACAGCGCCAACACCGCCAACGTCTGCTGCCACATCGGGAAGAAGCGCAGGCGCGAGCGGAAGCGCAACACGATAAAAACGATCGCACACAGGCGCAGCGCCTGCTCGCCCAACAGCAGACCGTCGAGCAGATCGGCAGCCAGACCCACTATGAAGGCCAGCCCCAGGCTGACGCGGTCATTGGATTCGAGCGCCCAGTAGATCAACACCAGCGCGGGCCAGTACGGCTTGAACGGCTGCAACACGCCCGGCAGCGGCACCAGCATCGACAGCAGCGCAAACGCCAACGTACCGGCGACCCACAGGGCACTCAGACGCTGCTTGTTCATGGCTGCACCGCCGAAGTGGTCGAAGCTGGCGTTGCCGCCGTACGCGCGCTGGCAGGCGCGGCGACTTCGCCCGGCGGCGGCGCGAGGCTAGCCGGCGGGCCGACTGGCGCGGCGGGTGACGGCGGACCGACCGGCTCGGCCTGATCGTGCAGGATCAGCACGTCGTCGCTGCGGTCGATATCGGCGGTCGGTCGTGCACGCGCTTCGAGAAACATGCCCGATTGCGACTGGCCCACGCTCAACACCTCACCGACTGGAAACCCGGGCGGAAAGCGACCGCCCAGGCCCGAACTCAACAGCTTGTCGCCAGCACGGATATCGGCGGCCATCGGCACGTTGGGCAGGCTGAGCTGGTCGCCCTCGCGCACGCCATAGGCCACGGTGCGCAGGCCGGTGCGCTCCACCATCACCGGCGTGGCGTGATTGGGGTCGGTCACCAGCATCACGATCGAGGTGGTCGGCAGCACTTCGACGATCTGGCCGATCACGCCATGCGCGTCGATCACCACCTGGCCCTGCTTGATGTCGTCGCGCGCACCCAGGTTCACCACCAGTCGCTGCTGGTTGGTGCCCAGGTCCATGCCGATCACGCGAGCGAGCTGCACGTTGAGCTCAAGGCTGTGCTGGGTGTCGAGCAGGCCTTTGAGACGCTGGTTCTGCTCGGCCACCGCGGCCATGCGGTTCAATTTGGCATTGGCCAGCAACAGGTCTTCGCGCAGCCGCTGGTTCTGCTCGGTCAACAGCTTGCGGTCGGCAAACGCCACGGTCAGCGTGCGCATACCCGCGGCCGGCAAGCCGGCAAGCCGATAGACCGGCTCCACCACCACCGACATGGAGTAACGGATGCGCCAGATCCAGCCGTTTCGATGGTCGAGCACCATCAGCACCATGGCCAGCGCGAGATAAAAGATCAAACGCAGCGTGCCGGCGACGGTGCCGGCAAACAGCGGAGAATTGTCTTCGCGCGTCAGCGCCATGAAACCGGACTACCCGTACTGCGTGGGACGAACACCGGTATCCGGCGGAAAACACGAACGGTAAGGATGCGGAGCGACCGCGATGCGCCGAAAGAAGAGTTTTCGATCGACAAGATCAAGCGTACCGCTCCTTACCCGGCCCTCTTGCCTGACCGGCAGAGGGCATTGACGACCCCCTCGAGCGAGGGGCCTGCTGCTTATTCCGGCGCGAAGAAATCGCTACCGTGCTGGTCGATCAGCTCCAGCGCCTTGCCACCGCCACGCGCCACGCAAGTCAGCGGCTCGTCGGCTACCTGCACGTGCAGGCCGGTCTCTTCGGAGATCAGACGGTCCAGGTCACGCAGCAGCGCGCCACCGCCGGTGAGCACGATGCCGCGCTCGGCCACGTCGGAGCACAGTTCCGGCGGGGTCTGTTCCAGTGCCGACTTCACCGCCGCCACGATGCCCGACAGCGGCTCGTGCAGGGCCTCGAGCACCTCGTTGGAGTTGATGGTGAACATGCGCGGCACGCCCTCGGCCAGGTTACGGCCGGAGATTTCGATCTCGCGCACGTCGGTCTGCGGGAAAGCGCAGCCGATTTCCATCTTGATCCGCTCGGCGGTGGACTCGCCGATCAGGGTGCCGTGATTGCGGCGCACGTAGTTGATGATCGCCTCGTCGAAGCGGTCGCCACCGACGCGGACAGACTGGGAATAAACGATGCCGTTCAAGGAGATGACGGCCACCTCGGAGGTACCGCCGCCGATATCGAGCACCATCGAGCCGCGCGCCTCATGCACCGGAATACCGGCGCCGATCGCGGCGGCCATCGGTTCCTCGATCAGGAACACGTCGCGGGCGCCGGCGCCTTCGGCCGATTCCTTGATCGCGCGGCGCTCCACCTGGGTCGAGCCGCAGGGCACGCAGACCAGCACGCGGGGGCTCGGGCGCAGCAGACGCGAACGGTGCACCTGCTTGATGAAATGCTGCAGCATCGCCTCGGTCATCGAGAAGTTGGCGATCACGCCATCCTTCATCGGGCGGACGGTGGCGATATTGCCCGGGGTTCGGCCCAGCATCTTCTTCGCATCGCTACCGACGGCTGCGACAGCGCGCGGACCGCCCGGACCACGGTCCTGACGAATGGCCACCACCGAAGGCTCGTTCAGCACAATGCCCTGACCACGCACATAAATGAGCGTGTTGGCCGTGCCCAAGTCGATGGAGATATCGTTAGAAAAGATCCCGCGAAACTTCTTGAACATGTGGCCGCCGTACACCCTGGTCTGGCTAAAAAGTAAGCGAGCCAGTTTAGTGTCGCCGCACCCTCCACGCAAGGAGTATCTCGTTAAGAAACCCTTGTAGATCGCGGTGATAAGTGCATTTTCTGCCTTCGGAGCGAGGTCAGAAAAAAGACAGATATTCGCCCTGGCGAACGGATAAAGGTACTATCCCCGGGTTTGGCCGAACCCGGGGTAACGGGATGCGACGCGGCCGCTTTCATCTCACTTTTCACCAGCTCGGGGGCTTTCACGCACCATGTCTGCCGTTATCTGCGGATCGCTGGCCTATGACACCATCATGGTGTTCCAGGACCAGTTCAAGAATCACATCCTGCCCGATCAGGTGCATATCCTGAATGTGTCGTTCCTGGTGCCGCGCATGCGTCGCGAGTTCGGCGGTTGCGCCGGCAACATCGCGTACAACCTGAAACTGCTTGGCGCCGATCCGTTGCCGGTGGCTGCCGTCGGCCAGGACTTCGCGCCGTATCGTCAGCACATGGAAGAGTTCGGCATCCGCATGGACTACGTGCGCGTGTACGACGAGCAGTTCACGCCGCAGTGCTTCATCACGACCGACCTGGATAACAACCAGATCACCGCATTCCATCCGGGTGCGATGTCGAGCGCGCACGAAAACCATGTGCGCGATATTCCTGAAGTGACTTTTGCAATCGTTGCGCCGGACAGCCGCGAAGCGATGCTGCAGCATGTCGACGAATTCGCGTCGCGCAAGGTGCCTTTCATTTTCGATCCGGGCCAGGCGATGCCGTTGTTCAACGGCGACGAGTTCCGCTCGATGATCGAAAAGGCGACCTATGTGATCGTCAACGATTACGAGTCGCAGTTGTTGCAGTCACGCACGGGTTGGACTGCGGCGGAGATCGCGCAGCGCGTCGATGCGTACATCGTGACGCAGGGGCCGCGTGGGTCGTTGATTCATCTTGCCGATGGTACGACGCATGAGATTCCGCCGGCGCGCGAGCGTCAGGTGGTCGATCCGACTGGCTGTGGTGATGCTTATCGCGCCGGGCTGATCTTCGGCATCATGAAGGGCAAGGATTGGCCGACCGTGGGTCGTATGGCTTCGTTGATGGGTGCGCTGAAGGTGGAGCACCCGGGGACGCAGAATCAGCGGTTTACGTATGCTGAGTTTGCCAAGGAATTTGCGGATCAGTTTGGTTACGCGATCTAAAGTTTTGTTTTCTTGATTTGATGAGGCCTCCGATCTCCGGAGGCCTTTTCTTTTCCAACCTTGCGAGAACTCCCCATATATCGTCATCCCGGCGCAGGCCGGGACCCAGTGGCTTTGCGATCGGTTATCGCGAGAGACGATAAATTCTGCTCTATCGCGAAAACCTAAAACCGAAGCCACTGGGTCCCGGCCTGCGCCGGGATGACGAGTATGAGGAGGTTCTTCACTCGATCTTATCCTTAGCCGGCTTGAACCCCATCGTCGCCTGCACCGCCTGCTTCCACCCCGCATACAGCTCTTCACGCCGATCCTTCTGCATCGACGGCTTGAACTGACGATCCACTGCCCAGCGCCTGGAAATATCGTCTCGACTCTCCCAGAAGCCCACGGCAAGCCCGGCAAGATACGCAGCGCCCTGCGCCGTCGTTTCCTGCACTTTCGGACGCAGGAGCGTTACATCGAGAATATCCGCCTGGAACTGCGCCATGAAATCGTTGGCGATCGCGCCGCCGTCCGCGCGCAGCTCCTTCAACTGAATCCCCGAGTCGCTCTGCATGGCCTCAAGCACATCGCGCGTCTGATACGCCATCGACTCCAACGCGGCGCGGATGAACTGCTCCTTGGTCGTGCCACGCGACAAACCGAACACCGCGCCGCGCACATCGCTGCGCCAATACGGCGCACCCAGGCCAACAAACGCCGGTACGAAATAAACGCCGTCGTTGTCGCGCGCCCGTTCAGCATAGTCCTGCGAATCGCTTGCCTTGCCCAACATGCGCAAACCATCGCGCAACCACTGGATCACCGAGCCGGCGACGAAGATGCTGCCTTCCAATGCATACTCGACCTTGCCATCGACACCCCAGGCAATCGTCGTGAGCAAACCGTTCTTGGAACGAACCGCCTTGTCGCCCGTATTCATGAGCATGAAGCAGCCAGTGCCGTAGGTATTCTTGGCCATGCCCGGCTCGAAACACGCCTGCCCGAACAGCGCCGCCTGCTGATCGCCGGCGATGCCCGCGATAGGCACTTCATGGCCAAAGAAATGCTTGGCCTGAACGTTGCCATAGACCTCGCTCGACGACTTCACCTCGGGCAACATCGCACGCGGCACGTCGAGTATCTTGAGCAGCTCGTCGTCCCATTCGCGCTTGTAGATGTCGTACATCAAGGTGCGCGAGGCGTTGGTGTAATCGGTGACGTGTACCTTGCCGCCAGTGAGATTCCAGATCAGCCAGGTGTCGATCGTTCCGAACAGCAACTCGCCTTTCTTTGCACGCTCGCGTGCACCCTCGACCTTGTCGAGTATCCACTTGACCTTGGTGCCGGAAAAATAAGCGTCGACCAATAGCCCGGTCTTTTCGCGGAATAACCCATCATGACCATCCGCCTTGATCTGCTCGCAGATTTCCGCGGTCTGGCGCGATTGCCACACGATGGCGTTGTAGATCGGCTGGCCCGTGGTCTTGTCCCAGACTACGGCGGTTTCGCGCTGATTGGTGATGCCGATACCATTGATGCTGGCCGGATCGACGCCGGTCTGATTGATCACCTCGGTCATCGTGACCAGCACGCTGGTCATGATCTCGCGCGGGTTGTGTTCGACCCAGCCCGGCTGCGGAAAGATCTGCGGAAATTCGCGCTGTGCGGTGCCGACGATATTGCCGTCGTGATCGAACAGGATGGTGCGCGAGCTGGTAGTGCCCTGATCGATCGCCAGTATGTATCGCTTGTTCATGTCTCGCCTCACTGAGCCGAATTGACGGAAGCCGACTGGCGCTGTTGTTCGAGCGCGCGCTGACGTGCCGGCAGGAACGGATGCACGAGATACTGATAGGCTGCGCCACCGACGACACCGCCGATCAGCGGACCGACGATCGGCACCCACCAGTAGTTGTCCGGGCTGGGCAACGCCGAGCGTCCCCAACCAGCGAAATACGCAAAAAGACGCGGGCCGAAATCACGCGCCGGATTGATCGCCCAGGCTTCGAGATAACCCATCGATGCACCGATCGTCGCTACCAGCAGACCGATCATCAACGCACCGGAGTTAGCGCCCGGCGCCATCTCGTTGTACTGCTCGGTGATCGCGAAGATGCCGAACAGTAGAAACGCGGTGAGGATGATTTGATCCAGCAACGCATGCATCGGCGTAATCGCCAAGCCCGGATGCGTGAAGAAAACCCCGGCGGCCCCTCCGGCCTCGCGGGTGAGCTGATGCACCTCGTTGTAATGGTCGATCACCGGGCCAAACAACACGTAGACGACGCTTGCTCCGAGGAAGGCACCGATCACCTGCGCGATCCAGTACGGCACAACCTTCGACCATGAGAAATCGCGGAACAAGGCCAGCGCTAGCGTCACTGCCGGATTGGCATGTGTTCCCGAGACCGAGCCGGTGGCGTAGATCGCGATCGTCACCGCCAGGCCCCAGGCGATGCAGACGCCCCAATAGGCGTTCTGGTAGGGGCTCGGGTCGTAGAGCACGTACATACATGCCACCGAATCGCCAAAGGCGATGATGATGAACATGGCCAAGGCTTCAGATATCAACTCGCCGATTTGCTGCCGCATGATCCCTCTCTCCATCGGTTCACGGAATGGCCCCGCCAGGGGTTTTTATGCACGTTTTTCCAGGTAGGCCGCGAGGCGTGCGACGCCTTCTTTTTCGATGCGCAAACCCAGCTTGCTACGACGCCACAGAATATCCTCGACCTCTGTCACCCATTCGTGACGCACCAGGTAATCGACTTCCGCCTGATACAGATCGGCGCCGAAATGCTCGCCCAGCGCAGCGAGGCTGCCGGCTTCGCCAAGCAGGTCACGCGCACGTGTGCCGTAGCTGTGCACGAGTCGCCATGCAAAGGCTTCGGACAGCCAAGGACGACTCGAACGAATGTCTTCGAGCAAGCCGTCGATATCGCGTTCACCGCCGCCCGGTAGCGGTTTCGCATCGGCCGTCCATGCCGGCTTGTTGTTACCGAGCAACGGAGCGAGCCGATCGACCGCTTCTTCGGACAGCTTGCGGAATGTGGTGAGCTTCCCGCCGAAGACATTGAGCAGCGGTGGTCCATTCGTGTCGAGATCGAGCTGATAGTCGCGCGTGACTTCCGACGCGCTACCCGCTTCGTCCTGCAACAGAGGACGCACGCCGCTGTAGTTCCACACGACATCGGCGGCGGTCAGCTGCTTCTTGAAATAACGATTGGCCGCATCGCAGAGATAATGCGTCTCTTCGTCGCTGATGACCGGATGCGAGGGATCGTCCTTGTACTCGATGTCGGTCGTGCCGATCAGCGTGAAATCGCGCTCGTAGGGAATGGCAAAGACGATGCGGCGATCCGGTTGCTGGAAGATATAGGCGTAGCGATGGTCGTACAGCTTCGGCACGACGATGTGGCTGCCTTTGATCAGACGCAGCGAGTGCTCGTGTTTGATGTGCGCAACGTTGTCGAGAAACGAAGCAGCCCATGGTCCTGCCGCATTCACCAGCGCTTTTGCGCGCACGGTGTAGCGACGCCCGTCGCGCGATTCCAACTCGGCCACCCAACCATCGCTTTCGCGTGTCGCGCTGACACAGCGCGTATGTGTTTCGATCTTCGCACCGCGACGCGCGGCATCCATGGCGTTGAGCACGACCAGGCGTGCGTCCTGCACCCAGGCGTCGGAATAGACGAAGCCTTGAGTGAATTCGTCGCGCAACGGTTCGCCGGTGACATGCTTGCCGAAGCGGACCCGACGCGAGCCAGGCAAGGTGCGACGACCGCGACCCAGATGGTCGTAGAGGAACAAACCGATGCGAATCATCCAGGCCGGCCGCAGGTGCGGCTGATGGGGCAGGACGAAGCGCAACGGCCAGATGATGTGCGGCGCCGCACGTAGCAGCACCTCGCGCTCGGCCAAGGCCTTGCCGACCAGGGCGAACTCGAACTGTTCGAGATAGCGCAGGCCACCATGAATCAGCTTGGTGCTGGCACTGGAGGTGTGCGCCGCCAGGTCGTCACGCTCGCACAGCCAGACGGAGAGTCCTCGGCCCACGGCATCGCGGGCGATGCCTACGCCGTTCACGCCACCGCCGACCACCAGTACATCGACCTGCTCGACCACGTGCTCGACCATCACCCACTCCATTCGCCTGCGGGAGGGCGAAACGGCGCTGAGGGTGAGGCCCCATGCAGGCCCGAATGCTCGTATACGAACATTTCACGATCAGCAGGCCGGTCGCCTGCGTATAAACGAGCATATTCGAACAATAACGAACATGACACGCTGCACCGCAGCGAACCCTGGGAAAGGCGCTACTCGGGGTCGCCTTCGGCAATGTGTAGCTGGGTGCCGGCCGCTTCGAGTACGGGCAAGAGTGCCTCCGGCGGCTGACGATCGGTAAACCACGCATCGACGTGCGAGAAGTCGCCGAGCCGCACCATGGCGTTACGGCCGATCTTGCTGTGGTCCGCGCCCAGGAACACCTGGCGCGAGTGCTCGATGATCGCCTGGGCGACGCGCACTTCGTGGAAATCGAAATCAAGCAGCGTACCGTCGAGTTCGATACCGGAAATACCGATGATGCCGTAGTCCACCTTGAACTGGCGGACCAGCTCGATCGTCGCTTCGCCGGTGACGCCATGATCGCGGCCGCGCACTACCCCGCCAGCGACGATGACCTCGAAGGTCGGGTTGTCGCTGAGCGCGATCGCGATATTGAGGTTGTTGGTGATGACGCGCAGGCCGCGATGTTCGAGCAGGGCGCGGCCGACCACTTCGTTGGTCGTGCCCAGATTGATGAAAAGCGACGCGCCGTCCGGGATCTGGCTGGCTATCGATGCCGCGATACGCTGCTTTTCCGCCTGCTGTAGACCTTGGCGCGCGGCATAGGCGACGTTCTCCACGCTCGACGGTGCACCCACGCCACCGTGATAGCGACGGAGCAGACCGCAATCGGCCAGCAGGTTCAGATCGCGACGGATCGTCTGCGGTGCGACGTCGAAATGCGCGGCGAGCTGGTCCACCGCGGCGAAGCCTTCGCGCTGCACGATCGCCACCAGTTCTTCCTGGCGTCGGTTGAGTCGTGGATCCATCGTTCCTCCGGCACGGCGTATTACATGGTCATCATGGCGCCAGTGTCTGGGAGCCATCAACCCATTTCGCACCAACGATAGAACTTCTTGTGCGCCAGGCCCAGCATATCCAGGTCTTCCTTGGTGTCGCCGTAGGCGTAGATCGTGGGGAATGTCTGAAGGTCGAGCGCCTGCATGATGCGTTGCGCTTTTTCCTTGCCTACACATTGTTTACCGCGGTGGCGACCGGTCAAACGGCCATCTTTTGCTTCGAGCGAGGTGCATATCAGCTCGAGCTCATGCTCGCGACACCAATGCGAGAGATAGACGTCCAGCGCACCGGAGACGACCACGATACGGTCGCCCTGGGATTTGTGCCATTGGATCCGTTCCATGGCGTTGACGCGCAGGACGCCAGGCAAGGTATCGCGCGCGAAGCGCTTGCCGGCTTCATCGATCGCCACTTCGGTAACACCACGCAACCCATAGGCGACCACTGCCGCGCGAATCACCGAGCCGGAGATCCAGCCGAGCTTGTAGCCCACCACCATGGGAGCGAACAGGAAGGCTCCGAACGCACGACGATGTCGCGGCACGGCGACCTGGATGAAGTCGCGATACATCTCGCGAGTCGTGATCGTTCCGTCGAAATCAAACAGCGCGAGATTCATGCGATGCGTCCTTCATCGACTGCGCCGGACCTGCGCGGTCCGGCACAACACGGGGTCATCGGTGACTTGGAGTTACAGCTCGACGACGTCGAAGGTCACGTTCGGATCGACGTCGGCATCGTAGTCGACGTCCTTGCGCTTGAAACCGAACAGGCGCAGAAAATCCTGCTTGTAGCCTGCGTAGTCGGTCTGTTCCCACAGATTATCGGTGGTCACGGTCGGCCACATGTCCTTGCAGGCCTGCTGCACATCGTCGCGCAGCTCCCAGTCGTCCAGGCGCAGGCGGCCTTCGCTATCGGTGTCCGGTGCCTTGGCGTCCTGACGGTACAGGCGATCATGGAACAGACGGTTGATCTGCTCGATCGTGCCTTCGTGGATGCCCTTCTCCTTCATGATTCGGAACACCATGGAGACGTAAAGCGGGATCACCGGAATGGCAGCGCTGGCCTGGGTGACGACGGACTTCATCACGCCGACATAGGCGTCGAGATGCTGTGCGGCATACTGGCTGCGCAGGTTGCGCGCGGTGTTGTCCAGATGCTGCTTGGCTTGGCCCAGCGTGCCGTGCCAATAGATCGGCCAGGTGATTTCCGTGCCGACGTAGCTATAAGCCACGGTTTTGGCGTGATCGGCGAGCACGCCCGCCTTGCTCAACGCTTCGATCCACAGCGCCCAGTCTTCGCCACCCATGACGGTGACGGTGTCCTTGATCTCCTGCTCGGTCGCGGGTTCCACCGATACCTGCACGACGGTGTCGCGATTGGTGTCGACCGACGATGCCGTAAATGTTTCACCGATGGTCTTGAGCGAAGAGCGAACGAGTTCACCGGTAGCCGGTAGCTTGCGCACGGGCGATGCCAGCGAATAAACCACCAGGTCGATCTGGCCGCCCATCTCCTGTTTGATCAACTCGATCGCACGCGCGCGAGTTTCGTCAGAGAACGCGTCGCCATTGATCGACTTGCTGTACAGGCCAGCCTGCTTGGCGAGCTTGTCGAATGCGGCGGAGTTGTACCAACCGGCGGTACCGGTCTTGGTATCGCTGGACGGCTTCTCGAAGAACACACCGAGGGTTGCCGCGCCGTAACCGAACGCCGCAGTGATACGCGATGCCAGTCCATAGCCCGTGGATGCACCAATCACCAGCACACGCTTGGGACCCGACGCGGAAACGCCGGCAGCCTTGGTGATCTCGATTTGCTCGAGCACGTTTTTCTCGCAGCCGACCGGATGCGCAGTGATGCAGATAAAGCCACGAACCTTGGGATGGATGATCACGGAGGACCTCGATGATTCAACAAGACGGCCATTCTAATAGGGGAGCGGGACATGCGCTTCCGTAGGGTATGTTTCAGCCCTGGGTTACAAGCCAGTATCGCAACAGGATGAAGGCTAATGCGAAGACATAGCCGCAGGCGAAACGACTTCTGTGCCAGCCACTCAGCAGGAACGCGGCCAGTCCGGCGAGCAAGGGAACTAGCAGGGCAATAGCGATGCTCCATGCTCCGGTGGCGAGTCGCGTGGGCAAGACAAACAAGCTGATATCGCCGGCCGCCGCTCCGAAGATGGCCCACCAGACAATCGCCGCCCAATGTCTGGGTTTGCGGCGAAGCTGTTCCATGGGGCGGAGCTGGGCTACCGAACGGAAGCCTAGTTCGTATAGGCCCTGCAATAGAAGGCCGACTAGCCAACCTCCGACTAGATCCAGCATTGAGTGTCCTCGTGATTCGATGGCGTATCGTATTCCAAGGTACGGGCCGGGCGACGACCGAGTGCACGGTGATGTTGGGAGGTGGCGGTCGCGACTGAAGTCGCTCCTACAAACTCAGGCAGGCCCGGCTAGCTTGTAGGAGCGACTTCAGTCGCGACCGTAGCGCCTGTCCGAGAGGGGAACCTCAAATAACCTCAGCCTCCCCTACTCGTCATCCCGGCCTGCGCCGGGATGACGAGTGGGAGGGTCGAGGTAACAGTGTGCGCCTTCGACTTGCACAGCAACAAAGAAAAACCCGCATCGATTGATGCGGGTTTCTCAGTATAAAGCCCCTGGCGGTGACCTGTTGCAGTGCGGGTCTTCGACCCGAACCGCAACAAGAAAAAACCCGCCTCGAAATCGAGACGGGTTTTTAAATAAAGCCCCTGGCGGTGACCTACTCTTGCATGGGCAATGCCACACTACCATCGGCGCAGCTGCGTTTCACTTCCGAGTTCGGGATGGGATCGGG